>PCWF01000041.1:0-272 GCA_002796165.1 Nitrospinae bacterium CG11_big_fil_rev_8_21_14_0_20_56_8
TGGAGCCTTAGGAGTACTTGAGCCACAGATTCAACTCGCTCGCTCTCATGACGCCTGGCGAATTATTGTAGAAATGCCTGGAATTAAAGATGTAAATGAGGCTATAGAGATGATTGACGAGACTCCAATTTTAGATTTTAGAGAACAGGCTCCGCCAAAAGAACTCTCTCCAGAAGAAAAAGCTCAAATTGAGCAGTTTAATAGCCAAGCAAAAGCCAGGGCTGAAGATATTTTAGCTCGTCTCCGCCAGGGAGCAGATTTTTCCGATTTAG
>PCWF01000041.1:331-7278 GCA_002796165.1 Nitrospinae bacterium CG11_big_fil_rev_8_21_14_0_20_56_8
GGCAAGGGAGCCATGGTCCGGCCTTTTGAAGTGGCGGCGTTTTCCGCTCAGGAGGGAGAGGTCGTGGGACCGGTCAAGACCGAGTTCGGATGGCATCTGATTTACGTCTATGAGGTTCAGGAGGACGCCGATTTGGATGCCGGGCCACCCACCGGGGACGAGGACGCGGATGATTCGACCCTTCGTACCGTGGCCGAAAACTACGCTCATGAATTCATGATGCTGGGTTATTCCAGCAAAAAGGTTTTGAGTCTTTTTACCAGCCCCCATTTCAAATCGGCCAATGCGGTTTACAACATTCTGGGCCTGGATGAGATCAATAAAATCATCGCCAAGGTGTATGGCCAGAAATTTGAGGGCACCGATGGCGCGGGGGGAGCTGGCGCCGAGGGCGTCAAGCAGGAAGCGAAGAGCGGAGCGGCATCGAAAGAGACGGAAGATAACTGAAAACGCAGGGGAGCACGGGGGTTATCTGTTGCCCTGGGCGCCCTTGAGATTCGTCCTGGGGGACGGGCATCGGGTCTGAAGAAATCCGGGGAGCGGGCAAATCGCCCGCTCCTTTTTTTTGGCCGCTGTTACAGGGTAACGCTGAGAACGTTGACGATATTGGGATCTTTTTTCAACTCCCGCAATGCTTCCGTGGTGGGCGGGCTGTCGATATTGAGGATGGCCATGGCGCGGTCGCCGGGTTTGAGACGGCCCAGGTGGAATCCCGCGATATTGATGTTGTTCTTGCCAAGGATATGGCCCAGATTGCCGATGACCCCCGGGACGTCCATATTATTGAGGACGAGCATGTTTTTGGAAAGGACCGCCTCGAAATAATATTCGTCGATCTTCACGATGCGGGAATCTCCCTTCCCGAAAATACTCCCGGTGACACTTTTTTCCCCGTTTCGCGTGGTCAGCGCCACCAGGATGGTACTGGTGTATTCGTGTACCTCGGTGCTTTTCGATTCCTGCACTTCCACACCGCGCTCCTTGGCGAGAAAGGGAGCATTGACCATGTTGACCCCGTCGATGGACTTGGTGAACAGGCCCTTGAGGATCGAGGTGGTTATGGGTTCGACCTTGACCCCGGCCACTTCACCATTATATTGAACGGCGACCTTGAGCACGGGTGCGTCCACCATTTGCGAAAGAAACAGTCCCAGGTCTTCGCCCAGCTTGAGATAAGGACGGATTTTTTTCAGGGTCTCGGCATCGATGGACGGCATGTTGACGGCATTTCGCACATTGCCGTATTTGAGATAGTCGATAATTTGATCGCAAATCGCCACCGCCACTTTTTCCTGAGCCTCTTCCGTGGAAGCTCCCAGGTGAGGGGTGCAGATGATGGCGGGATAGTTGCGAAGCGGGCTGTTTTCGGCCAGGGGTTCCTGGGTGTAAACGTCGAGGGCGGCCTGGGCGACTTTCCCCGATGTGACCGCTTCGATCAAGGCCGCATCGTCAATCAGCGTGCCCCGGGCGCAGTTGACGATCCGCATTCCCGGTTTCATGATGCTGAATTCTTCTTTCCCCAGCAGAGGCTTGTCGGTGGATGGGGCATGAAGCGAAAGAAAATCGGAGCGCAGGAGCAGATCTTTTAATTCCACGATTTCCACCCCCACTTTTTCCGCGTGATCTTTGGAAATGTAGGGGTCGAAAACCAGAACCTTCATGTGAAACGCCTTGGCACGCTCGGCCACGATGCTTCCGATGCGGCCCAATCCCACGATGCCGAGAACTTTTCCGTGTAATTCGACGCCCATGAACTTTTTGGGGGCCCATTCCTTTTTCTTGATGGAGGCGTCGGCCTGGGGGATGTTGCGGGCCATGGCCATCATCAGGGCGAGAGCATGCTCGGCGGTGGTGATGATGTTGCCTTCGGGGGCGTTCATGACAATGATGCCCTTTTTCCCCGCCGCGTCCAGATCGATGTTGTCCACCCCGATGCCGGCGCGGCCGATCACTTTCAGGTTGGTTCCCGCTTCGATGATGTCGGCGGTGACCTTGGTGGCGCTTCGAACGATGAGCGCGTCATACGCAGGGATCGCGGCGATCAGCTCCTCCTTGGGCAAACCGGTTTTGACATCCACCTTGATTCCGGATTCGTTTTTGAGAATTTCGATTCCCGTGGCCGAAAGACTGTCGGATACCAGAACTTTCATTACGTTGACTCCAGATTGATAGACCCGGGTATCCCGGGACGGGTTTATGGGTGACTTTTATATGGGAACCTTTGACGGATCCGGAGGCCTTTCGGGAGGTGTTCCCGGCGGCGCCTCAGTATCCCTCCATCAGTATTTCCTGGGCGGCGGCGACTCCCTTGCCGAATTCCACCTTATGGCCGAATTTCCGCAGGGCCATTTCCAACGCGGAAATAGCGATGATGGTGTCGAAAGTATCGACGTAGCCCAGGTGCGCGATGCGGATGATTTTTCCCTTCCATTGGTCCTGTCCACCCGCCAGGGTGACTCCAAAATCGTCCCGGATCGATTTGACCAGTTTGCCTCCGTCGATTCCTTCCGGAACGAAGGCGCCGGTGCAACTATCGGCGGGCGCATTGGGGGCGATATTTTCGAGTCCCAGCGCGGCGACCGCGGCCCGTGTGGCCCGTGCCAGCCGGTTATGCCGTTTGAAGACATTTTCCAGCCCTTCTTCCTTGAGATCCTTCAGGACGCGGCGGAGACCGATCACCAGAGAAACCGCCGGGGTATACGCGGAGGTTTTGTCGGCCAGATTTTTGCGCTCCTTTTTCAGGTCGAAATAGAACCGGGGACACTTGGACTGTCCCGCAAACTTCCAGGCTTTTTCGCTGAGCGCGACCAGGGCCAGGCCGGGGGGAAGTTCCAGGGCTTTCTGACTTCCCGTGATCAGGCCGTCGATGCCCCATTTGTCCATGGGCAGGTCAAACACGCCGACACCGGTGATGCCGTCCACGATCAGAAGGAGGTCGTCCCGTCCGCGGGTCAGTTTGGAAAGTTCCTCGATGGGATGGGCCGCCGCGGTAGACGTTTCCGACGCCTGGGTCAAAATGGCTTTCACGTCCTTTTCCTTTTCCAGCGTTGCCTTGACGTCCATGGGATCGGCGGCTTGGCCCCATTCCACTTTATGCCAGACCACCTTGAGCCCGTAGGTCTCCGCAATTTTTCCCCAGCGCTCGCCGAATTTGCCCCCGTTGATGACGAGAACCTTGTCTCCCGGCGAGAACAGATTCGTCACGCAGGCCTCCATTCCACCCGTTCCGGTGGCGGCGAGAAGGAGAACGTCCTGCTTGGTTTGAAACAGGTATTTCGCATCTTCCGCGGCTTCCGCAAAAATCTGGCTGAATTGCGGGGTGCGATGATGCACCATGGGCAGGGCCATTTCCAGGGAGACGTGTTCGGGGACCGGGGTCGGTCCTGGAGCGAGTAAATATTTTTTCTTCATTTTCTTTTCCGTCAGTTTAAATGGATATTGAATTCAACTTATAGTTTGACCACACGGGTATGGGCCATTTTATCGTGCCAGGTGCGCTTTTCCTTGTCCCACAAGGCCCAGAGGAACCCGACAAAGAAAATTCCCCCAGACAGGGAGTAACCGACGAAGCGATTGAAAGCCGTCGCGTAATTCACCGGACTTCCGTCTTCCCGCTCGACGCGTAACCTCAACAATTTTTTGCCGGGGGTTTGGCCGTTGTAACCGATAAAGAATGTGAAATAAAATCCCCATAATATGGTGACGATCACCGAGTAGATCAACAAAAACAGGATAAAGGACTGGCTGGGTGCGTGACCCATTTTCAGCAGGTTCAGGACTTCATCGATCTGAATATCAAACTGTTTTTGGACCGGATAGGTGATCAGCGTTCCCGCGATGTCGAGGATCAGAACATCGAGTACCAACGCCGCAAACCTTCTCAGGAACCCCGCCGCCGGATAGTCCATAAGACCATTTCAGGAAGGTGAAATAACGGCACCTCTGGGGATTGAAAGTTTACCGTAAGATGAACCTTTATAAAAGAAATTAAATAGAAAATCCAACATTTTTGTATTCGAGCGTTCGGGTTTCAAGGACTGAAAATATTCGGAACCGGCGGGGAGAGGGCAGGGGATCGAGCGGCTAGGGGGGGTCAGGTTTTCGGGTTGTGGGGCGATTTTGGGGGAGCTTCCTCGTCTTCGTCGATCTCCAGTTCGAGCCCCAGATCCTCGATCTCAACGGGAGGGGCATCCTCCTGAACGGTCTTGAGCGGAGCATCCTGATTCTCTTCCAGGGACAATCCCAGGTCCTCGATTTCCACTTCCACGGGTTTTTCCTCGGCGATTTTGAGGGGTGCGTCCTTGTCCTCCTCGATGCTCAATCCCAGGTCTTCAATTGGCGGCGGGAGTTCCTCGGACGGGGGGGATGCGTTTTCGTCGTACTCGGCATCGAGTTCCAGTTTGATGGGGTTTTCCTCGGTCTGGACCGCGGCCGGAACCTCTTCTTCGGGTTCGTACGGGGAGGTAACACCTTCCATCTCCTCCGGTCCAAAATCCAGATCGGGGGATTCCCCCTCCAGATCTTCAATTGCGGTGGGCGCAGGTTCTTCAGTAATCGTGTCGGCTTCGTCTTCGGGAGGGAGATCCAGAATGGGTTCCCCATTCTTATCCGGTGCTTCAAGGTCAAATTCGAGTTCGGGGACGTGATCGGATTTTTCTTCTCCGAGGTCGAGAAGGAGATCTTCCTCAAGAGCGGAATCCGGTTCCGTTACGGGTTTGGCGACGGGCTCGGCTCCTTCAACTTCATCCAGTGCAAGGGTGGGTTCCTCCGGAGCTTCCAGATTCAATTCCAGAGATTCCGTCTCTTCTTCGGCCGCGTGGGATCCTTCGTCAAATCCGAGACCTTCCACCTCAAGGTCTCCCATTTCCATGTGGCTGTCGTCGAAATCCAGACTGTCGGTCGGGGCCGCGATAGAAATCTCCCCGGCGATGGAACTTTCAACTGGATGTGCATCGGAGAGATCCAGTTCAAAGTCCCCCGGTTCAAGGGCCACCGGTCCGGCAGAGGGTTCCCGGGAGGTGACTGTTTCAGGCTCGAGAATCCTCTCCTCAAGGTCCGGTTCCTCAAATTCCAACCCGATGCCCTCGGCGGCCATCGTAGTGACTTCTGACAACGCCGGTTGCCTCGCCCCGGAAGGGGAAAAAATGGAAAACCCCTCTGCGGGATGGTGCAAACCTTTGCGATCCATGTGTTTCAAGCTGGCATCGCAATTGCCGCACTTTTGCGCGGACTTGAAACTGATGTAGCCACATTCAGGACATTGCATTTTTTTAAAATAGCATAAAAAGCCTGTAACATAAAGTAAAATAGATGATTAGGGGGATTGGCCGTGAGGGTTCGCCGCCCCGGTTATTTCATCGGATTACAGAGATTTTCCTTTGGGTGACCGATGCCTAAAGAAAAAAGAATAAAATTTGACCCGAGGTTTAATTTTGGTAAAATCGGAACCGAACTCACTTACGTCCTTGGCTCAATCGGTTTCGGTGCTTCCTTTCAGAATTGTAAGTAAGAACCATGTCCGTTCTTTTGAACAGATTTCCCAAATTTATTGAATGGTTGAGGTTCAAACTGGGTCGAATGTGTTTCCCCGTTTTGGAAACGGGATACCAGTTGGCGGATAACCGCAACTCCGAAGTCCGCAAGCATTTTGTTCATGCCATAAAATGTATTGAAAATAAAAGGTTTGCCGTTGCCCTTTTGAATCTGAACATGGTGTTGAGCCTGCGTCCCCGGCATTTTTTGGCGCATGTTTACCGAGGCCGGTTGTATGCTCACGAAGGGCAATTCCGGCTGGCTTCGGATGATTATATGGAGGCCAATCGGCTGAATTCGTTTCGATTTTTGCACCATGGCCTGCACCATGAATATTTTAAGACGGTGAACGTGCATTTGGGGGAGTTGGGGACGGCCATCAACAACAATTTCAATCAGGCGTTCAGGGTCCTTCGCGAGGCAAGAGAGGACTTGCTCACGGAGAAGACCGAGCCGACGTCCCCCATTCCCGAAGACATTTCTCGCCTTCGGACTGAAAAGGAGTCCCCATTGCCGGGGCCGGACCCGGATCCCAACATGAAGGCGAACCTTGAAGAACGTTCCCGGTTCAAGGAAATGGGGCCCATTACCTTGAGGGAAATCGAAGAAACTGACTGGGACGAGGTGATCAAGCAAATCAATTCATCTTGACCCCGGTCCGGCCTTTTTTCCGCGTATTCCGTTTTTTAGTTGGGTTGTATTCCTTCCCGCCCCAACCCTAGTTTTTGGATCCGAAATCTTGATCAAACGGCAAGACCTCGAAAAACTGGAACAAACCAGCCTCGCCCCCTATGCCGTTAAAAGCGGTGAAAGCCGGAAACGAAACCATCCCGAAAAGGAACACCCTTACAGAACCCGGTTTCAAAGGGATCGCGACCGTGTCATTCACTCTTCCGCTTTCCGCCGCCTCGAATACAAAACCCAGGTTTTTGTTTATCACGAAGGGGACTATTACCGCACGCGGTTGACCCATTCCATCGAGGTGGCGCAGATCACCCGCTCCATCTGCAAATCACTTCGCTTGAACGAGGACCTGGCCGAGGCGATTGCCCTGGCGCACGACCTGGGGCATCCTCCTTTCGGTCATAACGGTCAGGATGTGCTGAACCGGCTGATGGAGGACCACGGCGGGTTCGAACACAACCGCCAGAGCCTGCGCATCGTCAAGCTCCTTGAAAAGCGATACCCCGAATTCGATGGACTCAACCTGACCTGGGAAGTGCTGGAGGGAATCAGCAAACGGTACATGGATCCCGACAATCCCCTCTTTGCGATCAAGGGATACCGTTATCCTTCCCTGGAAGCGCAGGTCGCCGATTTTGCCGATGGAATCGCCTACAACGCGCATGACCTCGATGACGGCATTACTTCTAACCTTCTCGATTTTGGCGAATTGCGCCGCGTCGCTCTGTGGC
>PCWF01000041.1:7293-16030 GCA_002796165.1 Nitrospinae bacterium CG11_big_fil_rev_8_21_14_0_20_56_8
AACTGGACAAGCGCTATGTCAATCTCGATGACAAACTCAAGAAATACCAGATCGTTAAAAATATCATCAACGATCTGGTCACCGATTTTCTAAAAACCACTCTTCGTAATGTGAAACGTTATGGAGTGAAGACGGCCGATGATGTGCGACGGGCTCTGGGCCGGGCCGGCGGATTCAGCCGGGAGCTGAGGGATAAAAATACGGAATTGAAGAAATTCCTGTTTCGCCACATGTACACCCACCGCAAGGTTCAGCGGATGGAGTTCAAGGCGGAACTGCATCTGTCCAAAATCTTCGAAGCCTATATGAGGAATCCCGGCCTGCTCCCCGGCGCGGTTTTGACGAACGAACGGCATGGGCCGCTGGAGCGCAGGATCTGCGATTACGTTTCCGGCATGACGGACCGGTATGCCATCGGTGAATACAAAAAATTGTATATGCCCGATCAGCGGGATGAGGGGCTCCTTTAGAACGGTCGCGCAGGCGCTGAAAAATCGGCCCGGCTTGCCGCCGGTGGAATCATCCTGAAATAGTCTTGCGCAACGTCTCGGCATCGGGCAGGGGCCAGGTGCATCCTGCCCCGGGGGCGCCGAGGTTTTCCCCCAAAAGAATTTCCCCGTCCCGCAAGAGAGACGGGGAAGTCAGGTTCTGCATCGGATGTCCTTCCTCCAGCGTGTCCTGGCAAATTTCCCGAAATGGAACCCGCCAATTTATAAGCCAGGTCCTGATCTGGTTCGCAAGGGGACACCCCGGGAAAAATACCAGTTCGATCATTCGTTCGATCCCGGGTACGGATGAGTTTTCAACTTTCTTTTTTATATTTGAAAGAAAGATGAACCCTGGCCCGGAAGGCCGTGACCTTCCCATCTTCAACTTTCATGTCGAGTTTGCCTATTTCGGCGACGCGCAGATCGGCGAGGCTTTTGGACGCGGTTTCAACGGCATTACGTGCGGCGTCTTCCCACGATTGGGTGCTGGTGCCGATGAGTTCGATGACTTTGTAGACGCTGTCGGACATAGTTCCCTCTCTTTCCAGGTTCAGGTTGGGGTGCGATGACGGATCGACCCTTAAAGATCATTCCTGAAATGTAGCGTTAGAGAGGTACGACGTCAAGGGGAAGGGAAAAAAAATGAAGGCGGGATGTTCGAATACACTCCAAGCGCCGGGAAGCGCCGGGGAAAGTCCAACCGAAACCCAGGGGTTTCCCTTAGAGGAAAACGTCGGCAATGCTCCCCTTACCTACTTCGGGGGGAGGCTCGATTCGCGTGGAAGCCCCGGTGTTGACCTCATTTCCACCGGTCTTGACGACATCTAACGGGGTGCGGTCGGCGCCAAATTCCTGTGGTTCGCCGTTAAATTGTTCGATGGTTCTCAGCGGACTTTTCGGAAGAGAACTCACCTGATCGATGATGGTCGTTCGGTTCGCCCCCTGGGCGCTTCCAGATGTGGGATCCAAAGCCGCGGGCATGGCACGTTACCTCGCAATTTCAAAGCATGGGATTGGATTACGATTTTAGTATAGGTCGCTGGGCTCGAATTTACAAGGCAAGAAATCGCCCCGGTCCGACCCGCCGGGCTCTGTCGCTTCCTTCGTTGACAGAGGCCGGGCGGTGACCTATTGTAAACATTTTACGGGTGTCCCCTAGGGGGTACAAGTTTTCGATCCCAAAAACCCGCCTTGAGAATTTGCAATGACCTCGATACATTCCATTTGTGTTTTCTGTTCGTCCAGCAATTCGGTGGATTCCGAGTTTCAGAATGTGGCGACCGACCTGGGACGACGCATGGGGCGTCAGGGCATCGGTCTCGTTTACGGAGGAGCGGGTATAGGCCTTATGGGATGCGTTGCCCGTGGGGTGCACGCGGAAGGGGGGAAAGTTTTGGGGGTCCTGCCGGAATTCTTCCGGAAAAAGGATATCGAATACCTCGACGCGGATGAGTTGATCGTCACCCGCGACATGCGCGAACGCAAAGCGGCGATGGATGCCCGGTCCGATGCGTTCATCGCCCTCCCGGGGGGAATCGGCACTCTGGAGGAGGCGATGGAAATCCTCTCCATGCGGCAATTAAAGTTGACGCGGAAGCCTCTGGTGTTCATCAATACCCGGGACTACTATCGTAGCCTGATGGATCTGTTGCGGGAAATGGTGGATTTGAGATTTGCCAAGCCCGAGACGCTGGAGTTATGCGCGGTGGTTCCCGATCCGCAAAGCGCTCTCGATTACATTTGCGATTACGCACCGAAAGAACTTCCCGGAAAATGGCTTTAACTCAAGGGCAATGGCTCCCGGTTCCGCGGTGGGAAGGGAAGGGGTGAGACGGACGGGTTAATTCGCCCGCACCTCAAGATCGGAGTGAACGTTCTCCCGCAGAAAATTTTCGATGTAAAGTAGTGTGCCGGTGGTGGAACTGGGGCAACTGCCGCAAGCGCCCTGGTAATGAATCTTCACCACGTTGCCCTCGATCCCCAGAACGTCCAGTCCGCCGCCGTCGTTCGACAAGGCGGGCCGGATGGCCTTATCCAGAATCGCTTCAATGACGCGGCCTTTTTGTTCCGCGCTCATTGTGCCGAAATCTTCCTTCTTGAAATCCGCCAGGGGATCCTCTGCGGGCGTGAGGGCTTTGGCATGGTCGGGAACCTGCTGGAAGACCAGGAATTCCTCGATGATATCGTTGATCCGCTCCAGAAGAGTATGCCAGCCCACGGAAGGGGATTTGGTAACGGTGACGAAGTTTTCTTTCAGGAATACGTTTTGGACCCCGAATAACTGGAACAGTTGCTCGGCGAAGGGGTCACCCTTTGCGTCCTCGGGGGATTCAAACGTGCGAGTGCCTTCGCCGATGACCGGCATATTCAAGGTAAATTGAAACGCGTCGGGATTCGGGGTCGGCTGAACCCGAATGACCTCGTAGGGGATTTTATGTTTTGCGTGCGGTATCTCGCCGCTACCTGAAACCCCGGCCGTTGCCTGCGTGGTTCCAAACCAGTTTTTGAACAAAGTGCCGATCAAGCCCATGATATCCTCCTGGAAACTCCCTGGGAGTCTTCCGTTGTTGGGTGGGGGCTCCTCCCGGAATGATGCCGGGGTTAAGGTATGTTTTCGAGATTTTTCTGAAAGACCGAAAATGCAGGATCATCAAACAGAGTAAATACCACCGTCTGTATGCCGGTCTCGGAGTTAAGGTATTCCTCTACTGTTTGTAGCATGATTCGGGCCGCGAGTTCCAGCGGAAAACCAAATATGCCGGTGCTCAGGGCAGGGAAGGCGATGGATTTCAACCCTTTTTCTTCGGCCCGCCGGAGGGCGTTCAGAGTGGCATTTTTCAGCTTCTTCTCCTCGTTTCCCTCGCCCCAGCGCGGACCCACCGCGTGGATCACATATTTTGCCTTGAGGGCGCCGCCCGAGGTAAGTCTGGCATCTCCCACGGGACAGCCCCCGATCGCGTTGCATTCCTCCTGGATCGAAGGACCGCCCTTTTTCCGGATCGCCCCGGCCACCCCGGCGCCCAGCACCAACTGGGAATTGGCCGCATTGACAATGGCGTCGGTATCGCTTTCGGTGATGTCCCCTTGCGTCAGGAGGATATCCGACTGGTTGACCCGGCGCCGCGAGGTCATGATGAGAATGCCTCCCTATTGTCCGCCGGTGGACCCGAATCCCCCCGTTCCGCGCGCCGATTCCTCCAAAAGGTCAACGGCAATGAACTCCACCTGCTCCACCTTCTGAATCAGGAGCTGGGCGATGCGGTCTCCCGGTTGAATCGGGAAATCCCGGTCGGAATGATTGAAGAGAAGGACCTTCACTTCTCCGCGGTACCCGGTGTCGATGACCCCCGCACCGCAGTCGATGGCATGGTTCACGGCCAGGCCGCTCCGAGGCCAGATCAGCCCCACGTGGCCTGCAGGCAATTGCAGGCGGATGCCGGTGGACACCAAAAGTTTCCCGCGGGCGGGAACCACGGCGTGGACGGCGGATCGCAAGTCGGCTCCCGCATCACCCGGATGGGCGTATTCCGGGAGGTTGGGGCCTTCCACCATGCATGACAGGCGCTGGGTTGAATACAAGGGGTCCTCTCTTGAGACGGGTCCGTGCCGAGGTTCGATTTCCGGTTGGGGAAAATCCAAATATAGAGGAACCGCTTCCGGCATGCAAGGACAGTTCGAAGGAACCGCCGCCACGTTAATGGGATCAGTAGAATGGAAACGAAGGGGCAAGGAGCCTCTTCTGTGCGAGAGAAGGAGGCGGGTTACTATTCTGCCGGAACCAGATCCGTCAGAAAAAGAGCTTCCGTGGGACGCCGTTTGGGAGGAACCTTTCAGCCGATGAAAAAACGGGGGTTCGGCCGGCGCTAGTGCATTTGGGGGTATTGGAAGGGGGTGACATGCATCCCACGTGGCCGTTGTCCATTCCTAGCCCGGCATTAGGATACACAAGCTTACCTTCCACGGAAGTCCTCCATATAGTAACCCGCCGTTGGAGAGTCCTTAAGGTACCCAAGGCACCTTTTTCGAAATTTACTTCTAAATCGAATTTTGGGCTCTTCTCGCGGGCCACGCCCGGGAATAGAAGAAAAACCTGCTTCCTCTATCTTGTATAACTTGCAGGAAAATACCACTACATATTGTGGTTGTCAAGCAATAAAAATTCAATTTTTTTGATGTTTAAATAAATCTTTATTTTTCAATATGTTATATGAAGCCACGGGGCGCAGAAAATCTACCCCGGCGTGAAATAATACAATATGAAGTGTGGCAAATTTCGGATATGCCTATATGAAGGGGAGGATTTTTCCTAATTCCAAGGGTCCCGGGACAGAGGATCTCAGGCGCCGGTTTGGGTTTCGCTGAAAGGTTACGGCTCGAATTTTTCCAGGTTTTGGGGCAATTCGTCGAGGAAGCGTTTTTTGATTTCGTAGAGGGATTTGTTACCTTCCACCCGGGCGAAAAGTAAAGGCTGGCCATTGACGGGTTTGCCGATCGACACCTCCCCCAGGACCGTGCCTTTGGCGTTCCACAACGTGATGCGGGCGGCGGGAAGGTTGAGTCCGGTTTTCGCTTCGTCCATGGAGGGAGAGACGAGATGGTCGAATTCCATCGTTTTCAGCGTCCACAGGGTGTCGTTGCCCAAAAAGGCTTTAATTTTTTTGACCGCCCTGGGCTGAACCAGGTTCCAGTCGTCTCCCTCCTTTTCCAGTTCGAAAGTCTGCTTGGGGTATTCGAGACGGATCCGGTTCACCTCGTCGGTCTGGAAATGCAAAAGCTTTCGATCGCGCAGGCTGTTAAGGTCGCGGAACAGTTTTTGAACGGTTTCCGTTTTTAAAGAGAAGACGGCCTTCTCTCCCTTTCTTCGCGCAAACTGGTGAAGTTGGTCCTGGGTGGTGTTGCCCAGTTCCAAAAACCAGACGGCCTCTTTCCCGGAAAAGGCGGTGAGTTTCTTTTTGGGCCGATCCAGTCCGAATGGGACGGGATCCACGATTTGGGTTTTGACGAATTCTTCGATCCGGGCCTCGCGCAGGTCGGCCAGCAGGGTATTCACGGTCCCCGTGTCGGTGTCGGACTGGATGGGAAATTCCAACCGCCACTTTTTGTCTTCGCCCGACTCGCGCACCAATCGAATCACTTCGTCCCCGCTCTGGAAGTCGAGCCGGGTGGCCTCGGCCGTATTGAAGTCGGCCAGAACCCGGTCGATGAAGTCGACCTGCTTTTGCGAAAGGTGTTCCACCAGGGATGAGGGAACCAGGAGGACGCGGGGATCATCGTCCGTTTTGGCAAAGTAACCTTGTTCTTCCTTCCGGTTTCCGATCAGCAGTTTGATCGGCGGCTCGCCCTCCTTTGCGGTCAGGGTGAGGGTGAGAGTCGGCTGGTTCAGATTGAACGGCGCCAGGGAAGCCGGGGTCTCGTCGACGAATTCCCGGATCTTTTCACGCCGCACCTGGTCGAGAAAATTGCGGACCTCCGCCGGATCGGCCTTGAGAAATTCCTCGCCCGGGAAGCGCCATTGGTCCCCGGATTTTATCAGCGTGAGGGGCTTGGGCTGGCGTTCGATGTCGATGCGGGTAATGTGATCCGGCTCGAATTTCAGAAGGGTTTTGTCCCGGAACGCAAACACCGATTTTTCGATTTCATTGCGGGATGCGGGAACGAGGAGCACCTTCGCATCGGCCTCGGTTTTCATATAGATTCCCGAGCCCATCGGGTGCTCGTCCCCGACAAGCAACTTTAACTCCTTCCCGGATTTCGTTTTAAGGGAAACGGTCAATGAAGGGGCCTGCAATCCAAACGGGGCGAGGTCCTTGGCCGACTCTTCCACCAGGCGTGACGTTTTGAGGGATTGCAAACGGTCGAGGAACAGATCGACGGCGACCAGGTCGCCGGGAGCTTCCAAGGGTTTTGTGAGTTCCCATGCGTTTTCCCCCTTGCGGTGAAGGGCGAGGGTGAGGTCCTTCCGGTTGAGGACGAAGGATTCCACCTCGCCCGGTTGAAACGGGAGAACGGTTTCGGATCGTTCCTTCTCTTTTTTTTCCTTTTCCTCCCGGGGCAGATCGACCGCATAGTAATATGCGGCGAGCCCGGCCAGGATCAGGATCAGCCAGAGTGTTCCCTTGAACTTCATGGACTTCCTCGTTTGAATCGGCCCGGTCCGGGAGGAGGGATCACAGGCGGCGTCGCTTCCACCATCGGGTTACGCCCACGGCGAGGACCATCGAGGGGAACAGGATGGTTCCCAGAAGAAATAGCGCGCTTCCCTCCGCGCCGGTCAACTGGACCGGATTATGCTTGCGCTCCCGGGGGCGGATGGAGATGAGGTTTTCTTCCTCGGCCAGCCAGGATATGGTGTTGAGAAACAGGTCCCCGTTTCCGGAAAAATTGAAATAAGTGTTGCTGGCGAAATCGGAATCTCCCAACACCACGAGCCGCGCCTTCGGACCGGGCTTCGCGGCCTCTTCCGTGGCCGGAGACGGGGGTGAATCCTTTTGACCCAGGTCCCGGGTGGCGACCACCCCGATGGGCACGGGGCCCTTCACATCTTCTCCAGGATCGAAGCGGACTTTGGATGACCCGAGTTGGGACTCGGCCCAACTGTTGGCTCCCGATTGCATCAACTCCACCGTTTCCACCCCGGGCGCCTTTTGGGCGCGAACGGAACGCAAAATGGGAAAGATGGTGGGGAGGGTGAAGTCCTTGGTGATATCGTGAAAGATATATTCATTGACCACCGGAGCCGCGGCGTCCCCGCCGAACAGTTTGGAAAGGGGATCGACGATCATGTCTTCCCGCAATTCCACACCCCAACCGGCGAGCATCCCGGCCATTCCAAATTCCGACTGGGGATCGACCATCAGGAAAACCGCGCCCCCCGTATTGAGGTAATCCTCGATTACCTTTTGCTCTTCGGGAAGGATGGGACGCAGAGGACCCGCGATGACGAGGAGGTCGGCTTCTTGCGGAACCTCGGCGGTTTTCAGGATGAGAAGTTTGTCGACCTTGAAGTCATCTTTTTCCAAATGCTCCCGGGCCGTCTTCAGACCCAGGCCTTCCATGGAATTGATGTCTTTTTCACCATGCCCCTCAAGGAAATACACGGTCTTGGTTTCATCCTTGATGACTTTGAGGATGCCGTTGGTCAGGTTGTCTTCCGTCGGATTTTTGATTTTGGTTTCCTTGGATCCGCTTTCCAGGGCCACGGTTCCGTAAGTCGTGATTCCGTACTGCTTGGTGATGGCGGGATTTTTGTCGGGATCCACAAAGTTGAGTTCGATCTTGTCCGTCAATTCCAGGTAACCGTTGACGAGGTCCTTGAACCGGGTCCTTTCGGGAGCCTCGGTCTGGAAGAAGGCCGTCATCTTCACTTCGCGGGGCAAACTGGAGACGATTTTTTTCGTTTGCGGGGCGAGGGTGTAAAATCCGCCCTCGGTGAGGTCGATCCGGTTCTTGTGCCGGTGCGTCAGCAGGTTGATGAAGGTCAGGATCCCGAGTACCACGACGATCAGGACGAACGAATTCGCGCCATGCAGGGCGGCCCGCGTCTTGAGCGCGTGCCGCACCGCGTCCCGCTCCATAAATGCATAAAACGCGGCATTGGCCACCGCCCCGGCCAGCAGGACATAGGTCAGAAGGTAGAGATGAGGGGCCACGATGTAAAAAAACAGGGCGAAGAACCCCATCAACAACGAGAGCCATCCGGAAAAGTTGACCACGGTTTTCATAATTTCAACTCCACCGCTGTGAATCCAGGATCCGGTGTGTGAGGAATAATCCGAAGAAAATGAATGAGAGGTAATAGGTCAGGTCCGACGTGTTGATCACTCCTTTCACCATCGAATCCATGTGTTCGATGAGCGACAGAAACTGCAGGACCTGTCCGAAGCCCGGACCGGTGGCCTGCGCGGCCCAGCCGATGACCCACATGAACAGGGCAAGGCCGAACGAAAGAACCGCCGCGATGACCTGATTGTCCGTCAGCGATGAGGCGAAAATTCCCATGGAAATGTAGCATCCCGAAATGAGCAGAATCCCCAGGTAACCCGAAAGGATCGGTCCCACCTCCGGCGACCCCACCTTGAACAGATACAGGATGGAATAGGACGATATCGCCACCATCACGAGGACCACTCCCAGGCAGGCGAAAAATTTTCCCAATATGATTTCCTTGAGATGGATCGGGGAGGAAAGGAGAAGAGTCATGGTTCTATTCTTCTTCTCCTCGGCGAAACTTCGCATGGTGATGATCGGAA
>PCWF01000041.1:16077-20689 GCA_002796165.1 Nitrospinae bacterium CG11_big_fil_rev_8_21_14_0_20_56_8
CTTTGGAAGCTGAAGAAATTGAGGATGTTGAAAAAAATAAAACTGTACAGCACGAGAAAGACCGTGGTGACCACATAAAACATGGGGGAACTGAAAAAAGAACCGAGATCTCTTTTGGCCACCAGCCACGCGTTCCTCATACCTCCACCCCTTTCTCTTCCAGCGTCAGTTTGAGGAAGATATCTTCCAGCGTCATGGCGAGGGGTTTAAGTTCCACCAGGCCCCAGTCCCGGTCCAAAGATAATCTTGCCACGCGGTCCTGGAGACCGGTGTTGTGGTCGCACTCGATCAGGAATCCCCCATCCTCCTGGGAGTGAACGGATAATACCCCCTCCAGCGATTTGAGTTGGGAGGGGATTTCATCCAGGGTTTTCCGCACTTTCAAGAGGATCCGCTCGCTTTTATGGAGCGAAGTCGTCAGACCTTCCAGCGAATCGACCGCGGCGATTTCTCCCTCATTAATGATGATGACTCTTTTGCAGATCTGCGTGATTTCGGGAAGGATGTGAGAGCTGAGAATAATGGTATGCGACTGCGCCAGTTCCTTGATCAGTTTGCGGATTTCAATGATCTGAATGGGATCCAGACCGATGGTGGGCTCATCAAGAATTAAAATATCGGGATTGTGGACCAGGGCTTGCGCGAGCCCGACCCGTTGCTGGAACCCTTTCGATAGCTTCCCGATAATCCGCTTGCGGACGTCCTTCAGGCGACACGCATCAATAACCCGGTCCAGCGCCCCGGGGATGTTGCGGGATGCCACCCGGCGTATGGCCGCGGCGAATTTCAGGTAATCCTCCACCACCATGTCCTGATAGAGGGGAGGGGTTTCGGGAAGATACCCGATGATCTTGCGGATCTCCAGGGACTGTTCGAAGACGTCGAATCCGCATACCCTGGCGGTCCCGCTTGATGCGGGAATAATACAGGCAAGAATATTCATCGTCGTGGATTTTCCCGCCCCGTTGGGCCCGAGGAAGCCGACGACCTCTCCCTTATCAATCGTGAAAGAAAGATTATTGATGGCCCTTCGGGGGCCATAAAATTTAGTCAGGTTTTCAATCGCGATCATTCTGAATATATTTGAAGGGTTAAGCCGCGGTGGAGGGTGCGGACCGGTTCCTTTGTTGCCCGAATTCGAATGAATCCACCCTTCATCTTTCGACAGGTTCAGGGCGGCAAATCAGGGGCGTGAAGATTGGGTCACCTCACAGCCCTGAAGATTCGACTACCGGCAACGAGGTAATTTGACATCTCTAAGGGAAACCTTCAGACGGTTAGAAGGTTACAACAGAGGCTCTTTTTTTTGCAATTAAATTTTTTTAATCTTCGGGCCGGGTCAGGTCCAGTAAAGACCGAGAATCCAGAGTCCGTAACAAGCCATGAACCCGCCGCCCCAAGGCAAAGCGCGCCGGACCGAAAATTCTCCCGAAGGGGTAAAGCCCCGCACGATCCATCCCAGGGCGCAGGTCACCCACCCGATGAATCCCCCCACGGCGACCAGCGACCAAAACGTGTGCGGTGGAACCGAGCGGGAAAGAAGATTCAAAGCATCGGACTTTCTCTGATCGAACGACTTACTCCTTTCCATTTCGGATGAGGGAGGGAGGAGGGCCATGAGCCGGGCGATTTTTTCATTGCACCGCTCGATCCATGATACATCCGGAGTGTAAAGGCTCCGCACCGAGTAAATGGAGCCGCGGAGCTGGCGGTAAACACTCAGGGCTTCTTCAAGCTTTTCCTTGTCCTCGAACTGCTGGGCCACGTTCCACATCCCCTCGGCGGCCTTGTTTCTCGAAGGCAATCCCGGCAGGTACCAATGGAGGGATCGCCCATAATGAAGGACGGCGTTGTCGAGGTCGCCTTTCGCGGAATACGTCCCGGCAATGGCCAACTCGGAGGTGGCATTGAAGTAAACTTTGAACAGGGGAATCAGGAAAAGAATGAGGATTCCGGCAAGGAGCCACCGGTGGGTGGGGGAGAGGGTTAAGGTATCCGAAGACGTTTGCCCTGGCATTGTGCGGATCGGTAAACGGTCATGATGACTTTGAGTGCTTCCAAACCGTCCTGGCCGGAGGAGCGGGTTTCCTGGCCTGACTGGATGCACCGTACCATATCGCGAGCCCCTCCTGCAAAGGGGCTTTCCAATTTCCGGGGAAGGGGGAAGTTCGCCCGCTCCAGTTCGTGGAATCCCGTGAACCGCTTGCTGGTGCGCGTGAGAAACAGTTCGCGGCCGCCATTGCCGATCAGGATGCGGCCTTCCGAACCCTGGATATCAAGTTCGAAGTTGAAATATTTCCGGGCGCCGCCGCCCTCGATGAATCCCATCACACCGTTTTTGAATCCGAGCATGGCACAGGCGGTTTCCTCGATACACTTTTTTCCGTTCGACCGGAGTTCATAACCCGAAACCCAATCCACCGCCCCACCGAAGTAGAGAAGCAGGTCGGTCAGGTGGGTTCCGTCGTGAAACAGCGGTCCTCCGCCATAGCGGGCTTTGGAAAATTTCCCGGGTTTCCAACTGAGGGTGTTTCCGATGATGGTGCGAAGCTCCCCGATTTTTCCCTTTTGGATCAGTTCCCGGGCTTTAACGTAATAGGGATCCCACCGGCGTTCATGATTGATGAGAAGCGGAACCCCATGCCGGCGGCAGGCGCGAACCATCTTTTTTGCTTCGCTGATATCCACCGCAATGGGTTTTTCACAGAAGATGCCCTTGACCCCCGCGCGCGCCGCGTCAATCACCATTGGGGCATGGAGGTGTGTCCAGGTGGCGATGCACACTATATCCAAAGTTTCATTGCCCAGCATCTTCCGGTAATCGGTGTAAAGTCGGCCGGTTCCCCAGCGGCGGCCGAAGCGTTGCAGGCGGTTGGGGTCGATATCGCATCCCGCCGCGATTTCGACGTTCTTGAGCGCGGAAAATCCACCCGCGTGAGTGCAGGGTTTGCCTCGCAGGGGGTCTTCCTCCAGCAAACTGCCGATTCTTCCGCAACCGATGATTCCGACTTTGAATTTACGCATGGATCCAGATGGATTGAAAGGTTAATCGGGAAAACGGGCAAGGCCCGCCAAAACCGGGCTGAAAATGCACAACGGGGTCCCGAGGGCCCCCGCCAGTTGAAGGTTTTGCCGGATGGCTCAGCCTCCTCGCATTGAATCGGAATCCGGACTGCTCCCCTCCATGGGACCGGATTCTGCATTTCGGTCAGATCTCATTTCCGGATGATTGATGCTCAAGTCATCTGAAACTTTTCTCCTGTTCCTCATAATGGCCATCCCCGGCGATGGATTTGATTCCCGACTCATCCGCTTTCGTGAGCCGGGCGGAGTAAGTCGAGATACCCTGAAAAACGGCTGGGGCATCGGTTCTTCCGGAAAAGTTTTCCGCGGTGGCGGCGAAACTCAGTGAAAACGCCTTCGGGAAAATGACAAACGACATATATTTTTCTCCTTGGTTAAATCCAGGGGACGAGCGGTGATGTCCCGTCCCCCGAGTTGGATATGCGGTTATTGCAACAAGGTCAGTACGGACTGCGGGATCAGGTTGGCCTGCCCGACCATGGCCGCGGCCGCCTGCACCACGATCTGGTCCTTTGTCAATTGCGCCACTTCCTCCGCCAGATCGGCGTCTCGAATGGACGAAACCGCGCTGGTCAGGTTTTCGATCGAAGCGTTGAGTGTGTTCAAAGCGGTGTTCAGCCGGTTTTGAACCGAGCCCACGTTGCCGCGGACGGAGATCAACTGGTCGATCGCGCTGGTCAACGCACTCATGGCATTGAGCGCTCCCGAGTTCGTAGCGATCGTTTCGTCGTCAAGTCCAAGGGACTGTGATGTGACGGCGGTAAGATCCAGTTCCTGGTTCAGATTGATCCGATTGTTTGCGGACGAATCGAGACCGACCTGAAGGACAATGCTGGTTGAAGATCCTGAAGCGAGCGTGCCGTCGATCAACTTGGTGCCGTTGAACTCGGTGGTTTGCGCGATGCGGTCCATTTCCGACCGCAGGGCGTTAAATTCCAGGTTCAACGTTTCACGTTCGGTTTGCCCGATCGTGCCCGTTGCCGACTGTGAGGCAAGTTCCCTCAACCGGATGAGGATGTTCCCCTGTTCATTCAGGGCGCCCTCTGCCGTTTGAACCATTGCCAAACCGTCCCCCAGGTTTTTCGCACCCTGCTTCAAGGTCCTGACATCGGAACGTAACGATTCCGAAATGGCCAACCCCGCGCCGTCGTCGGCGCTTGAGTTGATCCGTATGCCGGAGGCGATCCTGTTGATGGAGCGTCCCAGCCTCGACCGACCCGTCTCCAAAGCCCGTTGAGCATTCAATGAAGATAGATTGGTGAAAATTCTGAGAGCCATTTTATTTTCCTCCCTGAAAATAATTAATCGAAAACTGCTCGATTGTCGGGTTAGCTTCCCTGCTCACCCGTGACGATGCTAACTGTATCCCGTGAATGTGAATGGTTTTCATGGGTTTACTGGAGCAATTGCAGAACCGATTGGGGAATCAGGTTGGCCTGACCCACCATGGCGGTTGCGGCTTGCACCAGGATCTGGTTTCGTGTCAACAGAGCGACTTCCTCCGCGATATCCGCATCGCGGATGGCCG
>PCWF01000041.1:20714-34566 GCA_002796165.1 Nitrospinae bacterium CG11_big_fil_rev_8_21_14_0_20_56_8
CGCACCCACCTTACCGCGGCTTTGCGTCACGATGGAGATGGCGTTGTTCATGGTGTCCAGCGCCGTCAGCGCCGCCGCCGCCGTGGTGACCACCAGCGATTCGATTCCCAGACCCGTCTTCGTGATCGAACCCAGGTCAATCTCGGTATTCAGATTGATTCGGCTGTTCGTTGTCGCATCGATGCCGACCTGGATGAGGATTGCGTTTGCCGCAACCACGCCCGAGGCAAGAGAGCCGTCGACCAGTTTCTGGCCGTTGAACTCGGTGGTCACCGCGATACGGTCGATTTCGTTCCGCAACGCGTTGAACTCAAGCTGGATCGTCTGCCGTTCGGTGGAACCTACCGTACCCGTCGCGGCCTGCGAGGCCAGCTCCCTCAACCGGATCAGGATGCCCGACTGTTCATTGAGGGCACCTTCCGTTACGTTGATCAGGGAGATTCCGTCGTTTGCGTTCCGGATGGCCTGACGAAGGGCGCGGATGTCGGACCGCAGGGCTTCGGAAATGGCAAGGCCTGCGGCATCGTCGGCACCCCGGTTGATCCGGATGCCGGATGAAATCCGCTCTACAGATTGGGCAAGTCGGTCGTTGTTGATGCCCAGGATTCTTTGGGCATTGAGAGAGGGGATATTGTTGAAAATTCTAATGGGCATTTGAGTTATCCTCCGTGATTTTTGGAATTATTCCGCATTCCGGTTTCAGCGTCCCTGCTGAAACGTTTACCAAAGTGAACTTTTTAAAACTTCTCCTTTCCTGGGTTGGATTTGAAACCGTTTGACGCAGATTTCCTTCGCCAGGACGGGTAAAATTTTCCTGGCGGGGGGGAAATTTATACCTTTTATCGGGATTTGGAAAAAAATCCTTTACGGTTTTTTTGAGTAAATTCGGAATTTACAAAGAAAAAGAGGAGTGAATGGGAGGGCAAAGCCCCCGAAAGGAGGGGGAAAAGAAAAAAGCGCCCCGGATCGGGGCGCTTTCCTTTCAATATTATAATATAGGCTTTGAGATTCAGAACTACCGGCGATTGGATTTCGCGACTGAACCTACGCCGTTTCCTCGAAGAAATGATGCGTGAAGTCGGAGATTCTATTAGCCAACTGCATGAGTTCTTCGCTCGGAATCTGGCGAACCACCTCGCCGGTCCCCTTGTCAATCACCTTGACGATCATTTGATTGGTTTCGGGGACGAACTGGTAGTCAATGGCCCGATTGTAAGACTCGTTCAAACTCTCCCCGTCTTCATTCGAGGACGAGGGTTTCTGAACCTGGGGAGACGATGGTTTATCTCCCGGCGGAGCCCGATTAACGTCCTGGCTCGGCACGGGAGAACGCAACGTTCTTCCCAAATATCCCGAACTGACCAGATTTAACGTTACCTCGGCTGACATGGCGAATCACCTCAAAAAAGGTTTGTGGTGAACAGATAACCGGTAATAACCTGAAAAATGACAGGATTATCGACCCTTTAACCCAGCAACTGCAATACCGATTGGGGAATCAGATTGGCTTGACCCACCATTGCGGTTGCCGCCTGAACCAGAATCTGGTTTCGTGTCAGCAAGGCAACTTCTTCCGCGATGTCGGCATCGCGGATGGCCGATTCTGCGGCCGAGAGGTTTTCAACCGTAACCCCGAGGTTTGCGATGGAGCGGACCAGCCGGTTCTGCACGGCGCCCACTTTACCGCGGCTCTGGGTGACGGTGCTCAGCGCGGTGTTGATGCTGTCCAGCGCGGTCAAAGCCGCTTCGGCCGTCGATACCACCAAGGCATCGATGCCCAACCCGGTTTGCGTGATCGACGCCAGGTCGATCTGCTGGTTCAGGTTGATCCGACTGCTGGTACCGCTATCCTGGCCGATCTGGATGAAAATCTGACTCGTCGACGCAACGCTGGAAGACAGTGACCCGTCAACCAGTTTCTGACCGTTGAACTCCGTCGTGCTCGCGATTCTGTCGATTTCGTTGCGGAGCGCGTTGAATTCCAGCTGAATGGTCTGCCGTTCGCTGGAACCGACGGTACCCGTTGCGGCCTGGGAGGCGAGCTCCCGGAGCCGGATCAGGATGCCCGATTGTTCGTTCAAGGCACCTTCCGTAACGTTGATGAGGGAAATACCGTCGTTTGCGTTTCTTACCGCCTGGCGGAGCGCGCGGATGTCGGACCGTAAGCCTTCCGAAATCGCGAGTCCTGCGGCATCGTCGGCGCCCCGGTTGATGCGGATACCAGAGGAAATTCGTTCTACCGATTGAGCAAGACGGTCATTGTTGATGCCCAACAGTCTCTGGGCGTTAAGCGAGGGAATGTTATTGAAGATTCGAACTGGCATTGTATCCTCCGTGATTTAGTGTGTTTCACTGGGTTATCGTTTTGGCCTCCATACCAAAACTAGCCTCCAAGCTTTAACCCGATGTGAAGATATCCTTGTCCTCACCTATAAATTTCTTTCCCGGTTCACCTCCTTATTTGAAAAATTTTAAAATTTTTGGTTTGGCTTGCCTAAGGGACAACTGTACTCAATGACCCCTATCGGAGAAAATCAATCGTTCTTTAGCGGGATCAATGAAAAATATTTTCAGGAGGGGGGGTAGCGGGCGGGTGAGAGGGGCAGGAAAAATCGAAAAATGGGTGTCGGACGACCCCTCTTTTTTCGTCTTAGGTGCCCAATTTTATTGGGTTACAGCAACTGGGTGATGCTCTGTGGAATCAGGTTGGTTTGCCCTACCATGGCGGTAGCCGTTTGGGTCAGGATCTGGTTCCGCGTGAGGATCGCTATTTCCTCCGCGATGTCCGCATCGCGGATGGTGGAATCGGCCGCAGTGAGATTTTCCACGGAAACCTGGAGATTGGCGAGGGTTCGCTGGAGCCGGTTTTCGACGGCTCCCACGTTGCCGCGGGTCTGTGAAAGCGAGTCGATGGCGGAGGTCATTTGGTCAAGTGCGGTTTGCGCGTTTTGGGGACTGTCAAGGGACAATTGATCGATTCCCAGTCCGGTCGAACCCATTGCGGGGATATTGGCCTCCGTGTTCAGATCGATCCGGTTTGCGCTGGAACTGTCAAGCCCGATCTGGAGGGCCAGATGGTTGGACTG
Organism: Nitrospinae bacterium CG11_big_fil_rev_8_21_14_0_20_56_8; assembly: GCA_002796165.1. GTDB lineage: Bacteria > Nitrospinota > Nitrospinia > Nitrospinales > VA-1 > 21-14-0-20-56-8. The sequence continues at coordinate 23,801 of PCWF01000041.1, forward strand.
GTCGATGGAAGTGGAAAGGGAACCATCCAGCAGGCTGAATCCGTTAAATTCCGCAATCGAGGCGATTCGGTCCACTTCGTTACGTTGCGCGACAAACTCCAGTTCAAGCGTCCGGCGTTCGCTGACCCCGATCGTCGCGTTAGCGGCTTGGGATGCGAGCTCCCTCATCCGGATCAGGATGCGGGCAATTTCACCCAACGCTCCGTCGGCCGTATTGATCAAGGCCATCCCATCGCCAGCATTCCGGATACCCTGGCGCAAGGTACGGATGTCCGATCGCAAAGACTCTGAGAGCGCAAGACCTGCCACGTCGTCCGATGAGTTGTTGATACGGGTCCCATGAGAGATTTTTTGGATCGAATCGCTCAAACGGCCGATGTTGATACCCAGAAGACGTTGCGCGTTTTGTGAAGACAGGTTGGTGAATACTCGAATCGCCATGATTCTTTTCCTTTCCTTTTCCCTGGATGGACCGAATTCTTAATTTCCTTACGCCAATAGCTGGAGTACGGACTGGGGAATCAGGTTGGCCTGACCCACCATGGCTGTTGCCGCCTGCACCAGGATCTGGTTTCGGGTCAACAGAGCGACTTCCTCCGCGATATCTGCATCGCGGATGGCCGATTCGGCGGCGGTCAGGTTTTCGACCGTGACCCCGAGATTGCCGATGGACCGGGCCAGCCGGTTCTGCACCGCACCCACTTTACCGCGCCCCTGAGTGACGGTGGTGATGGCGGTATTGATCGTGTCGAGGGCCGTTAATGCGGCGGCCGCCGTGCTCACGACCAGAGTGTCGATTCCGAGACTGGTCTGGGAAATGGATTGAAGATCGATCTGTTGATTCAGGTTGATCCGGCTGTTGGTGTTGCTGTTGATACCCACCTGGATCAGAATGTGATTGGCGGAGGCCACCGTCGAGGCCAGCGACCCGTCCACCAGCCCCTGCCCGTTGAATTCGGTCGTGGACGCGATGCGGTCGATTTCGTTGCGGAGCTGATTGAACTCCAGTTGGATGGTCTGGCGCTCGGTGGAACCTACCGTACCCGTAGCGGCCTGAGAAGCCAGCTCTCGAAGACGGATCAGAATGCCTCCCTGTTCGTTGAGCGCACCTTCCGTTACGTTGATGAGCGAAATACCGTCGTTGGCGTTACGGATGGCTTGCCGAAGGGCGCGGATGTCGGAACGCAAGCCTTCGGAGATGGCGAGTCCTGCTGAATCGTCCGCACCACGGTTGATGCGGATACCCGAGGAGATTCGTTCGACCGACTGGGCAAGCCGGTCGCTGTTCACGCCCAAGAGTCTTTGGGCGTTAATAGACGGAATATTATTGAAGATTCGAACTGGCATTTCCTAATCCTCCACCATAGAGTTGGAAAATGTTTTGCCTCAATGCAAAACCAAATATTTATTTTTTTACTGCGCCCCTGAGAGGCTTTATTTTAGGTGGCTCTCTTCATTTCCACCCCCGAATGCGGATCCGGGATTTGCCCAATTCACATAAGAAATTTCCTTTCTTAACGTAGCCCGGGAAATTCGGGCACTTGCTGTCTTAATTGGGCTTTTCGGTAGAAAATCTTTAAACTTTAGAAAAAAGCTGGAATTATTTTGCTTCTTTTCGCCAGTCTTTTTGAACCACTTCGGTGTTGATTTGAGTGAGCTCGGGGTGGGAATCCAGATAAGGGATGATGTCTTCCAGTTTCAGAACGGGCTGAAGGGGCGTATAAAAGGTTTTAAAGATATTTTCCATCAGGACCAGATCCGGGTCGGTGTCCACCGTGAGGCGGAACGTCTTCCCCCGGAGGTGGGCCGGGGCCGGGACATGGTTTTGCCGGAACTGTTCGGGATGGGCGTGAATATAATTGGTGACGTGCTCCCTGAAAATCGGGGAGGCGGTTTCCCGTGCGATTTGCCTGAGGGTATCGAGACGGACCAGTTCGAGCCCGGTGCCCAGGGGAATGGAATCGGGGGTTATCGTGTAATCCGCTCCCGATTCGAGGTGGCTCCGGCACAGGGTTTGCGCCAGGGTAAGATCGACCAGGGGGCAGTCGGAACAAATTCTCGCGATGTGGCGGGCCTGCACGGTTTCCCCGGCCAGGATGAACCGCTGGAGCACGTCCTCCTCGGGGCCCCGGACGAGCCTTACTCCCATGCGACTTGCCGCCTCGGCCAAGGGGGCTTCGGAAGGGGAATCGGGAACGGCCAGCACCACCGCGTCAAATTCGGGCACGTGTTGAATCCGCCTTAGGATATGGTCTATCATGGGCACCCCGGCCAGGAAATGCGTCACTTTCCCCGGTCGGCGGGTGGACCCCATACGGGCCTGGATCACGGCGGCAATTTGGATCATGGGTTCTCCGAGGGTTCAGCTTGACCTATTGTACGGTTCCAGGAAATTTTTGTCATGTCTAATAGAAAAGGCCGGATCAGGCCCGCAAGACTTCAACCGGGCGACAAGGTGGGCGTTATATCCCCTGCGGGGGTAGTCGATCGGGACATGCTGGAGAAGGGGCTCCGCGTTTTGGAGAAGATGGGGCTCGAACCCGTGCTGGGGCGGCACGTGCTTTCGCGGCATCGTTTTGTCGCGGGAACCGACCGGGAACGGGCCGAGGATCTTATGGGCATGTTCGCCGATCCTTCCATCCGCGGCATCGTGTGCGCGCGCGGCGGATACGGATCGAATCGGATCATTCCCCATTTGGACGCAAAAGTTATCCGCCGCAACCCCAAAATTTTTGTTGGAGCCAGCGATATCACGTTTCTCCATTTGTACCTGAATCTCAAATGTTCGCTGGTAACGTTTCATGGCCCCATGGTGGCGGGGAGTTTTGGCCGCAACCCCATGCGGCAGTCGCAACGGCAGTTTGCCCGGATGCTGTTTTCGGAGGGCGGGGGCCAGTCCCTGCAGGCTCCCAAAGCCCGCGTCCTGAAACCGGGGCATGCGAAAGGTGAGCTGGCGGGAGGATGCCTTACCCTTCTTTGCCGTTCCCTGGGGACGCCGTTCGAGCTCCAGCCGCGCAACAAGATTCTCCTGATCGAGGATGTCAACGAGCCGTTTTACCGGATCGACGGCATGCTGTGGCAATTGAAAATGGCAGGCAAATTCGAGGGCGTCCGGGGCATCGTGTTCGGAGAGATGGTCAACTGCCGGCCGTCCCATAAACGGGAGGGGAAGCTGGACGATGTATTCAAGGAATTCTTCGAGGAGTATTCCTTTCCGATATTGGTGAACTGCCCCATCGGGCACGGCAGGGAAATGTGGACCCTGCCTTTGGGCGAAACCGCCGTTTTGGATGCGGAGTCGAAATTGCTGAATTTGATGGGAAGCGGAGTGGTTTGAGGGGAGGGGATCACAGGCGCATGGGAATGCCGCGCGATTTCAGGTACCGCTTGGTTTCGGGTATGGTGAGTTCCTTGAAATGAAAGATGGAGGCGGCGAGCAAGGCATCGGCTTTGCCTTCCACGATGCCCTCATAAAGATGATCGAGCGTCCCCGCTCCGCCGGAGGCGATCACGGGAATATGGACCGCTTCGGAAATGGCGCGGTTGAGTTTCAGATCGTACCCGGTCTTGGTCCCGTCCCGGTCCATGCTGGTGAGGAGAATTTCACCGGCCCCGAACGCTCCCATTTGGATTGCCCAGCGCACGGCATGGATCCCCTGGGGATTCCTCCCGCCGTGGGTGAACACTTCCCAGGCGGGAAGGGAATCGCCGGGGTTGAGGAAGAGTTGCGGATATTGCTCCTGCCACGAAAGGCCGGGTTGGACCTCGGGCCGGTCTTCGGGCACCTGCTTGGCGTCGATGGCCACCACGATGCATTGGCTCCCGAACCGCTCGGCGGCGCGGCGGACGAATTCGGGATCGTGCACCGCGGCGGTGTTGATCGCCACCTTGTCGGCCCCCGCCTTCAAGAGATTGCGGATGTCTTCCAGCGTCCGCACCCCGCCTCCCACCGTCAGGGGCATGAAGACTTTTTCGGCGGTGTGGCGGACCACATCCAGCATAATCTCTCTTTTTTCGTGGGACGCGGTAATGTCCAGGAAGGTGAGTTCGTCCGCGCCTTCTTGTTCATAGGCGGCGGCGATTTCCACCGGGTCTCCCGCGTCGCGCAGGTTGACGAAGTTCACGCCCTTGACCACGCGGCCGTCCTTGACGTCCAGGCAGGGGATGATGCGTTTAGCCAGCATGTTTTTGGGTCAGGGAGAGGGCATCCCGGAAGGCGAGGGTTTTGTCGTACAGGGCTTTCCCGATGATAACACCGGAAACGCCGCATGCCACCAGCTCCAGCAGGTTGGAAATATCCTCCAGACGGCTCACTCCCCCCGAGGCGATTACGGGAAGGGACGTGGATTCGGCGAATTCCCGGATGCTGGTCAGGTTCGGTCCCTGCAACATGCCGTCGCGGCTGATGTCGGTGAAGATGAACCCGGAAACGCCCAGAGACTCCAACCGTTTCGCCAGATCGGTGGCTTTTTCGGTGGAAACTTCCACCCATCCTTTGACCGCCACCAGGCCGTTTTTGGCGTCGATTCCTATCGTGATCCTCCCCGGAAACCGTTTGCAGGCTTCCTCGACGAACTGGGGATCTTGCTGGGCGATGGTGCCCAGGATCACCTGGAAGGCACCCGATTTGATATAGGTTTCGATATGTTCGAGCGTCCGGATTCCTCCGCCGATCTGGATGTCCACCGAGCTTTGATGAATAATATTTTTGATAATTTCCACGTTTACGGGATGGCCTTGGAAGGCGCCGTCAAGATCCACCACGTGGATGCGCGAAGCGCCTTCTTCGTCCCAATGGTCAGCCATTTCGACCGGGTCGTTGCCGTAAACGGTTTCCTGGTCGGCCTTGCCCTGGCTCAAGCGGACGCATTTCCCCGCCTTAATGTCCACCGCTGGAATGATCTTCATTTCCAAAATCTCAATATGGGGTTGGATTCGGGTAAGAATCGTAAGGACTAGAGAATCGGGTTCTCATGATTATGGGTCAATCATACCAGATCGAGGCGGCTCCTTCCATGCCTAACCGGAATTTTGCATCATGGCCCTGGCCGTCCAGGGCACCAAAAAGGGTTAGCCCGGCCGAATGGCGGGTGCTATACTCCTACCGCTTGACTTGGCTTGACGGCCAAATCAAGGTTCCGGTTTTCCGGGTGGCCCGGGAAGACAAACATATAGAACTTGGATCGGTTTTTCCCCCGCACAGCATCCTTCAATGAATCGTTCGCTTGTTTGGTTGGACCGGATCATTTTCGCAAGCCTTATCGGTTTTGCCGGTTTTTCCCCGTTTTCTATCAGCCTGACACAGATCTCCTGCGGCATCGGAGGGCTTGCCTGGCTCGCCCGGATTTACCTGACTCGATCCTGGCGGCAGGTAAAGCTCCCGCTCTGGATTCCTCTCGCTGGGTTTTCCCTGGCCTGTATTCTCGCGGTGGTGAGCGGGGTCGACCCCGCCAATAGTTTTCCCTCCCTCAAGCGCCTTTTGGAAATTCTGATTTTTTTCTGGGGCGTGAATTGCATCCAAAGTTCCGGGGATCGGGAGAAAGTGATTGGGGTTCTGTTGGCCGCGGGAGGATTGTCGACGCTCGGAGGATTTTACCATGTCATGGAGAAAGGGTTTGGTACCAATGTCCGGGTAGAAGGGACGATGAGCGTGTATATGACCTTCGCCGGATTGCTGATGATGGTTTCTTTGGTCGGGCTTGGAAAATTAGCGTTCGACCGCCCCTTGCGCAAGTGGGTCGGGGGATGTGTCGTGCTGATGCTCGCCTGTCTGTTGCTGACGCATACCCGGCAGGCGTGGCTCGGCCTTCTTGCCGGAATCGTGTTCCTTTTCTATGTTCGGAATAAAAGATGGGTCCTTGCCCTCCCCGTGATTATGGTGATGGTGTATGTCCTGGCCCCGTGGCAGATCCAGCTACGCATGGCCTCCATGGTCGATTTGAAAGACGTCACCTTACTCAACCGGGTGGCTCTTTGGGAGGGGGGGTGGCTTATTTTCAAGGACCATCCCCTCCTGGGTTGCGGATTCAAATGTGTTGACGTGGTGCATTCCCAATATCCCGATCCAACGGGCCGAATCCAGAAATTAAGGGGGATGCACAATAATGTGATCCAACTGATGGTGGACACGGGTCTTGTGGGGATGCTTTCGTGGCTTACGGTTTGGGTGGGCTATTTTCTAACTTTAAGACGGCTGGCGGGGAATGCGGAGGAAAACGATGGCCCGGAACGGGGAATAAGACTGGGCTGTGCGGCCGCGGTCCTGGGATTTCTGATCGCGGGGTTGTTCGAAACCAATCTTTACGATGGCGAAGTGAGCATGTTGCTGTATTTTATTATGGCGCTCCCTTTCGCGGCTGGAAACTGGCAACCCCGGAAAGGACTCCGTGGAGGATGGGGTTAGTATTTTGCGGACCCCATCGATTCAAACAATCGCGTTGCCTCCCGGGACTTCTTTTTTTCGATCCGGAGGCGGTTGCGAATGGCCGTGGCCGCGGGGTTCAAGGTAAGTTTGAGGGCGGGTCCCTTTGAGGAAGGCGCGGGTTGTTCTTTGGATGATTTCTTTTTCATGGTTTCCCCTGTTAAAATCCGGTTTCCGATGGCTTATCGAAAGGTCGGGTGCGAAGCTTGAATTTTTTTAATTGCGTGAGGGGTGATCGGTGAGAGAAGCATCGGGGCAATCTTTTAAACCGGTTATTTTTATTTCGATCGTTTGGTGATGAACATGAAAGTGACACCTACCCGTTTGGACGGAGTTTTGTTGATCGAGCCCAAAGTGTTTGAGGATGACCGGGGTGCGTTCTATGAGAGTTACTCCAAAATCAAGCTCGGGGCATTCGGAATTTCCATGGATTTTGTTCAGGACAATCATACGCTTTCCCGGCGGGGAGTTCTGCGGGGTCTTCATTTCCAGACCGATCGGCCTCAGGCGAAACTTGTCCGGGTGACGCGCGGGGAAGTGTTCGATGTGGCGGTGGATATCCGGAAGGGATCCCCCACGTTCGGTCAATGGGTGGGGGTCCATCTTTCAGCTGAAAACCGCATGCAGATGTTCATCCCGAAGGGCTTTGCGCATGGATTCTGCGTATTGTCCGAATGGGCTGAGTTTCTTTACAAGTGCTCGGACTACTATTCCCCTGCAGGGGACGCGGGAATTCTCTGGAACGACCCGGATATCGGCATCGACTGGCCGGTTCGGGATCCCCTGCTTTCGGATAAGGACCGTAATCATCCGCGATTGCGGGATCTCCCGGAAACGGGGCGGGCCTGAGGGAGCCATACGCGGGGTTTACTTTTTCCCCGCGGCTTTTTGCAGGCTGGCCAGGTAATTCATGAATTGCTTGAAGGCGAAATCGATGGTTTTTTCAATGTCGATGTCCCCATCGATGTCCGGGTTGATGGACTTGATGAGCATCTGATCCAGGGAGTTTTTCATTTTTTTCTCGAATCCGGCAGACTTGGCAATTTCTTTCCTGTAAGTCTGGACGATTTCCTCGGTAATGGCCCGCCCCGGTTTGCTGTCGATGATGTTGTCATAATCGTAGCCCCGTTGCCCCCCGAACTCGATGAGACGTTTGATTTTTTCGGTCCATTTTTTGTAATCGTCATCGCTGACCACCTGCTCGACGGAACCGGCGAATACGGGGATCAGCGAATTGTGTACGCCTTCCTTCCGCATCTGGCCCTCGATCAGGCGCAGGAAAAACCGGCCCACGTGTTCCTTCCTCAGTTGCCGGTCCCGCCGGCGTTTTTTGGGTGCGGCTTTCTGGTCGGGATTCTTGACGACTTCTGAAAATTGTTCAAAGAGAGAGTTTGTTTCCTCCTCAATCTGGAGGAGAACGGCTTCGTTGCTCAGGTCAAGATTGTCCCGCACCGTCTTGACGATTTTCCGGATAATCGCCTGACGGACTTGTTGAGATCGGTCGGTTTCCCGGGTGGGAGCGTTATTGTCGGCCATGGTATGGTTCTTTATTTAGCAAATTTTAGGACATTCCGCAAAGCAGGATTATAATTCCTTATTCTAAAAGAGGTTATGCTCATTTGAAAAGGATAAAATTGTCCTAATGTTTTTTTTGGCCAATTCCGATAGAACTAACAACAGGGAAAGACCAATTTGTAGGAGCACCCCTCAGAGGGTGATACGGAAATGACAGTCACGGAAGTTTCAGCAGAAAACCCGATTGTGGATCAACGCCGATTCTCCCAGGGGGAGAGTGTCCGCGTCGCGGCGGACGTGAACCTCAAAACCCAGGAGGGGGATGTCGTTCACCTGTCCTCCCAGGGTGGCGCGACTTCTTCCGATTCTGTTATTCAGCCTCCCAAGGACGAAAATGTGGCCGTCCAGGAGTTTTCCTCCGTCTCTGTGGCCGCGTCCAATTACTCTCTCGCGGTCCAGGGGGATTTGACCGATGGAGAACTCTCGGCGATTCAGAAGTTGAGCCAACAGGTGGCGCCTGTGGTTGAATCGTTTTTCGATGACGCCCAACTGGATCCGGGTCAAACCCGCATCGATACGAATGATGCGGTGAGTGTCGTGAATGGTTTGGCGGATGTGGTCCATGCGGCGCTGGGTCGGACGGTTTCAAATTCGTCCCAGGTAACGGGTCAGACGGCGACTCCGGCACCTGCCGCAACCGGTCCCGACGGGCAACCGGTGGATTTCTCCCAGGTTCGCGATGTTGCAAAAATGGTTCAGTCGGTGGTGAACGCCGAATTCGAAAACCAGACCGCGGATTTCCCGAAGGACGCGCCGATCCTGAAAACGCTGAACGATTTGATGGATTTTATCCGTAATCAGTTGGGCAAGGTCCTGGCTCCTCTGAACCATTTGAACGACGATTTCCCGGCGCCCCCTGAAACGGCATCGAGACAAGAACCGGTTGCCGCCTGATCCGGCCTGCCGGTTAAGGAAACCAGGGGAGAACGTCAGGGTTCTCCCGGGTATCCTTCCTTCCCGGAATCTCCCAAGATATAATATTTGAATCGGATGAAATACCGGCGCCCGGTCAAGGCATGAGGGCGCCGTTGTTGATGTCGATGGTTTGACCGGTAATCGAGGTCTGGTCGTCGGCCATCAAATACCCCACCAGGCGGGCCACTTCCTGCGGCTCGGATATTTTACCCAGGGGAACAACGCTCATGGCCTTCTGGAAGGCTTCCTCCTTCGTTATCTTGAGCGCATCGGCAAATCCCTGCAAACCCTGTTGCGTCATGTCGGTATTGACCCAGCCGGGACACAAGGCGTTGACCAGAATCCCATCCTGGGTCAACTCATGGGCCAGGGAACGCATGAGCCCCAGAAGCCCCGCTTTCGACGCGCAATAGGCCGAGTAGCCCGGCACCCCCAACCGCGCCAGAATGGACGAGATGAAAACGATTTTCCGGTATTCGTTTCCAACGCGGGAAGTTTTCAGGTAAGGCAGACATTCCTGGACGGTGTTGTAACTTCCGGTGAGGTTGGTTTCAAGGATCTCCGGCCAGCGGTCGCCGGGACCGTAGCGGTTCTCTCCCCCCACTCCGGAGTTCACCACCACCCCATAAATCGAATCGACTCCGCTCTGCCGGAGCGCATGGCGAAGCTGATCGGGCTTGCGAATATCGCAGGAGTAACAGACATGCCAGGCAGGGTTGTGGCTGGAATCGCGGGTTTGCGCGAGGCGATCCAGATTGCGCCCGAGCAAAACCAGTTTGTCCCCGTTTAGAGCCAGATGGTGGGCGATGGCCTTCCCGATTCCCGATCCGGCCCCTGTAATGACAATGGTTCGGGCCATAGGCTTGAGGAATTAGACCGTCTGTTGCGAGAGGTCAGAATGAGGATCCATCAGGATCTTCACGTAGTCGCGCAGGGGGGCGGTTTTTTCCAATACGCCATTGCGGTGGTACACCATGATCAGGTTGTTGATCATTCGCACGAGCGTTTCGCGGTTCGTGGAGGCCGAGAGGTGGTGTTCCTCGAACTGGTAGCCGAAATCGTTGACCAGGTCCATGCACTCCACGCGGGTCAGAACCCGTCCCTTGTGGAACGGATCGAAATAGATGGGGTCAAGGGAATCGTACTTGACGATGTAATGCCCGGGCAGACCCACGCCCACAATCGGCAGATTGAGTCGCCGGGCCACCAGGATGCACAAGACCGACAGGCTGATGGGAATTCCCGTCCGCCGCTGGATCACCTTGTTGAAATAACTGTTATCCGGGTCCATGTACCGCTCCCGGTTACCCGTGATCCCTTTTTCCTGGAACAGAAAGCGGGTCAGGGTTTCGATCGCTTCCCTGGGGCTCTGCTTGGGGGATAATTTCGGGGACAACTCTTCCGCCCATCGATCGAGCGTTTGAGAGATCTCCTCGGAACGGGAATCGGGATGGCCGAATTCCGTCAGTAGCAGGACCCCGCGCTCCAGATCCAGATCGGCCCCATGGCCCCCGGATGCCAGCTTGCGGAACTGCTCGCCGATCTGTTTTGGAAATATCGCCTGAATGATTTCCCGGACCTGCGCGGATTTGAGTGGTTTTTCCTCGTTGGCCGCGAGGTGGAGAAAGGGAAGGGCGTCCTCCCCGATCTCGATCAGCTTGTCCCGAACCCGGGACCGGACAAATTCGTCCCTGTCGTCGATCAGCCGGATGAGGCTGGAAATCCGGGAGGTTTCGTCAGGCTGGTTCATTGCTTCCCCGCGCGCAACCGGGGCGGGAGTAATCTCCCGCCCGGATGCCGAAAAAGGTTGGGTAACATCACAAGTTGGGTTGCGGCGTCAGGCGCAGATACGGCT
>PCWF01000041.1:34621-44870 GCA_002796165.1 Nitrospinae bacterium CG11_big_fil_rev_8_21_14_0_20_56_8
GGCCGGGTAGGTCAGCGTCAGCTTGACTTTCTTGTCCGGTCCGATAACGAACACCGTCCGCACCGTCAGGTTGTCGAGCGCGTTGGGATGGATCATGTCATACGTATTCGCGATTTTGCGCTCCGGGTCGGCGATGATGGGATAATTCACCGAACAATTTTGCGTTTCGTTGATATCGTTGATCCAGCCCTTGTGCGAGTCCAGCGGGTCCACGCTGAGCGCGACCACCTTCACATTCCTCTTGTCGAACTCCTGCTTCAGGTTGGCCACCCGTCCCAGTTCCGTCGTGCAGACGGGGGTGTAATCTTTCGGGTGCGAGAAAAAAATGCACCAGTTGTTCCCGATCCATTTATGAAGCTCGATGGTTCCCTGAGTGGATTCCGCCGTAAAATCGGGGGCCACATCACCTAATCTGATTGCCATTGAAATTCCCCTTTCTAATAAAATTTCAATAAGTTATATAGACATCGACACATAAAAACTGGCGGGGCAATTATCCGGAAATTCCGCATTTTTCCCCGTTCCGGTTACAATGGAAGGTCCGATTATAGCAAAAAATGAGACTTGCCGGGTAAGGAAGTCGAGGGAAGGGAAGAACGGCCCCTTCCCACTCCTGTTACAACTGATGGAAATTGGATGATCGCGGGAGGGATCGGGGTTCAGAAAAATTCCCGATTTTGCGTTTCCGCCCCCGCGCCGAGGAGACCGCATGCCCGACGAGAAAATCGTGCAGACTCTGGTTCTGCTGTATCGCGTATGGACCCTGATGCTGATCGCCCTTTATGGCGTGGGGGTGATGTCGGCCTACTACTTTCCCGAGCCGGTGGAGGCGGGGGCCGCGGCGGCAAAGCCGGAGGAAGTCTTGATCAACATCCAACGGGTGCTGTTTTTCGGGCTGATGGCGGTGGGAGTATTGATCGATCTCGTCCGCATGCGGGAAGACCGGCACCAGGCCTTTATTTTTCTGTTGCTGTCCCTGGTGGCGGGCGGATTTTCCAGCTGGATTACCGCGTTCCAATATAAATTGCTGGCGCCCTTGATGGCGGGATAATAATACCCGGAAAGACCCATGGACGTGGGGATCTGAAACCCTTACCTTAGCCGTCCCACCGAGAAAATGATACTGCGTGGGCCGTTGGCTCGACCGGCAGATCAACGGATTCGTAATTCGTAAATTGGAGATTCTACCCGGAGGGCACTTCGGATGCCCCCACGGCTCAACCCTTTTCAAGGGGTTACGTTTTCGAGCGTAGCCCCTCTTTTTGTTGTTTTAAAGAAGGTGCATTTGCTCCCCCTTATCGAAGGGGGCAGGGGGGGATGGGCCCCTGTCGTCCTGAGCCCTGTCGAAGGACGCTCTTCCCTGATTGTGCCGGTCCGGCGCGGCATCAACGAAACGAAAACCCGGATGCGTAACGACATACCTTCAACTGGCGTGAAGGAAAAACCACTTCATGCAGGCCAGGCCTGCATGGACAGGGGAGAGGTTTATCTGTTGACACGGAGCCTTCTAATGGGTGACCCCCTTGCCTCCGATCCTGCTGACCCTTTTCTCTTGAGTGTTTTGGCGCTTTCGGAATCAGGCCCTGGTCGGGAGGGAACGGATATTTTTTTCAACTGTTGGCCACACGTCCCGTTTGGCAATTTTCAAATCATAGCGGGTTTGCAGGTTCATCCAGAATTCGGCGGTTGTCTTAAAATATTTTGACAGGCGCAAGGCCGTATCGGCGGTAATACCGCGTCGGCCATGGACAATCTCATTGATTCTGGCGATCGGGACGTCAATATCTCTTGCCAGTTTGTTCTGGCTGATGTTCAGGGGTTTCATGAACTCTTCTAAAAGAATTTCTCCCGGAGTTATGGAATCCAGTTTTTTAGCCATCGTTTCCCCTTTTTACTTCAGTGGTAATCCACAATTTCTACATCCCAAGCATTACCCGTTTTCCATTTAAAGCAAATTCTCCACTTGTCGTTGATCCGAATACTGTATTGTCCCCGTCTCTTACCTTTCAGGGCTTCAAGGCGGTTCCCCGGAGGTTGTTTCAAATCCTCCAATTTTTCCGCGGCATGGATCATTTCAAGTTTTCGTCTTGCTACTCGCTCAAAATTTCGCAACCGCCCCACATCGTCATCATTGAAAAGTTTTTCCGTATCTTTGCAACGAAAGCTTTGAATCATACCCAAGGTTATACCGTTTTAAGGAATACCTCAATAGGAATATGGAAATAAATACAGTTGGTTGCATCCCCCTTCCACTTAACATTTACAATTTTCAATGCACGGATTTTGGGTGCAACCATAGAACGCCATAGGACGTTTTGAGACCTATCGGCACCGGACGGCCCTGGCAAGTCACTGTTTTTAAAATCCGCTGGTATCGATTGAGCCCCTCTTGATCGGTAGGTTGGAGGTTCTGCCCGGAGGGCACTTCGGATTTCTCCCCGGCTCACCAATTGTATCAAGAGGTCAGGCAACACCGCCTGGCCCCTTTATGTTTGGCCCCTTTTCTTGATGCGGGAGGAAGGGGTTGCAATTGGGGGCAAAAATATCTCGGGTCTAAATTTGGATCGATCCCGCTCCTCCGGTTACGAAGTGGATCTGGAAGCCATGGTGGGTCGGCCGGGGATTGACCTTTTCAAAACATTCCTCGTATTCGAAGGCTTCTGCCCAGCACCGGCATCCGTATGCCTCTCCGGGATGTTCATCCTCGGGAGGATTGTTCCAATAAAAAATCTTTCCTTCCCGTGCCCGATGTTCCTTTCTGACCTTGATATCCTTTCGCGTTCGCCAAATGTATCTCTGCTTTTTCGTCACATCGGGAATAAATTTGATGTCCCCCTGGTTGGCGGGGTTTAAATAGCCTTCTTTGGTTATTATGGCTTCCACGATGGGCCTGAGGTCTAAAGTTTTCATTGGGTCCGTTCTCTTATATCCTGTTCGAACCACCACAAAATTAATATAGGCTTCCGTGTCGTTCTCATTGGGAGGGGCATACGCATAGAACGCTTCTTCCAAAGTAAAATTGAGATAGTTTCTCTGTAATAATTTGAATATCGCCTGTTTTCCCGTCGCAAAATCCGGGAAAATAACGAAGCGCCCGTTATTGCCGATAAAGCCGAACTCTTTTGATAATTTTCCAGTAGTAATGTTTCCCGGATTGGTGCTTCTCCAGCCTATTTTCCCGCCGCATCGCATCACCCCGGTTCCATTGGAAAATTCATAAATAACTGCCGCCCCGTTCCCGCCATAAGCTTTAATGGGGGTTTCCATTTATCAGCTCCTTAAATTCCAATTTTTAATAAGTGCCGGAAATAACCAAACAAAATAAGAGAATGTCGATTATTCCCCGTCCTCTGTTGACATTTAAATGACCGGGGGTCTATGGCCAATGATTCAGGGATTCTTAGCCGAGAGTGTGGTTCCTCTTTTCTCTAAAATTTGTTTTATCTTTCTTTTTCAATAGGTATTTTCATGCTTCCGTCGGGGCTGATCAGCTCGGTCCAGATGCTTCTCCCCATCGAAACATAATATTTCCCGTCATCGCTTTTCCACCCATAGTCCTGAAGGGTCGGAGTGCTGATGGTCCTAATCCCGCTCCTTTCAATAAGTAAAAAACCAATGACATCATCGTTTAAAGCCTTTTTAATTAATCCAAGTCCTTCTTTTTTGGGGAAAATTCGCCAGTCGTCTTCCTGCAGTTCTTCAATGAGATATTTTTTTATATTTTCCGGCAAAGGTGCACGGACTACATGGAAACTGTACCCATGCATGACGTACCTTTCATGACTTCCATCGATATTCACCGCGTGAATGGCACCGGAAACGACCCAGGCCGGGGTGACAAAGTAAATCGTTCGGCTGTCCGGGGAAAATTGTTTTCCGTTAAATTGATAAATGACGTCTTCGGTCCTTTTTTGGGGTACGTCCGGCCGGGGTTCAAGGAGCAATTTTTCTGTTTGGGGATCGAGACTGTAAATCCAAAGCTCATCACTGGGACAGGCCCAAAGGTCGTTGCGTTCGGAGCATTCCTTGGCCTTGCCTTCGATTTCCCGGTTGAAGGCGATCCACCGGCCATCGGGAGACAAGACCGGTTCGCTGTCCCGTCCCGTGTCCGTGAGTTGGGTGACCTGGCCCCGAGATTTGAGAAAAATGTTGCCCTTTTCCTCAAAGACCACCGCATCCGTTGGCCGTTCGATTTCGGCTTCTGCTATTGAGATCAGGATAATAAAATTTAAGAAGAGCGCCATTCCCCATCGGGCGAGCATGAGAAATCCTCATTCAAAGGTTGGATTCGAATCATCCGAAAAACCGCACACTTCCCCTATAATATAAGCCATGGGGCAAGGGTGCAATCGAGTAAACGATTTGTTCGCAGGAGGTTCGACAATTTGAAAGGGAAGTTGTCCAGAATGAGCAGGAGGGCCGCGAGGGGAAAAATGATGAAGACTCTGTGTGGATTTTGCGTGGACCCACAGGACGCCCTGGGACATTTGGGGACAAATCAGGAACGGATTGATCAGCAGGTTGGAGGTTCTACCCGGAAGGCACTTTGGATTTCTCCACGCCTCACCAATTTTATCAAGAGGTCAGGCAACACCGCCTGGCCAACGACTATCCGGGTTTCGATAAAATTTAGTGCCCGCAAGGGGAATCCCAGTGGTATAAAATAGGACCCGGGAAAACAATCAAGGTGAGGTTCGGCGGAATGATCGAAAAGGAACAGATCGTTGGATTGTTGGACAAGATTCCGTTTTTTGCGAAATTCGATCCGCAGGAAAAGAAGTATTTAGCGGATCTGAAGACCCAGATTCTACGATACCGGCCATCCGACATCATTATCGAGGAAGGGGCTATCGACAAGGCCTTTTTTGTGGTCCTCAAGGGGTCCGTCTTCATTTCAAAAAGAAAACCACACGATGTCGTGATCGCAAAATTAAAAGCCGGATCGGTCTTCGGGGAAATCGCCTGCGTGGGGAGAAGGGCGCGAACCACTTACGTGATTGCGGACGGGGATGTGATTACCCTTAAAATCGATTGGAACCAAATCGACAAGCTCGAACCTCTGGTTCAAAGTAAAATCAAAGATCAGTTGATTGGCATCCTGGCCGACCGTCTGAACATCATGAACGACCAGGTCAAGCGTTTTGCCTAGCCCCGCCCCGGTTCTCCCTGCTCCTCGCAGGCCCGCTTCCATTCCTAGAAGATGGTTTGTGATATCCCGTAAAATCGGCAGATTTTCGATACGTTCCCAATCTCTCTATCCCTCTGGCGTGGGCAAAACACGAAGTTTACGGTTAATTTCCCGTGGGTCTGGTGTCGTCTCACGGCCTCCCGTTGAATAGGGTTTAACTTACCAAAACCTGTCAACCGATCTCATTGATTTCACACCCTTAAAAAAACGGAGATGGGCTATCGGGCGGAGATGATTTTTTTTAAATCGCATTCCTCCGGCATTTTGACCCGTTTGATGGAATACCGCAACGGGGGGTGAAACACGGATGCATAAAGAAAGTGACCCTCTCCCCATAAGTTGAAGCGGTTACCAAAAAGAGTTTACTGATTTAAGGGAATATGCTAAATTCGCTCAATCATTTTGCCGGTAATTTTTAAACGCTGAAAAAACCGTTAAGGAATTTTTTGTATATTCTATAACTGGTTAAAATTAAAGGATTTGGGCCGTTAGCTCAACTGGCAGAGCAACTGACTCTTAATCAGTAGGTTGGAGGTTCGATTCCTCCACGGCTCACCAAATATATGAAGGGGTCAGGCACCATCGCCGGGCCCCTTTTTTATTTAAATAAACCCGCCCGTTTTTCCCAACCTGTAAGGAATTTCCTCTTCTTTCCCGAACCAGAGAGGTAAAATCCGGGAAAGAAATTGCGGTGACCGCATGTGGTCAAGCAGAGACCTGATCCTCCCATATTTGCACCCATTTATGTATGATTAGTGAAGGTATTCGCCTGACGGCGGGCTCAGTCGGCCTTTGGGTTGGAGCGGATTTGTTGAAATCCTATGCGCTGACCTTTGGTCGCGATGGGATTTTGAGGGGCGGAACCGGGCGATGACCGCGCAGGCTGTGCCATAGGTCCCAGTCGCGTTGCAGGTTCAGCCAGAATTCAGGTCCGGTTCTCAAAGCTTCCCCCAAAGCCAGGGCAGAGTCGGGGGTAATTCCCCTTTTGCCATTGATGATCTCGTTCAAACGTGCATAGGGCCAATGCAGGTGCCGCGCCAGCTCCGTTTGAGTCACTTCTCCCGGTTGCAGAAATTCCTTTAACAGCATCTCCCCCGGACGTGTTGGAGGCCGGTTTTTGGGTAGCACGGTTGTTTTCTCCTAATGGTAATCGGTCACATCCACATCGTGGGCGTCGTTTTCTTTCCAGCGGAAGATGATCCGCCATTGATCGTTGATCCTCAGGCTCCAGAATCCTTTCAAATTTCCTCCCAGTTTTTGAAGCTGGTTGCCGGGAGGCACTCTCAGGACATCCAGCGAGGGTGAGGCGTTGATCTGGTCCAATAATCTCCGAGCCTTTTCATGTAGTTCATTTGGGAGCTTACGGGAATGTTTGCTGTTGGTGCCGTCATAGATATCCTGATCGGTTTTGCTCCCAAAGCCTGTTATCATGTATCATAGTATATCAGGTATCGATATAAAAACAAGCCCGGTCCAAATTTCCGGGTGACTATGACCGAATTATGACAGAACAATACCCCCAGGAAAAAATTTATGGAATTAATGGACTCATTGGCATGGTCTGGAAGCACTTGAAAAGTTAGCAAAAAAGGGGAACCGGCCCAAACTCAACAACTTCCCCAAAATATCAAATTTTCCCTCTTAATCAGTAGTTGGAGGTTCTACCCGCAGGGCACTTCGGATTCCTCCACGGCTCACCAAATATATCGAGGGTTTACCGGATTATTCTGGTACGCCCTTTTTCTTTAAGTGACCAATACGTTGTAAAAGTCAGGATCTTGCCTTACAGATTACGCCCCCCGGGGTTATTCGTCATCGAAGATAAAGGTGGGAGAAAGGCCGGTGACGTCGTTGATTTTTTTCAGGATCGCAATTCTCCGGTGGTTCAGGCAGGTGTTCCTCAAAAATAAAATTTCCTCGGTCTCGGTGACGACCTCCCGGGAAAGGACCATCCCGGGTTTTAAATTTTCAAGGTCCAGTTTCAATTCCTTTTTTGGTAATCCTTTCCATTTATTTACCGTTTTTACCAGAGCCTCGACTACTTCGGGATTGTAGTGGATTCCCGCTTTGTCTTGAACCGCTTCCAGGGGTTTGTCGATGTTCCATTCGCGGATGTCGATTTCGATATTACGTTGGTTCTTTTCTCCCAAGAGTTCTTCGAAGGCATTGCTGACGGCGATGATTTGAGACAGGACGGGAATTTTGTTTTTGCGCAATCCGTCGGGGATCCCGCTCCCATCGTAATGTTCGCATTGGTGCTTCAGGATGAGCCCCAGGATCTCCATGCAAGGGTAAAGGGATAAAATTTCCTGGCTGAGAATGGGAAATTGGTTGAACACAATTTTCTGGGTCAAATTGAACGCATGAGCGGGTTGCTCCCTCAATGGCGCACTCAGGCAATGTTTCCCGAGGTCGTGATACAATCCCGCCAGCTCGGCAACTTTCAACAGGTGCGAGAAATTCATTTCATGGGCCAATTCGCGGGAAAGCCAGGCTACATTTTTGCTGTGGAGTCCGAAATCGGGGTTTGAATAATGAACGACATCCATTGAAAATTTCATCGCGGAGTAAAAATCGTTCTGGACCAACAGTTGCCGCAATTGCGCCGATTGGTTTTTCTCCATGAGGTCGGCGAGTTCATCCCACGCTTGACGGTCGATGTGGGCTTTCCTTCTCTCGGTGATGGCATGAAGTTCTTTCTCCAGGTGCGCCAGGTCCAGGGGTTTTGTTATATAGCCGAAAGCCCCGAGGCGCAGGGCTTCCTCGGCCAGTTTTATATTACCCATCGCGGTGACCATGATGACCTGTGTTTCCGGGGAGCGTTGTTTGATTCGCTTGAGGGTTTCCAGTCCATTCATCCCGGGCATGCACATATCCATTAAAATGATTCCGGGTTTAAAGGCATCCAGGAGAGGGAGGGCATCGACGCCATTATGGGCGATTCGGACTTCGTAATCTCCCTCTTGCAGGAAATCCTTAAGGGGCAGGCAGGCTTCCTTTTCGTCGTCAACGATCAGAATTTTAGGGGTCGGTGGTTTGTGCGTCATGATTTATAGTCCGGTCGTTTCGTGAAAAAAAGTTCTTCCTTTACGAATGGGTTTGAGGAAGGTCTATGATAAAAGTTGTTCCCTTTGCCTCACCACTTTGCACGATGAGTGAACCTCCGTATTTTTCAATGATGTTTTTGCAGACGTACAGTCCCATTCCCGTCCCCTCTCCCTCGGGTTTGGTCGTGAAAAACGGTTGAAAGATTTTCGCGAGATGCTCCGGTCCGATGCCACAGCCGGTGTCGGACAGAGAAATTCGCGCGCTGTATTGCTGGTTTTTTGTAACTCTCTCGGTGGTAACCGTCAATCGACCGCCATTCTTCATTGAATACCGCGCGTTGATGAGAAGGTTAAAAAATACTTGGCGGAGCTCATCCGGGTCGGCCAGGACCTTGGGCAAATCGGCACAAAAATTGTTTTCGATCTCGATGTTGCTACTTATAAGGTCCTTTCTCATCAAACCCAGCGTTTCCTCCAATTCGTGATTGATTGCCAGGAAACGGGGATCCGGCTCTGCCGTGCGAACAAAGGACATGAGCTGATTCAGTATTTTTTCAATCCGCCGCATCTCAACCTGGATTTTAGTCAAGGGGTCAAACATTTCGGGTTCGGACTCGAATTTTCTGAGGAGTAACTGGACATGAATCGAAATGATGTTCAATGGGTTTTTTATTTCGTGGCAGATGCTGGCGGAAAGGGTGCCAATGCCGGCGAGTTTTTCCGAAGCGATCAATTGCTTTTGGGCCTTTTCCAGTTGAGCGGTTCGCTCCGTTACCTTGTCGTCGAGATTTTTGTTCAACAGTTCCAATTGCTTCTGGGTGAGGATCAGGTCCTGGTTGATATGAAACGCATTCTCGTAGGTGGAAAGCAAAATAGTCAGAATACGCTGAAACTCGGCCTGGTTTGACGGAAGCTGGAATTTTTGGGTAAAGGAGGAGGGAAGCGCGCGGGATGATTTGCCGTTGGATTGCAGTAGATCCTTTATTTTCCTGACAAAATATTCTTTGTTGAAGGGTTTGGTGAGGTACCAGTCCGCCCGGGATGCCAAACCCCGGAGAATATCCTCGCTGTCGCCGAGTTTAGTGAGCAGAAGCACCGGGATTTCTTGCAAATTGTCGTCGGTTTTTATTTCATAGCACATCCTGTACCCATCCATGAAGGGCATGTCGATATCGCCGACGACAAGATCGGGCCGGTGCTTTTGGGCGGCTTCCAGTCCTTCCATTCCGTTTTTTGCCAGGAGTATTTCGTACCCTTCACGGGACAGAATTCGGCGCACGATCTCCGCCTGGGTGGGACTGTCTTCCACCACCAGGATTGTTTTTTTTTCCGTCTGTCTCGGATTGATCATGATCTATTTCTTTTGAGAATTAATAAAATTTGCCAACAGGAATTTTACGATTTCATCAGGTGAAAGGGAATACCGGACCCCGTTCAGTTCCAGCGCTCTTTGCGGCATGCCATAAACCACGCAGGATTCCTCGTTTTGTATCAGCGTCGTTCCCTCACGATCCCAAATCCGTCTCATCCCTTCTGCCCCATCGTTCCCCATGCCGGTGAGAAGGATGGCCAATGCCGCGGGGCCGTAAAATTCGGCCAGGGAGTTGAACAGAACATCGACGGAAGGGCGGTGACCGTTGACGGGGAGTTCGGATGAAGAATTGAGCCGCAGTTGTTGGTCGATTTTCAAATGTGTGTAATCTTCAGGGAAATAAACCACTCCCGGTTCCGGCAGTTCTCCGGAGCGGGCAATGCGGACTTTCAGCCTGGTGTGGGAACCGAGCCAATCCACCAGGCCCGGCAGAAATCCCTTCTCGATGTGTTGAACGCAGAGAATGGGAACGGGAAAATTTTGGGGAAGGGAATTGAAAATTACCTGAAGGACATTGGGGCCGCCGGTTGACGCGCCGATCCCGATCATCTTGATGGTTTTTCCGGAAACAAAGGACCCGGCCAATTTGGGTTTCCGGAAGGCATGACTGGATTGGGAGCGGCGTATGGGATACACTCCGGA
>PCWF01000041.1:44909-47320 GCA_002796165.1 Nitrospinae bacterium CG11_big_fil_rev_8_21_14_0_20_56_8
GTGGGAGATGGAGTCCTTGAACGCCCGGGGTTTTTGAAAAACATCGACAGCCCCGTATTCCAGGGCCTTGAACGTCTTGTTATCGGTTCCATTGGATCCCGAGATGGTGACCAGTAAAATGGGCAGGGGGTTGGTTTTCATGATTTCCCGTGTCATTTCAGCCCCATCCATTCCCGGCATGTGTATATCGGTGCAAATCACGTCCGGACGAATTCCGGGAATCAACTCCAGGGCTTCCCTCCCATTGGTAGCCGTTCCCACCACTTCGATCCTGGAGGTGTTGCTTAAAAGTTTTTGCAATATGGTCAGGGCCAACGAGGAATTGTCCACCAGGAGGACCCGGATCGGAGCGGGTGTCATTAAATTAACCTGCTTAAAGTGTCGAGAAGGACTTGCTGGTCGAAGGAGGGTTTGCAAATATATGCATTGGCCCCCACCAGCAACCCTCTTTTTTTATTCTCTTCCGAATCCATGGCCGTCACGAGAATTATGGGCAGTTCGTGATATCTTTTATCCTTCCGGATTTTCTCGGTAAGGGCAAATCCATCCATGTTGGGCATCTGAATGTCGGTGACCACGCCCTCCACCGGTTGGGAGTTGAGTTTGTTCCAGGCATCGACTCCATCCACCGCCACGGTTACCTCATATCCGGCCCCCTCGAGGATGCGCTTTTCCTGGGTTCGCGTGGTGATGCTGTCCTCCACCAGAAGGAGAGATTTCTTTTTGACGGGCACTTTTTTCGGTTGGGTTGAGGTTATCGCGCCTTTATGGTTTTTCAGAGAAACCAGCAATTCCGATGGATTCAGGATCATGCAAACCCGGCCGGTTTCCAGAATGGTGGCTCCCGAGATTGATTTTACCTGTTTTAAAATTGGACTCTGTGGCTTGAGCACAACTTCCTGTTCGCTTTGAACCTCATCCACCAGAATTCCCATGAATACCCCGTTCACGGTGAGAATTACGCCAATTTTTTGCGCTTCATCCGATGGACGGTTGTCCGGTATCTTGGTTTCCGAAAGTTTGGTTAATCCCAGAAGGGTTTCGAGTGATTCGATGAAGACGGCGGATTCCTCAAAGCGAATGGCGGGCCGTCCCTTTATCCTGAAGATATCCGACTGATCTACCTGTCGCGCCAACTTTACATTTTCAACTGGAATGGCAAAGATCTGATTGCCCGATTTTACGGTAAGGACGCGAACGGTTCCCAGCGTGACGGGAAGTTGAATAATGAACCGAGTGAATCCCGGATTGGAATCCGATTGAACCTGGACGGTTCCTTTCAGATTTTCCACGTTTGCCTTTACAACGTCCAACCCCACGCCTCGTCCTGAAATGGAGGAGATGAAGGTGCGGGTTGTAAAGCCGGCAGAGAACACCATCGACTGAATCTGCGCGGGAGTCAATTCGCTTAAATCCTCTTCCCGGATCAAATGTTTTTCCAGAGCAACGGATTTGATCGTTTCAAGGTCCATGCCGCGGCCGTCATCCTCGACCTCGATGACAACCTTTTCCGATTGGCGGTAGGCTTTAAGGCGAATCGATCCGGTGGCGGGCTTACCCTGTTTTTTGCGATCTTCCGGAATTTCCAAACCATGGTCGATGGAATTACGGAGAAGGTGCATCAGGGGATCTTTCATTTCTTCGAGGACGCGCTTGTCGGCGGTGGTTTCTCCCCCCTCAATAATAAGGTTCACTTCCTTCCCTTGTTCGCGGGCAAGGTCCCGGACCATTCTTGGAAAATAATTAAATAGGGTTTTGAGGGGGACCAGCCGGATGGTTCGTATTCCCTCCTGAAGTTTGTTCGACACGGTTTCAAGGTGTGAACTGCTTTGGTAAAAATCCTTTTTTAAGGATTCGAGTTTATCCAGAATGTGATCCGAAAAACGGTGATTTCCATTAACGGGTTCGGAACCCTCACGGCTGGGAACGGGAGCGGCGGATCCGGGCCGGTCGGGTTGCTGGGCCTGCTGATCGCCTTGTCTCTGAAAATCTTCCAGGAAGCTGAGCATTTCCTCAATATTCTTCAGGTTTCTCGCGGCTTGCGTACGGGTGACCACGAGTTCCCCCACCTGCGTCATCAGGTCGTCCAGAAGCCGCGTTTCGATCCGGACCGTTTCGATTTGAAACTTATTGGCGCTTCCCCTGAGGTCCAACCCGGGGTTGTATTCGGTAGAAGGGGGTGTGGCATCCACCGGCAGGGTTTCAGGATGACACGTTTCGGAGAGTACGAGGGGGGGCACGGAATGACCTGCCGACGGAGACGGGGGTGGAGGCTCGTCATCCGTTGCAGAGGACTGATACGATGACAAACTCTTCAGGATATCGGTCAGGTCCAGTTGAAAGGGGGAGCCTGATGCAATGGCCTGGACGATGGTCTGAATAAAATCCAGGCCTCGGCACATTTTGTCGAT
>PCWF01000041.1:47344-59317 GCA_002796165.1 Nitrospinae bacterium CG11_big_fil_rev_8_21_14_0_20_56_8
TTGATTATGAGCCGCGCACAAAACATCTTCCAGCCTGTGGGCGATCGCTTCAATTCTTCCTTCGCCCACCATTCTGGAGGCCCCTTTCAGACTATGAGCCGATCGCTCCAGCTCCTCAAGGAGGCCCATGTGGTCCGGTTGTTTTTCGAGAGACAAGAAACCTTCGGTCAATCGATCGATATGTTCCTGGCTTTCGCGAATGAAAATTTCTCGAAGCTCACTATCCATTCTTCACCTGAAAGAAAGCCGCTTTATTCCTGTGGCGCGTTCAGTCTTTCGAAGATTCCCTGGCTGGCGCGTTCCAGGCTAGATGCGGTTTTTGAGATTGCAGGCTGTCGCATTCAGACTTTCAATGGCCACCTTGGTCTGGCTGATCCCGTTCAGGGTTTCTTTCGATCCCTCGCTCAGATTGCGCATGGCCTCCACGATCTGCGAGATCGCCGAGTATTGTTGCTTGATATTGAAAATGATTTGCTGTGTGTTCTTGGATAATTTTTCCGTCGATGAGGCCAGGGCATTGAAGGCCTCACTACTCTGCTCCGCATGGGTTATGACGGTTTGCACCGTCTTGGTGCTTTCTTCGGATACCATGACCGTCGAGTTGGTGGCTTTTTGAATCTCGGAAACCAGGGCGCGAATTTTTTCCATGGAAAATTTACTTTGATCGGCCAGTTTGCGTATTTCCATGGCAACCACCGCAAATCCCTTTCCATTTTCACCGGCGCGTGCCGCTTCGACGGCGGCATTGAGGGCCAGGAGGTTCGTCTGGTTGGAAAGATCTCCCACCGCCTTGGTGATGGTTTCGATCTGGCCGATTTTATCCCCGAGGTTGAGAATCTGCGTCCCCATGGCCTGAATTTTTCCGTTAAGACCCCGGATGGATTCCAGGGTCTCCCCTACGTTCTGCGAACCTCCCCGGATCAATTTATAAGTTTCTTCCGTCAAACCCGATGCATTGCCAGCCTGCTCCGCGGTCTGCCGGGCAGAGGCACCCAACTGTTCCACGGTGACGTTGGTCTCGTTGACGGAAGCGGACTGGTTCTGGGCGGTACTCTCGTGCTGGACCACCGTGGAAGCCAACTCCGAGGAGGTGCTGGAAAGGGATTGAACCAGGCTGTTGAAAGTGCCTGTCATGGATTTGATTAGGAAAACGGAAAAGACCATCACGACCAGGGACCCAATCCCGAAAATGGCCATTTGAAAATTTGTCTGTTGTTTAAATGCAACGCTCTCTTTGAATTTTTGGTCCCGACCCGACCGCATCGTATCTCTTAATTGAGTCCGGATGGTTAAGACCTCTTGATATAAATTCAAATTTGAGATGAGGCTCTTAGCTGAGGAATTAGTGGAGGCAATGTTGGCCGAAGTCAACATTAGGTCTTCTTCGGTTTTCAATAATTTCTTTAAGGAGCTTTCAAAAGAACTCAATAGCTGGTGTTCGTTTTCATCAAGAGTACTATCGGTTTTAAATGCTTCCAATTGGGTCTCCAGATTGTTTTTGCTTTCTGCGGCCTTGGCCATTAATTGTTCACGGGTTTCCTTGTCTGGTGCCGCCAGCGTTTTTAAAAATTGGTTTCTGTGGACAAATAATTTATCCATCACATCGCTTAAGGCCCCTATGGGCAAGGTTTCCTTGAAATAAATTTCAGTCATTTTTTCGTTTAGTTTATTGAAACCATTGAAGGCCATATATCCTTCCGTGGCCAGAATGGCAATGACCAGAACAGAAAAAAATCCCAGCAGGTTTTTAATTTTCAGATTATCCAGCAGGTTCATTTCTTTTCTCCTTTACGCATCCCCGGGAACGGCGAGCCCTTCCTGTTTTAAAATGGCTTCAAGGTCAAGAATGCTGATCAGTTTTTCCTGGATGGCAAATGTGCCTTTAAATAAACTTTCCGATCCCAAATCGGTTTCGGTTATGGAAGATTTGATTTTCGACGGGGCCAGGTAAACCAGTCCCTGAAAATTTTCCACGGCGATTCCCAGCGGGAATTCCTCGTACTTCAAAACCACCGCGTTATCGAGGCCTTTATGCTCCGGAGAAGAGATATTAAGGAAACCGAAAATATCCACAACCGTCAGGATTTCCCCCCGCAGATTCATGTTCCCCAGGATGTGGGGCGGGGTCCCCGGAACCGGTACCAGGTCCTTGATTTCGGTGAATTCCCGAACATTCTTGAGATCGATGCCGAAGATTTCGTTTCCATATTCGATCAGCCCAACCGCGTCCAATTGAGTTTTGTCCTCGTCAATCAGGGATTGCGCCAGGGCAATGGACCGTTGCTTTAACAGTTCCCGTTCCTCTTCATTTGCATCGAGGAGAAATCCGGGTTCCTCGGCCGCATGATTTTCAGAACTATCGGAGAAATTCTCCTCCGGGAAATTGGCATTCCATATCAGGTTGTCCAGGTTCAGAATAAAAATGATCCGTTCATTCAACCGGGCTTCCCCGGTCAGTAAGTGGCCGCAGGTTTCCAGATTCCTCATGTGCGAAGTGACCGGCTGAACATCACTCGCATTAATTTCCAAAACGTCCGAAACCTCCGTCACGACCATTCCCATGACACAGTCTTCATTTTCCAGAAAGATGATCCGGTTGGATGAGTGAAGGGGTTTCCGGTGGTGTCCGAAACGGACATTCAAATCCATGACAGGTACCACCTTGCCCCGCAAATTGAGCATGCCGATAATAAAAGGCAAAACCCCTTCCACCGGGGTGAGCGCGGCAAGGGGCACGATCTCCTTGACGGCCCCCGTTGCAACGGCAAATCCAACACCATTGAGGTGAAATATTAAAAAATTGCCCGTTGCCGATTGCCGGCCCGATTCCGGATTCCGCTGATTCCGTTCATTCATTCCGGTATTCATGGCAACCCGCATTGCTTTTCAAGATGGTCGAGAAGGTCCTTTACCGTGATCCCTCTATAGGGCTCGATGCGTTTCTCCGGCGAGACTCCCCGTAAAATGTTCAAAGCGCTCTTGCGCATGGTTCGTGCCTGGTCGAATTTTCCCTGGTAATCATAAACCGCTCCAAGTTCCAGGTAACCGAGGTAATGCGCGGGGTTTAAATAAATCACCCGGCTCAGCAAAAATTTCTCCTAGTCCACATCACCGATTTCCCGGGCGATTTGTGCGAGGAGGTAGTAAAAGTCAAAGGCCAGAGGATCGTTTTTCAATGCCTGGGAACATACCTTCCTTGCTTCATCGTAGGCGCCGCGGTTGGCCAGGAGGGACGCGCGTTTTAAAAGTGTGCTTGAGTCAGGCTCGGTAGTCGTGTCCGGGCGTTCTTCTTGTTCGCCGGGGGCTGAGGTTGTTCTGCGATTGGGGCGCACGACCGGATTAAAAACACCGGCAGGCCTGGACTCCCGATGGGAGGAATTGTGAATGAGTGAAATGGGATTTGGGGCGGGTTTCGGAGGCTCCGGGGCTATCATTTCTGAATTAAAATCAGGTTTTGCCGAAGAAGTCTGCGTTATCTTTTGTTCCCCTGGTTTGTAAACCACGGATTCGGGATAAAGGACGCTGTGCAAATTTTTTAATTTCCTTTTGTCCAACTCACCGTGTCCGGTGACGAGATAACCGTCCTCCCGGAGAAACCCGGAAAACTGGTTAGCGGTCAAGGCCGAGGCTTTGGGATTGAAGTAAATGAAGACATTTCGGCATAGGATCAAGTCGAACTGGGTGCCGGAAAGCGCGTCCCAATTTTTATTTCTGAGGTTCAAACATTGAAACGTGACCATTTTCCGAACCGGGTCCCGCAATGCCCAGGTTTCTTTGCGGATGGATTTGAAGTATCGATCCTTTATGGCAGGATCCGTTCCGCGAAACGAATTCTGCCCATAAATCCCCTTTTCCGCCTTGACCAGGAAGTCCCCGTTTAAATCCGTCCCCTGAATCCGAATGTCCCAGTCCTTTTGGCCGGGAAGAAGTTTATCGATGAGAATGGCGATGGAGTAGGGTTCCTCGCCGGTGGCACAACCCGCGCTCCAAATCCGGAGCTTGCGTTCCAGGACGCGGTTTTGGATTAATTCAGGCAATATCCGGGTTTCGAGGAGAAAAAACTGTCCCTGGTCCCGGAAAAAATATGTTTCCCCGTTAATCAGATGGATCGCGAGCTGTTCCCACTCCAGGCCGGAAACGGCATCGGCCGCTGAAAGGAGTTGAAAGTATTCTTCCGGATTGGAAAATGAAAACTCCCCCATCCGCCGGTTCAACGCATCCACAACCCGCTTCGAATCGCCGGATAGAAATTTCAAACCGATGCGTTCTCCTATGAGATGGAGAAAGGCCTCCAGTTGGGTGGTGTTAATGGCTTTAGCGGTGGGAAAAATCATGTCATGACTTTCTGTCCGGGATCATTCCCGGGACGGCATGACCCCGCTTCGGTTGGGCCGTCAATGGATTCCCCCGGGGCAATTGGGAATCGGAAAATTTCTCTTTGACTTCGAGCACCTTGGGGAAAATTTTTTTAAAGGCGCCTACGAGATCCGGATCGAAATGTATCCCCTTCTGTGCCTCAATGAGGCCCAGGGCGTCTACTTCCGGCCAGGCCTTCTTGTAAGGCCGTTCGGAGGTCAGCGCGTCGAAGACGTCACAAATGGCGACAATGCGCCCGCAAAGAGGGATTTCACGTTCCCTCAATCCAAGCGGGTACCCCGTGCCGTCCCATTTTTCCTGGTGGGTCCGGGCGATGGTTTCCGCCATTTGGATCAACTCGGATTTACCCCCCGACAGAATTTCTCCCCCGATCCGGGCATGTTCCTTCATGTGGGTCCATTCATCCGGATCCAGTTTTCCCGGTTTCAGGAGAATGTGGTCCGGAATTCCGATTTTCCCCACATCGTGCATGGGGCTGGCCCGGAGGATCAGTTCGCAGGTCTTTTCGTCCAATCCGGTCTCAATGGCCAGGAGGTGACTGAAATGACTCATGCGAACCACATGGAGACCCGTTTCGTTGTCGCGGTATTCGGCCGCCCGGGCCAGCCGATCGATCACTTCCAATTTGGTTTCATTGAGTTCCCGGGTTCGCTCCCGGACCCGATCCTCCAGAGTCAAATTGTATTTTTCAAGGTCCAGCTTGTATCGCTCTTCCCTCTCGGCGAGAAGCCTTGCGGAAAGGGCGGCATTAATCCGCGCCGCCAGAATATGGGTATTTACAGGTTTCGGCATGTAATCCAGGGCTCCGAGTTCGATCCCCTTTACCACCCGGTCCGTTCCGTCGTGCCCTGAAACAACGATTACCGGGATTTTTTTTAGAGCGGGGTTCCCCTTCAGATATTCCAGAAATTCGAAACCGTCCATTTGCGGCATCATGATGTCCAGTAAAATCAAAGCCGGATTTTCCTTCTTGCACATGGCCAGGGCGGACATTCCATTGGCGGCCCATAGGGGGATATGACCCAGGCTCCTGACCTGTTCACCCAGAATTTTCCAAATCAGTTCCGAATCATCCACCAGGAGTATTTTTTGTTTGAGACGATCGTTATTCTGCTCATTCATATTCTGAATTTTATTCATAGAAGAAACTCCGTTGATTATCGGTCATCCCCAAAAATAAAATCCTGGGGAGAGAAGGAGGTCCCCCCATGCTCCAGGTCCTCGATGGTGTTCAGGAACTTTTCCATTCCGCTGGCCTTGTTAAATATAAAATCCGCGCCGGAATCCAGGAAAATTTGTGGCGATACCGAATAAAATTCATCGGAGAGAAGAATGACCCGCACTTTGGGAAACCGCTCTTTCAGGTTCCTCAATAACGGAAAGTCGGCGCATTGAAACAACCAGGTGTCCAGCACCACAATATCCGGGGAATTGAATTCGACCTGGTTGAAAACTGTATCCAGGCTCAGACCCTCGCTTACAATCCGGATTCCGGTAATTTCCGAGAGAAGTTTTACGAGGCGGCTCAGCACAAGTCCCGAACTGTCTGCAATTGCAACTTTCATGGAGAGTCGGTTTTCCTCTTACCGGCGTTTCATGGGAACAACTATTCGTTAGCAGTTATGACCAGGATAAAGAATGGCAGGGAGAAAATAAATTGGGGGTCTGCGGAATTTGGTTGTCTGGAATTGAAGATGCCCGGGGTCTTGGATTCTATATCCCCCGTCTTAAAAGCAAGACGGCTGTGCGTGACGATGCAATCCGGCGGCAAAAATGGAAAAATATTCGGAAGGGTAACCGGGGGAATTAGAGCCCTTTTGGATCAAGTCGGGGAGGGATTGGGGCAAGGCGGGGAAGATGGCGGATCCTGTCTATCGGGTGCTACGACTCTTTTCATAAAAAAAGTCACGGTGGAAATAGTTCCGCCTCGTTTACTGAATGAGGCCGTTTTTAAAAGCATAACTCACCAACTCGGCGACCGATTTGATTTTCATTTTATTAAATATCCGGGTTTTGTGCGTTCCCACCGTCCCTGCGCTGATGCCCAGGTCCCCGGCGATCTCCTTAATCCTTTTACCGGAGGCAATGAGAGTGAAGATTTCAAATTCACGGGAAGTAAAAAGTTTATGGGGGAGGGTCCCCGGCTCGGCATCCCAGTCCTCCATCATTTGTTCGGCGAGGCTGGGGCTGAAATATTTTCCCCCGGAATGAACCTTCTCAATGGCCTTGATCAATTGGCTGGATATCGTTTCTTTGCCCATGAATCCCGCGGCGCCCGATTTTAATAAACGCAGGCCAAACCGATCTTCGGAGAGCATGCTCAGGATGATGACCGGCAACCGGGGTTCCAGTTGTTTCAGGTCCATAAGGACGTCCCAACCATTCCGTTCCGGCATGTTGACATCGAGGATGACCACATCGAAGGTTTCCCTTTTGACTCGCTCGATCACTTCCATTCCATTTCTTGCTTCCGCCACGATTTGCATTCGGGAATCGATTGACAAGACTTTCCTGATTCCCTGCAGAACAATGTCATGATCATCCGCAATGAGCAGGCGGATTTTTTCTGTTGAATCAATATTTCTATTCATCGAATGGAACCACCGCCTTCACCCGGGTGCCCCGGGAGGGAGTTGCTTTTATGTGCCATTCCCCATCCAGCAGGGCCACCCGTTCCGCAATTCCCTGCATCCCGTAAGAATCCGATTGATCCACCGCCGTGACATCCATCCCCACCCCATTGTCGCGGATTTCCAGAACCAGGACTTTCTTGGCCACCTTGAAATGGATTTCAGCCTGGGTCGCTTTCGAATGACGGCTGATATTGGTCAAACACTCCTGCATGATGCGGAAAAGGATCAGGGAACGATCTTTGTCCAGATCCCGGATCTTGCGCGAGAAAAAAGTTTTGCATTTAATTCCCGTCCGAGTTTGAAAATCTTCGGCATAATCTTCGATGGCTCCCTTCAATCCCATGACATCCAGCATGGCCGGACGTAGCTTGCTGGATATATTCTTTACCGAGGAAATGCATCGATCCACCAGTTGCCCCAAAGAATAATGGATGTCTTTTAAATCATCTGAAATTTTAAAATCCGATTTCAGCAGGTTTTCCATATCAATCTTCAGGGCCGTCAAGGTGGCCCCGAGATCGTCATGAATTTCGCGGGCGATGTGGACCTTTTCCGTCTCCCGTATTTTTACCAGGTGTTTTGCCAGATTGCGGAATTGCTGGCTTTTTTCCTGCATCCTCTCCTGGTTCAAATAATTCTCCATTATATCCTGGGTCAGCAGAATTATTCCCTGGACCTGCCCCTGATCATCGAGGTCGGGGATATAATTTGACCGGACGAATCGCTTGCCCGGTTTTTTAAAGGGGAGCCAACTTTCAAAGGCCACCCCGGCTCCCGAAAGAGCCAATCTAAGGGAGTTCCGGATCGCCTGGTAGGCGGCTTCCCCTTTGATCTCCCGGATGTGCTTGCCTAAAAACTGGTCCCGGCCGAGATCGAACCACTCCTCATACGATTTATTGATGAAAAGATACCGCTCCCGGGGGTCCAGATAGCCGATCAATACCGGCAGGGAGTCCGTGATCAACCGCATTTGTTTTTCGCTGGTGCCAAGAACGTGTTTTGCCTGCTCCAGTTGGGAAATTTTTTGAACCAGTTTTTCATTTGCATCATTGAGCAGGCGGGTGCGGGCACCCATCCGCGATTCGAGGTCCCCCTGGGTATTGAACAAGCCCTTTTCCCCCAAAGGTTCTTGAGTCATCTTCTGGAGAAGAAGGAAAAAACCCAGGGTCCGGTCTCCCCGATCCACCATGGGCAAAAAATTAGCGGCAAATAAACCTTCCACTTTTTCCTCATTGAGAACAAGGCGGGCCTCAAATTCGGCCGGTTTCCCCCGCAAGGCGTTTTTCACATGGGGATCCAACTGTTCAAAGTTTTGAGTCCCCATCACTTCCCTCAGCGTTTTGCCGACGATCTGTTCAGAGGAGATCCCCAGCATTCGCTCGAAATATTGATTGTGAAATTTAATTCTAAGGTCACGATCGACGAAAGAAATGCTGGCCCAAATTTGGCTGAGCAGGCCTGTCAGCAGTCCTTCCCATTCCGGGACTTGCGCCTCCATTCGCATCCGATCTTTGATATCGACGAGGGTTCCTATAAAACCCCGGATTTTTCCCTCCGGATCCCTCTCGGGAATGCCCTGATCGTAAACCCAGGAATGCGATCCATCCTTTTTCCTGAACCGAAACGCCGATGAAAATAAATTTCCGGTTTGGACCGCTTGATTCCACTCTTTTGAAATTCGGGTCCTGTCTTCGGGGTGCACCCCATTGAGCCAGCCGGGACCCAAGGCTTCCTCGCGTGTAAGACCCGTAAGCTCAGTCATGCGGTTATTGATATACACGCAATTGCCCAATGAATCGGATTTCCAAATACCGACCGGAGAGAAAGTGGAGAGGGATTCTAGTTGTTCCTTGAGGAGTTCAGATAAATTCATAGCGAGAGAATCCGAACTGTAAAAAAATGGTTAAGGAATTTCCGGGTGCTAAAATTATAACATAAACATTTTCAAGAAAGGTAAAACAAATATTTAACGATGATTCTCACAAGGCGGTCTTCCCCGGAATAACGTGAAAAATCGCTCATCCTTAAAATAAAATATTTTCCAGTCCCTTTAAATGATTATAGATAGGCATCATATTCCGATATATAAAATTGGCAAATAAAAAATAGAATCAATCCACCAAAATAAATTCAGGCCAGCCTGAAATGGGGCGCCGGAAGTCAACGGAATTTCCCCCCACAGCTTCGCCGGGGGAAACGACAAGACTATCGGCTCAGCGATTCCCGATCACGAAAACCGCGAGTGATTTTTCGATCGGCCCGTATTTCTGATCCTGGAACAGAAGTGGAAGGCAAGGGGAATGGAGGGCAAGTCTCTTGTTGACTTGTTTTTGAATGGGGAACCTTTATTTGCGTACAGCAACGCGGCTGGCTATCTACGATCCCGACCGGGCGAGGTTGCCGGTGAAACGGCCGGGATGAAAAATTTCCCTGGCTCTCCGGTTCACTTCCCCGAAAAAGAAAAGGGCCTAGCCAAATGGCCAAGCCCTTTTGCAATTACGGAACTGAGAGGACTCCGGCAGGTCGGAGACTTGCCGGATAATGTCCGGAGGTTCTTATTTGGGGATTACGCGAGTGGCCTGCGGACCTTTCTGTCCCATGCCTTCCTCGAATTCTACCGCCTGGCCCTCTGAAAGAGTCTTGAATCCGTCGCCCTGGATTTCCGAGAAATGAACAAAGAGATCTTTGCCGCTCTCGGACGCAATGAATCCATAACCCTTGCTCTCGTTAAACCATTTTACTGTTCCTGTTGCCATGATAAATACTCTCCTGCGATTTAGCGGGAACACACTTCCAGAATTTCTGGATCATGTCCTCCCTGTTTTTAAATTGGGTTGGATTGATGCAAGAACTTTTAGAGAACCACTTCGAGAGATAACCACGCTTACTTTGGTTTGGTGTACCAAAATGTTTGTACCGGTCTGCTCTAGGCGAGAAACTAGAAGAAATCAACTCATATAACAATCGAACAACCCTTATTTACATAATTAGCCTAGCATGAAAATAGGGAATGTCCTAATTTATTATCATAATTCGAAAAATAATATTAACCCGAAACCGGCCTGCCGGTTACCCTTTTCGGCCCCAAAGCCGGTTTTTGGAGGGAAAATTAAAAAATTATAATTTAAATCTCCTTGTAATCTGGACCCCGCATGTTACCCTGAGACTACCTTTCTCCAGGTAATCCACTCGAGGCAAGGGCCCCCAAAAACCGTAAAGGACTATATTGCGCCACTCCTTTTTGGAGTGGCTTTTTTTTGATTCCGTCATTTCAGGGGATAACCCGGTTAACGCGAGGTAATATATGCATGAAGTTAAGGTTTACGACAGTTTTGGAAATTTGAAAAAAGTGATCTCAGTCGAAAAGTTGATTGTCCGTTCCAAAAAACAGTTGGAATTTCCCGCCCTTTTCAGGAAAAACAAAAGGACCGGAAGGCCACCGGCCAAAACGCCTAAAACCCCGGCGAAAGCCGGAACACCGTAAACTTAAAATCTGGGGGTCTTATCTTTCAAGTCATCGTTTATCAAAATCAGGTCGATCGGGCGCTGAAAGTTTTAAAACGCCAAATCAGCAAGGAAGGTTTGTTTAAAGAGCTGAAACGCAGGCGGTATTATGTAAAGCCTTCCCTCAAGAAAAAACTGAAGATCAAGGAAGCGAAAAAGAAGCGAAAATCGGCCAACCGGCGTTCGCGATCCTTCTGGGATCAATAAAAGAGTATCGCCGGACACACCATTGCAAATGAGGGGGGGGCGTGTAATCAATCTGAACGGCATCCAGATCGCGGTTCGACACCTTTTAAACGGTAATGGAGGCAATGATGACCGTCGATCGTAATACAAAAATTTTGATGGCTGTTTTTACGTTTGCTTTACTTTTGAATGGATTGAATCCATGGATCGATCCTCCCGACGCCGGCGCGAGGGAAAATACGGCGATGTCCGGGGACAATTTGGATACCGACTGTTCTGCGGCCCGGAAAAATTCAGTCAAAAGTCTGGAAATCGCCCATAGCGTGAAACGCCTGTTGGGATACGTCGAATCCTCGGTCAATGATATTAAATTAACGGTCAACGGGATCGACCGGAAAATGAACCAATTGCCTTCCGTCAATTCATCCGTCAGGAAGTGATGGGGTCTTCCGGCTCGCGGCGGGGACCGTCTCCCCCCACGGGGAACCCATTGCCCCCGGGAGAGCGTTGCGTAACAGCCCTATAAGGCGTCCTTGCGAGTCCCTTGGCAAAAAGGCCCGGGATTAAACTCCGCGAAGCCATCCAGTACCGGCCACGGGCGCCGGAGGAGCATTGCAAAGCTATTCCATCCGCTGGAACATTTTCTTCGGATCGTTCCGGCCTTGTGCGCCTCCCACGGCGAGTGGGTGGATCGCCGCGCCGCCTTGGCGGCTCGTGGTGACAAAGAGACCGCCCCCCGGCAAAACGGGAGATATGCAAACCGGCCGTTCCAAAGAGGGTAAGATGGAATTCCAAGCCTTGTATGTTCTGGTTACCTCAATGATACTTAATTTTATCGTATTGGGAATTTCTTTAAACCGGCCGGATTCCTTTTATCCCGTCACCCTTTCCGCCATTGCGATTTCCCTGCAAGGGTACGCATTGAGGTTGATCGCCATCAACTCCATTGGCTGAAAAATGATCCAGGGTGCGCTGTCCGCCGAGTTCTTCACCCGCACCGTTTCATGACGGGCTCGCCCCGCCCCCCTTCCCCTGACAGGCAGGCCCATTCCGGCTACTTTCCACCTGCACCGGCGGCCTGGGCTGAACAAAACTCCAGCCTCGACTCAAGGCCATCCCGGTTTTGAAAAACCTGTTGAACCCCGGCAACACCTTGTCAAGATGTTCGCCATTTATCTCTTATCCAATGTAGCCTCGCCCTCCGCAACAAAAGCGGGGAGCCGTTGGAAGTGCCCACGGGGCATCTGCGGCGGCCCCTGACCGCGATCGGGAA
>PCWF01000041.1:59395-59760 GCA_002796165.1 Nitrospinae bacterium CG11_big_fil_rev_8_21_14_0_20_56_8
CCCTCCGGCAACCGAGCGCCCCGCCGGGAAGTAAAATGACCCCCCGCGCGCGTGGGAGCATAGAGTTGCCCTTCCGAAGGAGGCGAAGAGTTGCGGGAAATAAATTTTATAGACGGGCTGAAAAAATTATAAGTCACCCAAATAAAAAAGGCGGGCCGTAGCCCGCCTTTTAATTTTGTGCGCCTGCCAAGGGCAGGCACATGTTACCGGTTAGACCAAAATTTTCGGCATTTCATTATAATTCTCAAGTATAATACAGCAATCCGAAATATTGTCAATCAATTTTTGAAGGGAAAAAACATGGATGCCCGTGCTTTCAGACTTGGAATTGACTTGGGAACGAATTCATTGGGGTGGTGCTTGGT
>PCWF01000239.1:0-724 GCA_002796165.1 Nitrospinae bacterium CG11_big_fil_rev_8_21_14_0_20_56_8
CAGTTCGAAATCGAAAGCGCCGGAGTAAAAGTGAAACACCCAGACGAACAGGGCCAGGAGCAGGAGGAGGTCGAACAACCACTCCACCAGGAGGGTCGCCAGGGCTCCGGAGAAGGGGATGCCGTACTTCTGCTGGAGAAGCCAGGCGCGTAATACCTCGCCCGCCCGCATGGGAAGGACGTTACCTAAAAACCCGACCATCATGGTAAAATCCCCCCCCGCGGGTGCCACGTTCCGCATCGGCAACAGCAGTATCCGCCATCGGTAGGCGCGCGCCACGTAACTCAATACCAGAAACAGCACCGCCGCCGGGAAATAAAGGTAATTCACCGTTCTGAACGATTCCCCCAGTTCCACCAGGGAAAGATCTCCAAGAACGTAATAGAGCGCCCCCAGGGCAATCGCCAGCCCGACGATCAGGTTGCGTCTTTGTTTTCCCGCGAGGGGCCTCCGGGTCACAGGTAAATCACTCGAATGAATGTTGGGATCAAAGGTCGGGCTCCGGTTTCCGGTCTCAGAGGCTGGCTGTTTACGGGGTTGGGGGTAGGCGCGATCGGCGCGATTCTTTCCCTCTGGGCCTACCCCGCCAT
The DNA here is from genome assembly GCA_002796165.1 of Nitrospinae bacterium CG11_big_fil_rev_8_21_14_0_20_56_8. Classification (GTDB taxonomy): domain Bacteria; phylum Nitrospinota; class Nitrospinia; order Nitrospinales; family VA-1; genus 21-14-0-20-56-8. The sequence goes on from PCWF01000239.1 coordinate 591, forward strand.
GGTGAATGCGGATGCCTTATTGCCGTGGGAAATCGCCTGGATGGCCAACACCGTCATTCAGGCGATCCACGCCGATCCTTTGGTTTTTTATTACGAAGGCGTCCGTTACCAGGGCATCCTCGATGGTCTCACGG
>PCWF01000239.1:737-6413 GCA_002796165.1 Nitrospinae bacterium CG11_big_fil_rev_8_21_14_0_20_56_8
CTGTATGCCTGGACCACCTGGCTTCTGGCCCGGCGCATCATGCCCCAGTCTGCCTGGGTGGTCCTGTTCCTGATGGTCCTTCCCTCCTCTACGGTTTTGAACAACGCCACCAGTTATATCAGTTTCCCCTTCATCAGTTTCCTCGGCAACCTCGGTTTCCTCCTGTTCATCCGGGCCTGGGAACGGGAAACCGGGCGGGAATGGACCTTGTTTTTTCTGGGCCTGGTTCTGGGGCTCGCCATCTACTCTTATACGTATACCATTTTGCACTTTACCACGATTTTTGTCCTGTTTGTGCTGGCCCAACCGAATTGGGAAGTGTGGCGGGGACGGATTTCCAGGGCCACGTTGAAGGGTTACCTGGCCCATCGGGCGTCCCGCCGGGAAAAGATCGCCGCCCTCCTTGACCTGGTGCTGGCGTTGTTTCTCGCGGGGATCCTGTTCGCGTATGTTTTCGGCGGATTTGGCCTGGATATCGCGGGACATACGATTTTGCAGATCAACAAACTTTACCAGCCCATTTACCAGATGGCCGTCCTGCTCCTGATTCGGGTTCTGGTTTACAATAAGGATCTCGTTTCCAAAGGGCGGGCGTTGAAACTCGCCGTGGGTGCGATTCAAGCGCAAACGCGCCGGCGATTCGCGTGCGCCCTTTCCGGATTCGTCCTGGGGATCTCCCCGCGCATCGCCAGCATCCTCACCGGGGAGACGCGAAGGGGCGGGCAGGGGATGGACATGGACCTCGACCCCTTCCGGGTGGTCCGGCATACCTGGCAACTGCTGACCCAAAGTCTCCCCGAGGTGTTGGGGGTGAGAAAAATCCTTGTGGAATCGCTGGGGACGGTTTTCGAATCCCCGGAAACGATTCTCGTTTACACGCTCAATCTGGTGGTGCTGACCCTGGTCCTGATGAGCGGGGTGGTGTTTTTGTGGGGAAGCCGAGGGTCGTTCAAGCGGCTCATAACGGTGCGGACCCTGGAATTCCAACCCATTCACTTGTTCCTGGTGTTTCCCCTGGCGGTGTTCGGGGCCAACATCATCACCATGAACGGTCCGCTGGTGCGTTACCTGTTCCCGGTTTTCGGGGCGCTCATGGTTTGGACGGCGTTATTTCTGGACCAGGTGCGCCGGAAGTCGGTTCCCCTTTTTGTCATCCTCCTGATGGCCTGGGCGGGGTGCCACCTGGAGGGTTATGCCCGATTTTATAACGAGGCGGGGATGATGAAAGGCTTCGACCTGGTGGAAATTCCCGAACCTTTGTGGGACGTCATCGGGTTCTGCCGCGATCGAAAGATCCCGACAGCTTACGGGGACCTGGCTCTTTCGCACAAAGCCACCTTCCTCGCTAACGGAAACCCGTTGGTAAGCGAATACACCCGCTCCGCCAAGGGAGTCGTCCAAAAAAGTAAAAGTGACCGGATCCCCCGTTTTGCCCTGATCACCCCCGAAGGGGAAGACCGCAAGGTGTTCCATGCTTTTCTTGAGGAAAACGGGGTGGGGTTCCGGGAACGGCGGTTCGGGGTATACGAGGTTCTTTGGGACTTTCAGGGGGACCGGGCAGTGATTGAAAAACTTCGCTCATTGATTCCCTGAAATGTTAAAATGGGCCGTCTAAGATCCATGCGCTGACTTCCTGCCTCATCTTCCGCAAGTTATCAGAATTTTATCGAGGAAAACTTTTTTGGACCGGTTTGCTCAAAACGAAGAGAACATTCTTTCCCCGGCATCTCCCTCCGCCGGGCGGAAAGTGGAGTTGCCGACGGCCGGGAATTTGGGGAAGGAACTGCCCTCGGCGGGCGCAAACGTTCAAACCTGCACGCGGTGTTGCATCAATTCGACGGTGGCGGGGGTGAAGTTCGACGCCCGCGGCGAGTGCAATTTCTGCACGATGCACGACGAGCTCGAACGCGCCTATCCCATCGACGAGCCGGGAACGGGAGCGTTCGGCGCGGCCATCGAGAAGATCAAGGCGGACGGGAGGGGGAAAAAATACGACTGCGTTCTTGGCGTGAGCGGCGGACGGGATTCTTCTTACACCCTCTGGCTCCTCAAGCAGCAGGGCCTGCGCCCGCTGGCGGTGCATTTCAACGACGGTTTCGGCAACCCCGTGGCAGGCAAGAACATGACCCGTGCGGCCCAGGCCCTGAAGGTCGACCTGCGCACCATCACCTCGGACTGGCGGGAATCGAAGGACCTGCGTATCGCCTTCCTCAGGGCTTCCACCCCGGATTTCGGGATGCCCACCGACCTGGGCATTGCCGCCGCGCTTTACGCCGTTGCCACCAAGGAAAATCTCCATTATGTGGTCATCGGCCAGTCGTTTCGCACCGAGGGCATCTGCCCGCTCGAATGGCTCTACTTTGAAGGCAAGTATCTAAAAGAGGTGCACCGCCGGTTCGGCAAGGTGCCATTGCGCCCCTGGAAGCCGGAAGATCCGGGCTTCAACCTGGGGATCCCCGAGTTTTGTTACTATGCCTTCATCCGCCGGATTAAAACGTTTCTGCCCCTGTATCATCTGCGGTACGTCCGCGATGAGGTGGACGATCTGCTGATCCGCGAACTGGGCTGGGTGTACCCCGGGGCGCATTATTACGACGACCTCTACCAGAGCCTGATGACTTACATCCTGCGCGTCAAATTCGGGATCGACCGCCGGATATTCAACTATGCCGCTCTGGTCCGTTCGGGCCAAATGAACCGGGAGGAGGCGATCGGGCGGGTCCGCGAGGTTTACGTGATCGAGGATCCCAAGGTCATCCAGCTCTGCATCAAGCGTTTGGGCCTGACCCAGGAGGAGTTCAACGAAATCATCGCCCTGCCTCCGAAGACGTTCCACGATTACCCCACCAACTATGCCTGGCTTCGGCGATTCAAGTTCGTTGTCCGCATGATGGCGAACCTTCAGATCGTTCCCAAATCGACTTACATGAAGTACTTTGATTTTTGCTGAGGATGGCATGACGCGAACCACCATGAAGATCGGCATGGGCCAGTTACTGGTCGAGGGCGGGGAACCGGAGCGCAATCTGGAACGGGCGGGGGAGATGGTCGTCGACGCCGCCGGGCAGGGATGCGACCTGGTGCTTCTGCCGGAAGCCCTGGACCTCGCCTGGACGCATCCCAGCGCCAAAACCGAATCACAGCCGATTCCCGGTCCTTACAGCGACGTGCTCTGCGCCCTGGCCCGGGACAACAAGGTTTACATCTGCGCGGGACTGACTGAAAAAGACGGCAAGCGCGTCTACAACGCCGCGGTCCTGATCGACGATCGCGGGGAGATCCTTCTCAAATACCGCAAGATCAACGTGCTCAAGGTTGCGCAGGATATTTATTCCATCGGCCGGTCCCTGGCGGTGGTGGAGACCCCTTTCGGCATTATCGGGGTCAATATTTGTTCGGATAATTATTTCGACGCGCTGGAAATCGGCCACACGCTCGCGCGTATGGGGGCGCAGATCATTTTGTCTCCCTCCTCGTGGACGGTCGATTATTCGCTGACCGAGGAGCAGGTGCCCTATGGGGAAAAATGGCTCAAACCCTACCAGTCTCTTGCACGGCTTCACGATCTGGTCGTGGTGAGCGCCACCGCGGTGGGGGTGATTGTGGGGGGGGTGTATGAGGGCAAGAAAATGGTGGGGTGCTCCCTCGCGGTCGACAAGAACGGGATCATCGGCGAAGGAAAGTATAATGAATTTGCCGGCCAATTGGTCTGCGTCGAGGTGCGGATCCCGCCCCCCCATCCGCTGGGAACCTGCATCGGCGATTACCTGAAGGCCATGGGGCACTACAAATAATTTCCCGGTCTTCCCGGCAGGGTCCCGGGGCTATCCCTGTTTCAGTTTATTCCCGTCCGGTTTGAAGATCCGCGACCGTTTGATACCGGCCTTTTGCAACAAAAACTCCAGGGTGGTTCTCAGCACGCCGCATCCATACACCACGCTTCGGCGGAAGTTGATGGAGGAGGCTTCCTCGAAATACTTGGTCGGGCAACTGATCTCGCCGATCCGGAAACCGAAATACAGGGCCTGGACGATCATCTCGTTGTCGAACACGAAATCGTCCGAGTTTTCTTCCAGCGGAAGCGTTTCCAGGACCTTCCGGTGGAAGGCGCGGAATCCGGTGTGGTACTCCGACAACTTGGCGCCGAGGAGCAGGTTCTGGGCGAGGGTGAGGACCCGGTTCGCGAAATATTTATAAACGGGCATCCCGCCGCTCAGGACGTTGCCCCCGATGATCCGGGAACCCAGGACCATGTCGTATTCCCCCGAGGCCACCATCGACGCCAGGGCGGTAACCAGCCGGGGAGAATACTGGTAGTCGGGATGCACCATGATGACGATATCGGCTCCTCTATTCAACGCTTCCCGGTAACAGGTCTTCTGGTTGCCCCCGTACCCCAGGTTTTTCTCGTGGGTGATGGTTTTGAGTCCCAGGTTGCGTGAAATACGGGACGTGTCGTCATGGGAGTGGTCGTCCACGAGGATCACCTCGTCGACGTAATCGTGAGGAAGCTCGTGATAGGTTCTTTCGAGGGTTTTCGCGGCGTTGTAGGCCGGAAGAACGACGATGATTTTATTTCCTAAAAGCATACGGGATCCCGGCTCAAGCGGGACGCATTCCTTTCTCTTGCCCTTGGGCGAAAGTGATGGGGCCCAATTATAAGCAAAGTTTCCCGAAATCGCAAAGCGAGCTGGCCTCCGCCCGGCCACTTTTTTGCGGATTCTTACCGAAAAAACTGTTAAATTAGCCCCTGCCGAACGTATTGCGAATCAATGAATGGCGTGGCGCCGTTTCCCTTCCCGATCCGCGAACCGTCCATCGTGGAAAGATTGTAATTTCGACCCGATATCTCTCATGCCTCAGGAACTCCGTTCAGTTTCTTTTATCGTTCCCTGCTTGAATGAGGAAGCGAACCTCCCTCCGTTTGTGGAGTGTGTCGAAGAGATTCGCAAGAGCGACCCGGCCACCGAATATCACATCATTTTTGTCAATGACGGGTCGACCGACAACACGCTCGAGGTGGTGCGGCGTTTAAGCCGTGAGAGGCCGCATGTTTATTATGTGTCCCTGACACGGAACTTCGGGTCCCACCTTGCGCTACAGGCCGGGGTGGATATATGCCAGACCGATGCGGCCGTGTTCGTCGCGGTCGACCTTCAAAACGATCCCCGCCTGGTGTTCGAAATGCTGGGCTATGCCCGGGAGGGGGCGGAAATCGTGATCGGCCGCCGCCGCGAGAAAAAGGCGGGATGGCTCACCCGCGCCCTGGCTTCCGGATTTTACTTTCTGTTCAACCTGGTGGGGGACGTGAAACTGCCTCCCGGGGGAACCGATTTTGTCCTGATCGGCCGGATGGCGATCGAATTTCTGCAAAAGAACCGGGAGCATCATGTCAATATTTTCATGCTCCTGCTGTGGCCGGGTTTCACCTCCAAAACGTTCGAGTATGCCGGGCAGAAGAGGCGAATGGGGCGGTCGAAGTGGACCCTCATCAAGCGGGTGCGGCTGGCGATGGATTCCTTTTTCGGTTTTTCCACCGGCCCTCTGCGCTTGATTACTCTGATCGGGTCCCTTCTCGCTTCGGGAAGTTTTCTTTATATGTTGTACATTGTCATCGAGACGCTCATTCTGGGAACCCCCGTTCCCGGTTTCCCCACCCTGGTGACGATCGTCAGT
>PCWF01000118.1 GCA_002796165.1 Nitrospinae bacterium CG11_big_fil_rev_8_21_14_0_20_56_8
TTATTTCCCGTACAGACTGTTCGCCGGATAAATAGCGCACGGTTATCCTGTCACCAACTTCCACGACATCGGGGCGCGATAACAGAGGCCGGTCATTTGGTTGCCGGTTCTCAATCTCCGGCGATGAAGTAGCCGCCTTTTCCTCTATGTTGCTGACTGGCTCGGCTTCATCAGGCCCAACTGGAGCGCACTTTTCTTTGAGAAAATCAGGAACGTCAGTGACTTTGGAACTGTTTTGTAATTCCACCAATCTGTTCTCGACCGCCTGGCGCAGTCGCTCAGCTTCCCGTGCAGGATCATTAAACCAATCCGTTGACCAAATTCGATGCAAATGCCACCCAAGATTGCCCAGAACCTCTTCTCGCAATCGATCCCGATCCCTTGCTGAACGGGAAGAATGGTAGGTCGCACCATCGCATTCAACGCCCATGATGAAGCCATGCGGCCACGCGGGATGCTTTATCCCAATGTCAATACGGTATCCAGCCACGCCAACCTGAGGAACAGGCTCTACCCCCATGGCATGAAGCTGATTAATGACAAAAACTTCGAAATCAGAATCGGGCTCTCGGTTTTCATGTTCACCGACATGCAGTTTTCCGGTTGAGCTATACTCCAGCCAACACTTCAACATGTAAGCCCCAGAATTTCCATGTTCATCGGCTCGAATATCTGCGGCGGTCATGGAGGAAAACGTAACGATCTGTTGCTTCGCACGCGAGAACAGAACATTCAGCCTTCGCTTGCCTGCTAGGCCGCTGATAGGGCCGAAACGCTGCATGACGGGCGCGCCGGGTGTCTCGGGGCCATATACGGTTCCAATAAATATAACGTCTCGCTCATCACCCTGAACATTCTCCAAGTTCTTGATAAAGAAGGATTCGAGACCATCGCGGCGTTCGGCCCAATCCTCAACATAGCTGGTAGCGGCAGTGTCGCGGGCGAGCGCCCTGTCCCATTCTTCGAGCAAAAGATCGCGTTGCTTCTGATTGAGGGTAACGACCCCGAGAGAACGGTCAGGGTTGGTCCGCACGAAACGCAGGACCGCAGATATCATCGCCGATGCTTCTTCGGCATTGATGCCAGCGCGATAACCGCCCTCAACCGAAACAAGTGACACGCCCATATCTGGGTGAGATTCGTTTGGCGATGGGAAGACGACCAGATTGTTGTCATAAATATGCTTGTTTGAAAACTGAATCAGGCCGGAATGCCTGGAACGATAATGCCACCGTAGCCTACGGGCTGGCCGGAACACGCCATTGGCCATTTCCAATATTGATTCATCAAGCACGGCCTCGTCTTCATCAACATCTTCGTCTTCCAGCATTTTCTTGAAGAAGCTGGTCGGTGGCAACTGATTGGTATCACCAACCACCATGACTTGTCGGCAACGCGCCAACGCGCCGATGGCGTCCTCTGGCGGCATTTGCGATGCCTCATCTATAATGCAAAGATTAAAGAGGGTATCCTGTGGCAAATATTGCGCAACTGCCAAGGGTGACATCATCCAGCATGGTTTGAGTTCTAACAGGGTTTTACCCGCCCGCCGCGTGAGATCGCGCACAGGGATGTAGCGCTTCTTCTTGGAGACTTCGTTCTCGATCAGGGCCATTTCTGTCCATGTTGACTTTCTGCCCCAGCCATTGCCCGCCGGTGGCTTCGCTGTCTCCCTGACGGTTGCTCGCAGATGCTGGCGTGTGAGTCGAATGATTTTCTTATCTAGTTTCGCAAAAGAAGAACGGAGTTCATCAAGGCGGGTGCCGGGATAGCGGGACAGAATGGTGCCATGAATTTCATAGACCCGCATCGCCATGGCTCGAAAAACCGCCGCTTCCAAAAGTGCGGCTATTTGCGCCAAGGGGCGTTTGTCTGCTCTCATGGCATCAACGGCCCAGCCAAAGCCAAGTTCTTCAATTTCCGCCCGCGCGGTGGCAAGGCTGGAATGCGCAAAAAGCCCTTGGTTATCCTCGGATGCCTCCCGAAGATACTGGGCAATTTCCTGATACGGGCGATCTTTCAAATGATCGCCAAAGGGGATACCGCTTTTTTCTGCAAGCGCCGACAGCAAGTCGGCCGCTTCCTCATCATGCCGGATTGCACTTCCAACAGTTAAAGCGGCCTCATGAATGCGTGATGTCTCCAGGAGATCGGCAAGAAGGGACGTATAATCTTCCTGCCCCTCTATAATTGTTAAGGCTTCAAGTTCGGTCTGGAATTGTTCCGGGGCCGTATCGCACCCCTTAAAACTATCCTGCAACAGGGCTTGCATTGCGGAATGAGTGTCAAGAGCCCTCCCCAGTTTATGCAGGCGTTCGAGGCGGTCTGCTAACTCAGGAAGAGCGGATAAAGCCATCTCTGCCGGACACGACAAAGCGGACAGTAAGGCCTTGAGATGAGCTACAAGTTCCGTGCGAGTAGTAAGATCGTCTGCGTTGCGATCAATGTTTTCTCTCAACTCCGCGAATGTACCCTGTCGCCCTTCCGGTGGAAGATCGGGAATCGAATATAGAAGGTCCGACTCTCCTGTTTTCAGAAGCACCCGAATATCACGATACTCCACCCCCGAAAACAGTTCCTCAACCTGTTCGTAAAATGCGGCCAAGCGCTCGAACAAACCAAAATCCGTGTCCAGTCCTTTCCAGTGCAGACCGAAGAGCGTGCGGGCCTGCGGATCATTGCCAAAGCGATGCGTAGCTTCCTTCCAGTTCGCAACTTCCTGAAAATCCTTGGTAGCCTGTTCCCTATCGAATTTCTCGCGTCGACTATATGTAGCGTAGGTGCGTTTCGCCGCCCAGAAAGAGGTAGACAGCCATCCAAATGCCCCCGCATTTTTGATGACTTCCACATGTGCGCGTAGTGCGGAAACGGTTATCTCCTCCGGAAGCGTAATAACATGTGCCAACTGTTCTCCCCCATGGCACAAGTCGCGTCCCTGCTGGCACAGGTGCGTAATCAGCGTCTTGGCAAGAGGTTCGGCGGTAGACTCATTCCTGATAGCGATGACTTCGCGGTCGGTTGTGCGAACAAGCTCTCCGGCCTTAGCGAGGACATCAATAGGAATCGTCTTGGCCGCCGGGAAATATTGAACGAAGGATTTCAGCCTCTCTTCGATACGTCTCATTCCGTTGAGCGCTTCTTCCCTTGCGTCAACATCTTCGCGCCAAATGCGCATATCCAGTTGGTCAATATCATGTGCTTCGCAAAGACGGACGATTTTCCGCAAGGTTTCTGGCGTTTCACACGCTGTTGTGTCGGCCAGTATCTGCGCAAGATATTTTCGCTCGGCGTGGAAGCGGCCACAATCATCCAAGAACACCCTGAACGCCCTCACCATACCGGCGGCTGATGTGCGGCAAGTGCGCACGACGAGACTGGCATCAAGGTCTGGCAACAGAGGGACAAGTGCCTCAAGGGCTATAACGAGAGTGCGCAATCTCTCCACGTCTTGTGCCGGATCAATAGCAAATGCTTCAAGAGCTTGCCGGGTGCGCGTCGCCGTTTCATATTTATTTCCCGCGTTCAACGCCTGTTGCGTCAGTCCCGTGGCTGTGAAACGATTCAGATGTTTAATCTTCAACCCTCGCCAATAAGAGGCGGTGGCTTCTGCTTCCTTCCACGCCTTAGCCAGGGCATCCGCTCTTTCCCGGATGGTTTCGCGCTTTAGTTGATCATAAGTTTCAACATCTGCGATACAAGGAGGGCTTTGAAGGCGCTGGGGAGCATCCTTCAGGACATCATTAGTGGCGATACTCTTGCCAAGGACATCATGAACAGTCAGCCCTGTCTGGCCAAACGATGCGGAAATTGTATCAATGTAAGCGGCCAATTCCGACCGTATCTGTCTGAATCGCTCTATTCTCGTTTCATAGTCGCGCGGTGTCGGTGCGGCGCTCATTTCGAGCCGACTCCGGATGGAGGCGATCACCTGCTCACGCGTTGAGCGTTCAGCCTGAAGAGGGAGAAGAAATTCACCAAGTCCGATCGCTTCAAGCCGAGATTTGACCACTTCGAGCGCGGCCATCTTCTCGGCAACAAATAAAACTTTCTTGCCCTGCACAACGGCATTGGCGATCGTATTAATGATTGTCTGGGATTTGCCAGTGCCCGGCGGACCTTCAACAGCTAAATTTTTGCCATCCGCCACATCGACTATCGTGCTAAATTGAGATGAATCTGCGTCCATCACCAAATATGGGACTTTGACCTCAATTTCAGGGCGGTCAATGTCGTATTCATCGGCAAAAGGCATATCACCACTCGCGGTCGTGCCGCCGAAAAGACCCGCGACAAGCGGGTTTGCCGCAATTTCTGGTCTGCCCGTATCCTCATACATGGCCATTCTGGCAGACGGGAAAACACCAAAAGCAACCTGTCGCCGAACCTTCCATTTCTTCATGGCAGGCGGGGCCGCTTCAGTCACCTCCCTGAGATATTCCTCAATAATAGAACCACCTTGGAATGGAGGAAGATCAATGCCGAACTCTAGGCGCAACTTCTCCGCTATGACGAAATTGGTCTCGGTATCGTCCCCGTCCGCAGTAACCCAAAATTCCACGCCCGCCTTGGTTTTTTGTTTTTCCATTTTGACAGGTAGCAACACGAGTGGTGCGAAAGAACTTTCTGAACTGTTTGCTTCCGCCCATTCCAGAAACCCGAACGCGGCATGAAACACATTGATGCCCGTTTCCTGCTCCCACGTTCGGCATTTCGTCATCAGCGCATTGAGCCGACGTTCCATATCTTCTGGCAGAAGGAGTGTCTGGATAATATTTTCAGCGCCATGGCGACCGTCTTCGTGCTCGTCCTCGGGGTCGGGTAGCTCATAGTGAGGGCAGATTCCGTTGTTGAGGGCATGCTGGGGCAGAGAGACATCCGCCTTCTTCTGGTGCGGTGCCATTCCCAGACTGGCCCGTACACGGTCCTTCAACTTGCGCTCAATATCCCGTTCAATACTCTCATCATCATCGGGGTCAAGCTCTTCGAGCGCACGCAGATATTCCTCATCCGTGAGCCGTGCGCCCGACAAAGCATCCTGAAAATCCTCGGACTGCTCATCCTTGGGATCGCCATCCAAGGATGGGAGAGAGACAAACCGCATCCCCTCTTGGTTGCAGAGGTTGAATGCAAGGACATTTGGTAGTTCATCGACAACGCGGAGCAGGGCGTTCCGGCGTGGTGAAAGGCGTGTTGAAATGAGGGGATTTCGTCGACTAAGGTCCAACAGTTTGGGCCGAAGCTTCTCAATCCGTACTCGAATCAGATCTTGGACATCCTCTAGTGCATTTTCAGTTTCCATGGAGCCCCTATTTACCCCCATGCTCAGATTTTCAAGTAGCACCTTTGTAGCTATGCATTCCTTGACGTATATACGCAGACGTTCTGCTTATTCTCAGACATCGCCACAACCATACAGCGTCCCTTCGCAGATTATTATGCTGAGATGATCGTGAGTGAACGTAATTCCCATTGTAGGGCGGATCAATGTAGATTCATTTCACCCGCCCTGGGTAAAATGTCCCTCAGCCTTGTTTTGGGCGTTATGGTTGAAACGTTCCCCAAACGCAACCGGAGTCAGGATAGGCACCGTAAAAGCATCGACCAGTGCCAGCAAGTCTTTGTCGCCCGTGACCAGCGCGTCGGCTT
>PCWF01000172.1:0-835 GCA_002796165.1 Nitrospinae bacterium CG11_big_fil_rev_8_21_14_0_20_56_8
AAAGCGCACCATCGAACAGGGCTTCGTAAATTTTCTCCGATGATGCAGCTCTGACCTCGTCTGAATGATCCCGCGCCTTTTCTGTTAACGCGACAATGGCGGCGGCCCAGGCACGAACATCGGTTTCGGGTGGAATACGCATCCGGCCGATCTCTTGACCATGCTCATACATCACAAGGTCGCCGGCCTGTTCTGACATGCTGAGGCCGGGATCAATGCTGCCAAGGCCGCGCAAGCCATCAACGCCAATGCGGCTCAGCGACACCGGCTCGATATATTTGTCGGTAATATTATCAAAGCCGACAGCGATTACTTCGGCGGCGGCGGGTTCGGCAAAGGTGTTGGTGTCGGACTGATTCGTGGTGTTCGGCAGTGCGCAAGCGGAAAGGACGAGAACCGAAAACAGTCCCGCAAATCCGCTCAGCCTTGAGAAAATCCCAGTCATATCGATATTTAAGACCATCTCAGGGGGTGTGTATACGCTCTACATCACACCTTCGGCACAGACCTATTTTCGTTTCGGCCGGCCCTTGTTCTTTGTGTTTGCGCCTTTTTTGCCTGTGCTGTCCACCGCATTTCGCTGCTGGCGCCGGGAGGCGCGGCTTTTTCCTTTGGCTTTTTTCGGCCTTTTGGTGGTTTTGGACGGGTCCGTGCGGGCTCTTGGCGTAGAGGTCGCTTTGCTGCCGGCAGGTGCGGCGCTGTCTGAAACCTCAAACAACATGCCGCCGGTAATCGGAGTGACTTCGCGCAGAACGACGGTGACCCGGTCGCCCAGGCGATAAGTGATGCCATTATTGCGGCCCCTGAGCTGGTGGCGGTCTTCGTCGTGGATGTA
>PCWF01000172.1:886-5594 GCA_002796165.1 Nitrospinae bacterium CG11_big_fil_rev_8_21_14_0_20_56_8
ATCAACATTTCCGGCTCGACCAGCAGTACCGTGAAAGGTGAAAACCTGATCGACACCGCGCGCAACCTGGAAGCCATGTGCCCGGACATCATCGTCATCCGGCACTCCGCATCCGGCGCACCGTGGCTCATTTCCCGGTTTGTCAAAAGCAGTATCATCAACGCCGGGGACGGGGCGCACGAACACCCCACCCAGGCGCTTCTGGACCTGCTGACCATTCGCGAGCAAAAGGGGAAACTGGAAGGGTTGAGCGTGGCCATCGTCGGCGACATCGCGCACAGCCGGGTGGCGCGGTCCAACATTCACGCCATGAAGACCATGGGGATGAAGATCCGGGTCGTCGCGCCCCCCACCCTGATTCCGCTGGAGATCGAGGAATTGGGGGTTGAGGTCTGCCACGATCTGGAAAAAGGGATCCGGGACGTAGACGTGGTCATGATGCTCCGCATTCAGATGGAGCGGCAGGACCAATGTTATTTTCCCAACCTGAGGGAATACTCGAATTTATTCTGTCTAACTAATGAAAAATTAAAGAATTCCAAGAAGGATCTAATCATCATCCATCCCGGTCCCGTCAACCGCGGGATCGAGATTGCCCTGGATGTCATGAATGGTCCCCGGTCCCTCATTCTGGACCAGGTGACCAACGGCGTGGCGGTGCGGATGGCGTTGATGTATCTCATTCTGGGGGCAAGCGATGACAATTCTAATTAAAAACGGCCGGCTGGTGGACCCCGCCAACGGAATCGACGGGCCCCACGATGTGTTAATCGACAAGGGGAAGATTGCCGCAGTCGACAAACCGGGAAGCCTCGACAACCGGGGCGGTTCACGCCCCCAAATCATCGATGCCGCCGGATGCGTTGTGGCGCCGGGTTTTCTCGACATGCACGTGCATTTCCGGGAACCGGGGTTCGAGTATAAGGAGACGATCGAAAGCGGATGCCAGTCCGCCGCCGCGGGTGGATTCACCTCGGTGGCCGTCATGCCCAACACCGATCCCGTCAACGATAACCGTTCGATCACCGACTTCATCCATACCCGGGCCCGGGAGAAAGGGATCGTGAACGTCTATGTCATCGGGGCCATCACCCAGGGGCTCAAGGGTGAACGGTTGTCGGACATGGCGGATTTGAAAGAAGCCGGAGTGATCGCCTATTCCGACGATGGGCGTCCGGTGATGAGCAACCAGATCATGCGGCGGGCGCTGGAATACAGCCGCATGCTCGGCCTCCCTCTGATCCAGCACAGCGAGGTTCTGGACCTGACTTGCGGGGGTTGTATGAACGAAGGCCGGGTGGCCACCGAACTGGGCCTCAAGGGAATGCCCACCGAAGCCGAAGACATCATGGTTTATCGGGATATCGCCCTGTTGAAAAAAACCCGCGGACGGCTTCACGTCGCCCACATCAGTAGCGCCGGATCGGTCGATCTGGTTCGCCAGGCAAAGGCGCACGGTCTCCCCGTCACCTGCGAGGTGACGCCGCACCATTTTACCCTCACCGAGGATGCGGTGCGCGGGTTTGACTCCAACACGAAAATGAGCCCCCCATTGCGGACCCAGAGGGACGTCGAACACATCCTCGAAGGCTTGAGGGACGGCACGATCGATATTATCGCCACCGATCACGCGCCCCACGATGTGGCGGACAAACAGGTGGAGTTCGGCGCGGCGTGCTTCGGGATCGTGGGACTGGAAACCGCCCTCCCCCTGACCCTCGGCCTCGTCCGGGAAGGGGTGATCCCGCTCTCGAAAGCGGTTGAAATGCTGACATCCCGGCCTGCCGAAATTTTTGATTTGAAAAAAGGATCTCTGGGGGTCGGGCAGGACGCAGATGTGGTAATATTCAACCCCGATACGGAATATGTCATTGATGTTTCCAATTTCAAATCCAAGAGCAAAAACTCCCCTTATAATGGGTGGAAGGTCCGCGGCAGAGTGACACACACCCTCGTCTCCGGAAAGCTCGTTTACTCCTACTCGAATTGACACGCCATTCATGAAAGCGGTTCTCGTACTTGCAGACGGCAGGGTCTTTGCGGGCGCCTCATTTGGAGCCACAGGCGAAGTGGAGGGAGAGGTCGTCTTCAACACCAGCATGTCCGGCTATCAGGAAGTCATCACCGACCCTTCCTACCGGGGCCAAATGGTGGTTATGACTTACCCTCTGATCGGAAACTATGGGATCAACCCGGAAGATTTCGAATCGGACCGCCCTCACCTCTCCGGATTCATCATCAAGGAGTTGAGCGGGATTCCCAGCAACTGGCGTTCCCGGGAAACGCTGGACCAGTTTTTGAAGCGATTCGGTGTCCTGGGCATCCAGGGAATCGACACGCGCGCGCTCACCCGTCATATCCGCGATCAGGGCGCCCAGCAGGCCGTCATTTCCACTCACGCAAACGAAATCGAGCGCCTGCAGGAGCGGGCCCGAAAGTCTCCCGGACTGGAAGGCCGGGACCTGGTGCAGGAAGTGACCTGCCGGGAGCCTTATGACTGGGTGGAAGGAGAATACACTCTGGCGGGAGGAGTGGCCGCCCTGAAAACCCCTTTCCCCTCCGAAAAAACCGGGAGAGGTAATTCGCCCCGGTTCGTGGTCGCCTACGATTTCGGGGTGAAGCGAAACATTTTAAGAAAACTGGTACAGGCGGGTTGCCGGGTGCGCGTCGTTCCCGCCACCACCCCGGCCAAAGAGGTTCTCAAAATGAAGCCGGACGGGGTTTTCCTCTCCAATGGCCCCGGCGATCCGGCGGCGGTCGGATATGCCATCGAAACGACGCGGAACCTGATCGGCCAGGTTCCCCTGTTCGCCATTTGCCTGGGCCACCAGATCCTCAATCTGGCCCTGGGCGGGAAAACCTTTAAAATGCGGTTCGGCCATCACGGCGGTAACCAGCCCGTCATGAATCTCAATTCCCGCAAGGTGGAAATCACCTCCCAGAATCACGGATTTGCGGTAACGGAAAACTCGGCTGGAGAAAACGTGGAAATAACTTCCCTCAACCTGAACGACAGGACGGTGGAGGGCATCCGCCATCGGCAACTCCCGGTCCTTTCCGTCCAATACCATCCGGAAGCTTCGCCCGGCCCGCACGATCCCGGTCATCTGTTCGAAGATTTCGTAAAAATGATGAAAGGGAAATGATGTTTCGAGACGATCTTGAAAAGTTGATTGAGCACGCCACCAACCACAAGTACGCCGAAGAACTGGTCGAGGCCAAAAAGGAATTCCAGTCGGTCGCCGGGACCATTTACGAGGATGATAAAAGCTACGAGACCCGCATGGGCCTTTTCCTGGAGTGGTTCACGTTCGACCGCATTCTGGCTGGAACCGAACTGACCCACCTGGAACGTATCCTGCTGGATCCCACCTCCCTGGAAACGTACGGTTTGCGGGAGACCTGCCAGGGATTCAGCCAAAACATCCACGGGCTTTTCATGGTCCGTAAAATCACGGACACCTGCGTGGTGGTCGTGAACCTGTTCGATGACGTGAAATACAAGGTTCTTGAAACTCAGGGCAAGATCATCTTCCGCAAAAGCGATCTTTTTGAAGGAAGGATCATGCCGCACAAAGGAGAATTCTACTTCACGGGGAATTTCTGTTTCCATCCGGTTGAGGCCCACAAGTTCATTAAGGACGAAGTCCGGAAAGTGGTCCTGATTCAGGAAATTCACAAAAAAGAACTGAAACGTCTTGAGGGCGAACTGGCTTCGACTCTGAAATCCCTGGACAAAACCCAAAAGTCGATCGGCAAGCTCAAAGCGAAAATTGAGAAGACACAGGATGAAGCCAAACTTGTAAAGCTGGATCCGGAAAAAAATCATCTGGAGGAGAAAATCCGGGATATCAACAAAAGCATCGAAAACATCCGGCGGGAGATTCACCGCATTCAGATCGCCAAGCTGAAAATCGAAGTGAAAACCACCTTCCATCATCTCATTCAACGCATCTCCTACATGCAACTCAAATGGGAACGGTCGCGCCAGATCGCTCTTCATGACATCTATCGAAATTAATGCCCCGTCGAACCGATATTAAAAAAATTCTCCTGATTGGCTCGGGCCCGATCGTGATCGGCCAGGCCTGCGAATTCGATTACTCGGGAACCCAGGCCTGCAAGGCTCTCAAGGAGGAAGGTTACGAGGTCGTGCTCGTCAACAGCAACCCGGCCACGATCATGACGGATCCGGAATTTGCGGACCGGACCTACCTGGAACCCGTCAACCCCCAGGTGGTGGAGATGATCATCGAGCGCGAACGGCCGGATGCCCTCCTCCCGACCATGGGGGGCCAAACGGGACTCAATACCGCCATGGCGGTGGCGGAAAGCGGGGTCCTGGATCAGTATGGTGTGCGCCTGATCGGCGCCAGCGTCGAGAGCATCCGCAAAGCCGAGGACCGCAATCTGTTCAAGCAGGCCATGCAGAAAATCGGCCAGGTGGTGCCTCCCAGCGGTCACGCGCATAATTTAAAAGAAGCCTGGGACATCGTGCAGGAGACCGGATTCCCCGCCATCATCCGCCCCTCGTTCACCCTGGGGGGAAGCGGGGGCGGAATCGCCTATTCTGAAAAAGAGTTCGAGGAGATGGTCCTGAACGGACTCCGAATCAGCCCGGCCCAGGAGGTGCTGATAGAAAAATCGCTGTTGGGCTGGAAGGAGTTCGAGTTGGAAGTCATGCGGGACATCAGGGACAACGTGGTGA
>PCWF01000082.1 GCA_002796165.1 Nitrospinae bacterium CG11_big_fil_rev_8_21_14_0_20_56_8
CGCAACCACAATGTGATCGGGATGCTGTCCATGAAAGATTTTGCCAATTACTATAACCACAAATTCGCCAGCCGCCCGCCTTCCCGCAAACCCGATGACCCGGACGAGGCGTGATCTCCCGAGAACCTCTCCCTCCACCTGGGCCCCGGATTTTATCCCATCCTCTTTTCCCGGATCTGACACTTTCAGGAATCGAAAGACAATTTTTGTCGCTCATGCGGGAAAATTGACTTCCCCTGTCGCTTGATTCGCGCCTCGCCGTCTGTCCAATAAATAAATTAACCTTTATTTATCAATAGGTTATAATGGTGCTCCGGATTCGGGGCCTTTTCCGGCCAGGATGGCACATGTTTTGCTCTTTCATTTTGGAGTCTGTTGTTGAGTCTTTATTCTGAGATTGGGAAAGGATGAAACAATTGAACAAAATTGAAAAGGCGTTTCGCGACGGATTTCAATTCGCCCGCGAGTTCA
Organism: Nitrospinae bacterium CG11_big_fil_rev_8_21_14_0_20_56_8; assembly: GCA_002796165.1. Lineage (GTDB taxonomy): Bacteria > Nitrospinota > Nitrospinia > Nitrospinales > VA-1 > 21-14-0-20-56-8. The sequence continues at coordinate 472 of PCWF01000082.1, forward strand.
GGACGAGTGTGGATCCGGTGGATGTGTACCTGATGTCACCCGATTACACGGAAGAGGAATGCCAGGCATTTTTGGATGGGGTTTCCGCTTCCCGCTCCCGGCTCGGGGGCCGGGTTTCCCCTGCAAAATAAGGTCATGATTGAGAAGCCCGGTTCGAGTGGGGAAATGGGGGTAGGAGACGCCGGTTTTTAGATCCCCCCGGATCGGGTCATACCGTTATGGAGTTTCCGGACGCCGCATCCTTTGCATGATTTCATTGGCGATGCGGAAGATTCCCCGTCCATCGATCAGCTTTTTTCCCGCCTCGCTCAACGCGGCCAGTTCCCCCTTGCTTGAGGACAAGGCCCGCTTCAATTTTCCCTGATCGAAATCGTTTGCCATGCCGAGGTTGATCGCGGCACCCAGTTGTTCGATCCTCCGAGCTTTGATCTCCTGGTGAAGCGCCTGGTTGATGAGGAAGGGGGGGGTGCCCACGGACAGCGCTTCGTGAAGCGTGACCCCTCCGGAGCAGAGGATGGCCTGGTGGCTCCACAGGGTTTCGGCCATATCGGTGATATTGGATCGGACGTCGACGCCGGGGTGGTTTGTTTGAAAGCGGTCCAGGGCCTCCCGGTCGGAAAAACCCGGCCCAATGACCACGGTCAGCTCGACCGTCTCATCCATTTCAAGGATCCCCTCGGCCAGCCGCACGGTGAGGCGATTGGGATCCGTCCCTCCGAAGGTAAGGAGCACCTTCGTCGGTTTTCCCGAAAAGATTTTGGTCTTTAGGTGATACTCCGGGAAATCGGGATGAAGCAGAGAGTAGGTATGACCGAACAGGGGTGTCACGGCCCGAGGCAGGTCCCGGGCTCGTTCGGGATCCAGGTTGCAGTCGATCAGAACATCCGCGAAATGTCTCCCTTCGCCGAGATCCTCAAAGTCCACGAGGGTGTTTGCACGGCTTCGGAGGGTTTCAATGAAATCGCGGGAGGTATCGAGAAGGTCCACGATAACCACGTCAAAGCGTTCGCGGACGGTTTCGGGAAGCCCGGCTTCGGGGGCAACGCAATGGGGGCGAAAACCCGAATCTTCCAGGAGAGCCGTGGCCGGGGAGTATTCGGGGACGAAATAGGAAATCGTGGCGCCCCGTTCTCGGAGGAGCCGGCCCAGGTAAAGCTGGCGGTAAAGATGCCCCATCCCCATCGTGGGGGAGGCGTTGAGACGAATGGCAATGTTTCCCTCGTTCCGCGTCATTTTCGGCAATGGGGGGTATCGTTGATACGGGCCAGAACTTCCCGATCGCTCAGGAGGTTGGCCGCGATCTCCTTCCTGCGTCCTTTCATCGCCCGGGGAAGCCGTTGCAGGGCCTTGTAGAGACAGACCCAGAAGCGGAACCTGAACTGGAACAGGTCGCGGAGCAGGAATAACGGAGTGAAAATCAGCATGGAAACCGTGAGCCGGGGATCAAGAATGTTTTTCCAGATGAACAGGTAGTTGTTCCTTCCTGAAATGTAACCGATCTGCCTGCGCTTTTCCTGCCGGGCGATCGTGGCCTGAACTTTGTGGTAGGCGATGGAACGGGGTTCGTATTTTACTTCCCATCCCCGTTTCAGGGCGCGGTAGGACAGGTCGATCTCTTCATAGTACAGAGGATGGTACAGCGGGTCCAATCCGCCGAGAGACAGGTACCGCTCGCGGTCGACCATGAAAGCGCCTCCGCAGGCGAACAGGGTCTGGCTGGTGTCCTCGGCGGGTTTTTCGTAAAGAACGAAATGACCGTATTTGAAATATCCCCCCCGGTTGCCGTACAGGAAGGTGGTTCCGTCGAAAGCGAAAAACCTCCCGCTGACCGCGAAGACATTGCCGGATTCAAAATGATCGGCAAGGTGCGCCAGGGCCTGATCGTCCAGCTTGATGTCGTTGTTCATCGGCATGACCAGCCGGGAGCGGGCCAGCCGGACCGCGTAATTGTTGGCCTCCTGGAATCCCAGATTCCGGGGTGTTTTCTCACGCCGCACTTCGGGGAATTCTTTTTCCAGAACTTCCAGGCTGTTGTCGGTACTGCAATCGTCGATAACCATCACCTCGTAGCGGCGGCGGGAATCATAACGCACCGCCGTGAGGACCGAGGGCAGGCATTCCCTTAAAAGGGACGCTCCGTTCCAGTTTGTGATGACCAGGGTGATGTCGGGATCCATGATTCGGGTTTCAGCCGGAAAGCAGGTGGTCGATGATTTGCAGGGCCTTGTGTTCCCCATTGAGGGGGACTCTTCCCTTAACGTTTAATTCGAGTGCTTTCTTTATATCTCCTTCCCAGTCGCAGGTGTAAAACCGGTGCGAATTTATGATGCGTCCCACCTCCCGGCTTTCCAGATACCGGCGGATGGCTTGAAACTCGAAAAAGTGGTCGCGGGAGCAGGACAGCACCGGTTTCCCGTGGGCGAATGCCGTCGCCAGGGTGGAATACCCCGCCTTAGTGCAAACCAGGTCGCAACTGGCAATGAGGTCGGTGTAACGGAATCGCTCGTCCAGGACGAACAGGTTGGGCACGGTTTGCGGCAGGGGATCGCGCGTCAGGAACAGGAAATCGCCCATCCGGCCCAGGTGCTCCCAGTCGAGACTGGCCGTTCCGGCGATTCCCAGATATATGAAAATCAGGGTTTTCCCTGTCAGAGGCCATTGTAAATGATTTTCCAGTTCGTTCCGAATTTCCTTTCCGGTGACCGCCAGAAAACCGGTTTCCTCCTGGTGTTCCACATAGTCGTTCTGGATATGGCATTGAGGAAGAATCTGCGTCGTGGCCCGCGAATAGTCGGTCCGCATCGGGTCCAGAAGTTTCCGATAGCGCGCGTGCCCGGGAAAGTGGGAATAAATGTCGTACCAGGTGAAATTGCTGATGAGCAGTCGGGGGATTCCCCGTTCCCACGCCGCACGCAGGGGCAGGGATGGGGTGTCGGAAATAACCAGGTCCACCTCCTGATGCTCAAGCCATTCGGCCTCCTGCCTCAGAACCCGCTCCGTATGGTTGCAAAACTGTTCCAGGTAGCCGAAGGAAGCTTGGGAATCGACATGCACGGCGTCTTGCTGGACGCATCCCGCATCGACGTCCATCGGGTCCAGGTGAAACGGGGGTGGCAGGAAAAGATTGAAAAACTCGGGCGGAATTCGGGAACGAATCCACACTCGATAACGCGGGGTGAGTTGGGACAGGACCACCGCGGACCGGGCCGCATGTCCGTAACCGTGGGAACTGATGTAGTAGGCCAGGGTTTTAATAAGGGACCGGGAGCCTCAATGGGGTTAGGGCGATCGGGAGATATCTCTGGGGAGGCCAGGCCGGGTTTTCCGGGAAGGGGGATTCCCGGAGTCCCGGTCATTTTTTCGGAGTATAGCGGAACTGGCAGGAATTCCCGAGCTTCATAAACAGATTGTTGAGCTTCAAATCCACGTAATCCTGACGGGCCTCCCATGGAAGTTTGTCAAATCCACACGCGGTCTCTATGTAATCGGTTCGGCCCAGGTGAATGAAAAAAGTCGCGAACCAGCAGGACTTCATTTTGTAGGTCCATTCTTTTCCGTCGGCCTGTTTATGATCGAGCATGAAATGCCGCCACGTATAGATTTCGTCGATCTTGGGTTGCTGGGTTGCGACAAAGGTCTGAAAGGGGTTTCCGGAGGATTTTTCATGTTCCACTTCGGCTTCGATGAGCGGAGCTCTCCAGCGCCGCAAGGCTTCGATGATCGCTTGGCGGGCCTTGTCTTTCCGGATATTGTAATCATCCAGAATATTGTGAGTTGCGAAGATGAACAGCCCGATAGTGGTGAGGTGTTGTTCGTCGGGAGTCAGCTTGTCCCCTTCCTCGAATTCCCATAGTTTGACGAACAGGTCCTGAATCTTCCCCTTGTCGATTTCGGTATCCTCGGGACTCAGATGCTCGAGGATCGGCGCGACGCGGGAAACGGGATCGATGGCGACGGATGAACTTTCGTTTTTTTCTTCCATTTTCCTCGTGGATAGTCCGGACGGGGTTTATGATTGGAGTGCCTGAAACTTTCATCCCATCGGCCCGCCACAGGGTGACTTGACAAGGGCGGACAACACGGCGCAAAGGGATGCGGAGATTCCTTATTGAAAATAGCATATTTGCGTTTTGCGATTCAAGTAGATAACCTTGATCCGGGATTGTTGGACGCGAGGGCCTCGTTTGGAATGGCGGGGTGCCGAAAAACTCCCCCAATGTCATCCCGAGTCGTTCGGCAAGCTCAGGATAAACTCCGCGAAGGATCCGCCCCAACTTGATAAATCGAGCTGGGCAAGGGGGTGGAACAAGATTCTTCGCCGCAAACCGGCTCAGAATGACACCTCAAATGGTTTTTCAGCAACCTAATAGAGCGTTCTTCATTATATAATTTCTTGTGTGAACACCATTTACGATATCGTTATCATCGGAACCGGGGTCATCGGTCGCAGCATCGCCTTCCGATTGAAGCGGAGGCGGCCGGAGCTTAAAATTGCGCTTCTGGGAGATCCCATGAATTCCCTCATGGCTTCCCGGGCCGCCGCAGGGATGCTGGCTCCTTTTGGCGAATGTACGGCGGCGGACCGGTTCTACGAATTTTGTCGCGGTTCGCTGGAGAAATATCCCGGCTTTATTCGGGAACTGGTTGAGGTGAGTGGGCGTGAAGTGTACCTGTCCCTCGCGGGATCCCTCATGCCTTCCTGCCTGTATCATGGGAATTGGGAGGAGAGGAAACAATTCCTGAAAGATAACTCCATACCGCATGAATTGTGGCCGCCGGAGGTGGTGAGAAAGAAGGCGCCTCATCTGGCTCCCGATTGCGGCGAGGTCGTCTGGGTCGCCGAGGGGCAGGTCAACAACCGGCAGATGCACGATGCCCTCGCGGCGGCTTCGGCAACCATGCGGCTCTCCCTGCTGGAGAAAAACGTTCCCGGAATTATTAAAGAGGGTGCCCGCCTGCGCGCCGCCGTTACCGATTCGGGTGAAGTGCGGGGAGATACGTTTGTCCTCGCCGCGGGGAGCTGGTCCACGCAACTGGGAAAAATTCTGGATGTCTCCATTCCCCTGAAACCCAT
>PCWF01000014.1 GCA_002796165.1 Nitrospinae bacterium CG11_big_fil_rev_8_21_14_0_20_56_8
TCCTGCGCGGTTTCCAATCTTCATTCCATCCTGACCGCCGAGTGGGGAGCCGAAGAAGCCTCCCGCCGAATCCACCACCTGCTGGAACCCCTGAAACTGTTGCCGGTTTCTCCGCAGGAAATACGGAACGCGCTGGAAAGGGGGACGGCAGATTATCAGGTGTCCCTGGCCGCTTTGGCGGTGCGGGGATGGAACCTCAAGGGTGTGGTGACCTTGGTTCCCGGTAATTTTAATTCCGAAGGGGTCATGGCCTGTTCTCCGGATGAAGTGGTGAAGTTGGCAAACGCCGGAGGTGAACCGGTGGCCGGTGTGCCCCTGCTGAATATCCCCGCCACTTACCATGAAATTTTGGAAAACCTGGAGCAGGAATGGATGGAGGTGGTGCGGTCCGGTCATTACATCCTGGGGCCCAAGGTGTCCCTCTTGGAGGAACGGATCGCGGCATTTTGCGGCACCCCGCACGCGGTGGGGGTTTCCTCGGGAACGGATGCGTTGTTGATCGCATTGATGGCGGCTGGGATCGGAGAGGGAGACGAGGTGATCACCACGCCTTACACCTTCTTTGCGACGGCGGGGTCCATCGCGCGGCTGGGAGCGCGGCCGGTCTTTGTCGACATCGATCCGGAAACCTTTAACCTCCAACCCGACTCGGTGGAGCGGGCCATCAATTCCAAAACCCGGGCGGTCATGCCGGTGCATCTCTATGGCCAATGCGCGGACATGGATGCCATCAACCGGGCGGCGAAGGCGCATGGGTTAAGCGTCATCGAAGATGCCTGCCAGGCCATCGGCGCGCGTTACAAGGGACGTCGGGCGGGTGCGTTGAGCGATTACGGGTGTTTCTCCTTTTTCCCGACCAAGAATCTGGGAGGATTGGGCGATGGCGGAATGGTGACCCTGGGCGATCCCGAACTTTTCGAAAAAGTCCGCATTCTCCGGGTTCACGGATCGGAGCCCAAGTATTATCACAAGATGATCGGCGGCAATTTCCGGATCGATGCCATTCAAGCGGCAGGAATTCTCGCCAAGCTCCCGTTCCTGGAACGCTGGACCGAAAAGCGCCGGACCAATGCAAAACTTTACGATCGCTTGTTCCGGGACCGTGGACTGGATGGGAAAGTCGGTCTGCCTCCCGAAAAAGTGGCGGGTCACGTTTACAACCAGTACGTCATCCGCGCCGGTTCCCATCGTGATGCCCTGCGGACTTACCTGCAAAAGAACAAGGTGATGACGGAAATCTATTATCCGGTTCCGCTTCACCTCCAGGAGTGTTTCCGTTATCTCGGATATGGAAAGGGAGATTTCCCCGAAGCGGAAAAAGCCGCTTCAGAGACTCTGGCCCTTCCCATTTCCCACGAGCTTACCCCCCCCCAGCAGGAACACGTCGTGAACGCCATAGCCGATTTTTATTCCTGACCTTTAACCAGGCACCGCCTGAGAGCGGATTTCCAATCCGGCAGTTCGATCCCGAACACCGCCCGGACTTTTTCATTGCTCAGAATCGAGTAAGGTGGACGCCGGGCTGGGGTGGGATATTGGGAAGTGGGAATCGGTGTGAGGCTTTTAGGATGGAGTCCGGTAAAGTCGAAAATGCTTCGGGCAAATTCATACCAGTTGGTTTCCCCCGCACTAGACAAATGATAGGTCCCGGCCACCCGTTCGAGCGACCGGGCGGTTCCATCCCCGGTTTGGGCCAGAATATTCCGGGTCGCCTCGGCGATTTCGCGGCACCAGGTGGGGGCGGTCACCTGGTCGTTCACTACTCGCAGGTCTTTACCCTCCCTTGCAAGCCGTTGCATGGTGAGCAGAAAATTTTGTCCCCGGGTGGCGTAGACTCCGCTGGTGCGCAGGATGAGATGCGGAACACCGGCCCGGCGGATCGCTTCTTCGCCCGCCAGCTTGGTGCGCCCATAGGCTCCAAGAGGGGCGGTGGAGTCATCTTCGTTATATGGGGTGCGGGATTGCCCATCGAAAACGTAGTCGGTGGAGTAATGGACGAGCCCCGCCCCCAGTTTGAGCGCCTCCTCGGCCAGGATGCCGGGCGCGATTCCATTAATTTGAAACGCCAGCTCCGCTTCGCTCTCGGCCTGGTCCACGGCGGTGTATGCGGCGGCGTTGACGATGAGATGGGGTTGGATTTTCCTCACTTGCGCACGGATCTGGTCCGGGTCCGCAAGGTTTAATTCCTCCCGCCCCAGGGCAACCAGTTCCCCGAGGCCCGGGAGGGTCCGGCTCAATTCCCAGCCCACCTGGCCGGTTTTGCCTGTAAGGAGAATCTTCATGGGCGGAACGCGGACCGTCAGCGGTTTTCCCTGCGGATCAATTCCATCAGGTACTGTCCGTAGCCGCTTTTGTTGAGGGGTTTGGCCAGGCGGGCCAGTTGTGCGGCATCGATGAATCCCAGCCGGAAGGCAATCTCCTCCGGACAGCAGACCTTGAGTCCCTGCCGTTTTTCGAGAGTTTCCACAAAATTGGCCGCATCCAGAAGAGTATCGTGCGATCCCGTGTCCAGCCAGGCATACCCCTGCCCGAGCCGTTCCACCACCAATTGGGATTGGGCAAGGTAAGCATTGTTGACGTCGGTGATCTCCAGTCCCCCGCGCGCCGAGGGTTTCAGGTTTGCGGCGATGTCCACCACCTGGTTGTCGTAAAAGTAAAGCCCGGTGATGGCGTAATTCGATTTGGGATTGCCGGGTTTTTCCTCAATGCGCGTTACGTTCCCGCTTTTGTCGAACTCGGCGACGCCATACAGTTCGGGTTGTTTGACCCAGTAGCCGAAGACCGTGGCTCCCCGTTCGCGCCGCCGGGCCCGGTCGAGAATGTCCTCCAGCCCGGCGCCGTAAAACACGTTGTCGCCGAGAATCAGGCTACACCCCCCATCGCCGATAAAATCGCGTCCGATTATAAAAGCCTGGGCCAGTCCTTCGGGCTCAGGCTGGGCGGCGTAGGAAAAGCTCATGCCCCATTGCGAGCCGTCGCCCAGCAGGGACTGGAACTGGGGTTGGGACTCGGGCGTGGTGATGATGAGAATCTCGCGGATTCCGGCCAGCATCAAGGTGCTCACCGGATAGTAGATCATGGGCTTGTCGTAAAGCGGCATGAGTTGCTTGCTGACCACCTGGGTGAGCGGGTAAAGGCGCGTTCCCGATCCTCCCGCAAGGATGATGCCTTTGTCGATCATGCATTCTCCGATGAATTGACGTTGAGTCCCAGCCGCTCGCCCCGGTAGGCCCCTGACATGATGCGGTCCACCCATGCCCGGTTGTCGAGGTACCATCGCACGGTTTGGCGAAAGCCCGACTCGAAGGTTTCCTGGGGTTGCCAGTCCAGTTCCTCGCGGATTTTGCTTGCGTCGATGGCATACCGCCGGTCGTGTCCCGGCCGGTCCTGCACGAAACGAATCAGGTTCTTGTGCGGGACATGGGGGGAGTCCGGAACCAGCTCGTCCATGATGGCGCAGAGGGTGGTCACCGTTTCGAGATTTTTCTTCTCATTGTTGCCACCGATGTTGTAAACCTCCCCCCTCCGGCCCGCTTCGAAAACCCGCAGGATGGCCCGGCAATGATCCTCAACGTACAGCCAGTCGCGGACATGCTGGCCGTCTCCATACACGGGGAGAGGTTTCCCGGCCAGGCAATTGTGGATCATGAGCGGGAGCAGTTTTTCGGGAAATTGCCGCGGTCCGTAATTGTTCGAGCAATTGGTGGTGAGGACCGGCAGTCCGTAGGTATGAAGATAGGAGCGGACGAGATGATCGCTCGCGGCTTTTGACGCGGCGTAGGGGGAATTGGGAGCGTAGACGCTGGTTTCGGTGAAATAACCGGATTCCCCCAGCGTTCCGTAAACCTCGTCGGTGGAAACGTGAAGAAAACGGAACCTTTCCTTAGCTCCGGAATCCAATCCGTTCCAGTATGACCGGGCCGCTTCAAGCAGTTCGAAGGTGCCCACCACATTGGTGCGGATGAATTCTCCCGGCGCGTCGATCGACCGGTCCACGTGCGATTCGGCGGCGAAATGGACGATCCCCTCGGGCCGGTATTCCCGCAGGAGATCGAGGACGCGGGTCCGGTCGCAGATATCCCCCTTTTCGAAATGGTGCCGAGGATGGTTCATGATGGGGGCCAGAGTGTCCAGGTTGCCCGCATAGGTCAGCTTGTCGAAGTTGACTATGCGGACCTCGGGCCGTTCGATCAGAAAATAAACGAAGTTACTGCCGATAAAACCGGCCCCTCCGGTCACAAAAAAGGTTTTCATGATGAACGGAACGATGGGTGTTGATAAACGGACGACCTGGGGTGGAACCTCTGCGATCCCAGCGAGTATAGTGTGTTAACCTTTTGAAAGCAAGCCATTCCCCCCGGCGCGGGGTTTGATGTATAGTGAGTCCGGAACGGTCCATTCAACGGGGAAGGAACTTCAGGGCATGAACATTTTGAACGTGGTTGGAACCCGGCCCAACTTTATCAAGATGGCTTCCATAATGGAGGCCATGAGCCGAAATGGACGGATCCGTCCCACCCTGCTTCACACCGGCCAGCATTACGACGACAATATGAACCGGGTTTTTTTCGATCAGTTGGGAATCCCTCGTCCCGACCTGAACCTGAACGTCGCCGAGTCCACCAATCCCGCCCAGGTGGGGGAAGTGATGAAACGGTTCGATGAACTCCTCTCCCGGAACCGGCCCGATGCCGTGCTGGTGGTAGGTGACGTGAGTTCCACCCTCGCCTGCGCCCTCACCGCCTCCTACCACCGGATTCCCGTGGTGCATGTGGAAGCGGGACTGCGCTCCTTCGACCGGGATATGCCCGAAGAGATCAATCGTATCCTGACCGACCAGGTGTCCGACTTTTTATTTATCACCGAACCGGCGGCCCGGGCGAACTTGTACCGTGAGGGGATCGATCCGGGCCGGATCCATTTCGTCGGCAATGTCATGGTGGATACCCTGCTCAAAAACCGGTCCGTCGCGGAGCAGAACAGCCGGATCCTGGCGGATCTCAGGCTCAAAGACGGAAATTACGCGGTGGTGACGCTCCATCGTCCCTCCAATGTCGATACGGAGGAAACCCTTCGGGCCATTCTCGGCGCACTTGGACAACTGGCGGACGAGCTTCCCGTGGTGTTTCCCATCCATCCCCGAACGCGGCAAAAGGTGGATCGTTTCGGACTCGAATCGATGTTGTCTCCGCTGGTCCTGCTTCCTCCGCAATCCTACCTCGACATGCTTCAGTTGATGGGCCGCGCGCGAATGGTCCTGACCGACTCGGGGGGCATGCAGGAAGAAACCACCATTCTCGAAGTTCCCTGCCTGACCCTGAGAGAAAACACCGAGCGGCCCATCACCATCGAAAAAGGCACGAACATGCTGGTGGGAGCCGATCCCACCCGCATTCTCGAAAGCGCGCGGAACATCCTGGTCTCGGGCGGCAAGAAGGGGACCCGTCCCGAGCTTTGGGATGGCAAAGCGGCGGGGCGGGTGGTGGATGTGTTATGCGGAACTGAAATTCTGGATGGGAGTAGGG
>PCWF01000007.1:0-5283 GCA_002796165.1 Nitrospinae bacterium CG11_big_fil_rev_8_21_14_0_20_56_8
CCTGGGCCGGTTCTCCTTCCCGATCCATGTCAGTTCCAGTTTTATTTTTTTCGGCATCAGCTTAAACCTTGCAAACCCTTCCCTGCATAATCTTGTCCGCAGATGACGCAGATTGGCGCAGAAACTTGATTTTGAAATTTTTCTTTTCCATTCATGCTTTAATCAGCGTCTTTCTGCGAAATCTGCGGATCAAAGAGGTCTTGCTGTCCCCCGGCGGCCTTGCGTTTGCGCGCCTGGACCCGCCGCCACCCAAAGAGGGGAGTTTGTAGTTTGAGCAATCCTTAAGGCTTGGCCAGTTAAACCATCATTCCAGCTCATATCAATCTCCACCTGATTTTAAACATTCCGTCCCCTACTTTTTTTAACAAATCGGCGGCCCATTGCGCTCAGGCGATATTGCTGTTTACTGCTTCGGGGCTTGTCCGGAATGGTCATCTCGATCAGGCCCGCCTTGAGGGCCGGAACCAGAAAGGCGGTTCTGAAGTGCTCGTCGTGCTTCAAGCCAAGGGCCGCCTGGATTTCCTGCCGTTTCATCTCGCCTTTCATAACCGCCAAGAGCCGCTTGACTTCCCCGGTAACTTCCCCGGTGACTTCCCCGGCGGTTGCGGCTACCGGAACGCGGAAGGTGACCACCACCGCGCCCGTGACCTCCTCGAATTCCGGGAGCTGGGTGAGGCTCCGTTTATCGGTGGGGACTTTTAAAGTCATGTCAGCCTCCACCGGATTTTAAATATTTCAATCATTGAGGTCTTCTGCTTCAGTTTCTCTTCGATACTTGAAATCAGTTTTTCGCGGAGGGCATCGATTTCGTCCTGTGCCTCGAATAGGGACCGCCTTTTGGTGTTCCGGGTGGATTCCAAAGCCTTGATCTGCTTTTGCCCCGCCAGTTTTTCTTCCAGGGTCAATGCCGCCTTTGCGGCTTTCTTGGCTTCCCTGATCTGCCGGTCGATGTCCTTGATTTCCCGCTCCAGGGTCAACTTCAGGTCCTCGGCCCAATTATCCAGCTTCTCCGCCTCCTGTTCAAAAAATTTGGCGTTGCGCTCCGAGACGCTTTGAACGATTTTAACCTTCCTTTTCTCCAAGAGAGTGTCCAAGGCGTCCACACTGTTGAGGCGGTTGACGGGTGTTGTCGAAGTGGGGGGCATGGAAAGCAGGCGGCGGGCCACGTCTTCTTCCACCATCTGCCCTTCTTCCGTGACGGCGGCAAAGAGAAGATAATCTTCCGCCTGATCCAGGGATTCGACCGTAAACATGGAAACCGCCAGTTCACCGCTTTTCCCCAACAACGGCTCCAGAACCGTCACTTTGGGACCGGAGGCATAGTCCAGAACCATTTCGGCGGGCGGTAGCGGCCTTTCTCTGGCCTGCTTCAACACCTGCTCCGCCAGGGGATGCCCCAGCCGGTACAAATGTGCCTCCCCGCTCCGGCGCGGTAATTCATACCGGCCAAGAGGAATGTTATCGTTCGCTCCATGAAACGGGTTGGCTTTTAAGATGAATGCATTTAATCCATCATGAAATTCGGCGTTGCCGTTCAGTTCAAACTGGGTGAGGAGCATGAGGTTCTGCTCGTACCGGTTCAAATATTCCCGGCTATTTGCCATATTGACGCGCAGTTTTTCATGAACCTCGGCATCGAAGTTTTCAAGCAGTTGCTGGCGGGTCTTTTTAATGGAATCGTCGATCTGGGAGCTTAATTCCAACTGGAGCTGGTCGAACGACGCCTTGATTTCTTCCGGAGTACGGCACCGTTGATAAATGGCGGTAATCCGCTTTTCAAAATCGACGCCGGATTCAATGGCTCCTAAAACCTCGTCGCTGGCCCCGAATACGCCTTCAAATAGAGAAAACTTCTCCGATAGAAGCTGGAACACCCTTTTATCGGCTTCGTTTTTCTGGTTCAGGAAATTGACCACCACGACGTCGTTTTTCTGGCCGTACCGGTGGCATCGGCCAATGCGCTGTTCGATCCGTTGCGGGTTCCAGGGCAGGTCATAGTTGACCACAAGTGAACAGAATTGGAGGTTGATGCCCTCTCCGCCCGCCTCCGTCGCAATCATGATCTGACCTTTGTCGCGGAAATAATCGACCAGGGCGGAGCGCATGTCCGCCGTTCTCGATCCCGTGACTTTATCGGTATCTTTGTGCAGTTCGAACCATTCCGCGTAAATTTGCCTCGATTTTGGATCGTTATTCGACCCGTTGAACAGGACTATTCCGTCCCCGTATGGACTGTCCATTAAAGTCCTTAAAAGATAATCCTGGGTTTTCCTGGACTCCGTAAAAATGATGGCTTTCTTTTCTTCGGGAGAACGGTCTTTAAAGGCGTGGCCCAGAGCTTTGAGCAGGGCTTCTCCCTTTTTGTTGATCGTGATTGAAACGGCAAGGTCATGGAACGATTTCAGATCGGTTATTTCCCGCTCTATTGCCTTTCGATCGCCTTCGGATAAGGGCTCGATAGCTTCATCCTCCGGCCATTCGTCCGCCGTTTCGTCCAGGGCTTCATAATCTCGGTCCAACTCCTCTTCCAAGGTTTCCTCGGGTGGCTTTGCCTTTGCAAGCTGGTTTTCCAATCTTCGGATTAAACTGTTAAGCGCACCGGCAATGGCAAAGCTGGAAGATGCCAGAAGCTTTCTCAAAACGAGGGTCATCAGAGACCTTTGACTTGTAGGGAGAGCCTGCAAGTTATCGCGACACAAATATTCGGAAACCAGGTTATAAAGCCTGTCCTCGCTCTCGCTGGGCTCAAAGGTTTGCAACATGGGGTGACGCTCAGTGTAGGGCACATAGGTGGTCACCTGGCGGCGGAGCGTACGTTGGCAAAAGGGCTTTAATCGGGATTTCAAATACCCAAAATTTTCGGGATCGTTGATATTTGAAAACTGGTCCCTGAAACTTTTGAAGTCTCCAAAAACCTGATCGTCGATGATGCTGACCAAACCGTAGAGTTCCAGCAAGGAGTTTTGCAGGGGAGTGGCTGTTAAAAGAAGCTTGGGGGCATTTTGCAAGGCTTGTTTCAGCGTATTGGCAATGACATTTGACGGCTTGTAGACGTTTCTTAAACGATGGGCTTCATCAATGACCACCAAATCCCACGGAATCCTGCTTACATCGGAAGCCTTGTTTCGGGCAAACTGATAAGAACAAAGGATGATGCTGTCCTTAATTTCAAAGGGTGAAAGATTTCCCTTCTTAATTTCGGCATTGTAAGAGCGGGATTCAAGAATAGTGGCTGGTAGGAAAAACTTCTCCTGTAGCTCCTGGTGCCATTGCTTTCTCAAGTTCGAAGGGGTGATGATAAGAATCCTTCTCCGCCGCTCCGCCCATTTCTGCGAAAGCACCAATCCCGCTTCGATGGTTTTTCCGAGACCGACTTCATCGGCCAGCAATGCACCTTTCGAAAGGGGGGACTTGAAAGCAAACAAGGCGGCTTCCACCTGATGCGGGTTCAAATCCACCTGGGCATCCACCAACGCCCCGGCCAGTTTTTCAATGCTGTCCGATGGACATCTTTTGGTGAGTTCAAAGGCAAAATATTTTGCGTGATAGGGTGTGATCAAATTTTTTCCCCATTGCCCATTTAGGACCTTTTTAGTATTTTTTCCGGAAATTGCCGATATAATACCGCAAAAAATCGAAATGGGGAATTTGGATTATGGCCCGGCAAAACGGCTTGGCCGAGGGTTCAAGGGTTTTTGCGGAAAAGGTTTTGGAGGGTTAGGGTGAACGGGGTTTTCCTGCTTCCGGGAGCCGGGATTCGCCGCTTGCGGCAAGCAGAAGGCGGGTGATGGTTTTCTCCCGGTCTTCATCCCTCCAGCGGACGGGCGTGTGCAACTCTCCCAGCCCGCGGTCGGTCCGGTCGGCGCCGGGAATTTCTCTCACCCGTTTCACCGCCAGCGGAATCTGATCGCACAGGTCGTCGGGCGCGTAATCCACGCCGGTGATGGTGAGTTCCATTTGAACTCTGGCAGGGGGGCCGGGAAAAAAGAGACCTTTGCGTAACTCAAATATATGTCGCCCTGAGCTTGTCGAAGGGCGGCACCCGGTTGTGCTTTCCTCCGGCTTCACTCAGGACAGGCTCAAAACAAGCTCATGCTTCGACAAGCTCAGCATGACATTTTCGGGACCCCTTGCCGACTCATGCAAAGTGCTCCTCCCCCACGGGCGAGGGGGAGGAACGGGTTCCCCGCGTGCTGTGGCCGGGATTTTCAGGGAAACACCACCCGGCTCTGCACGATGCGGGCCCGCCCCATCCGGAAATGCACCAGTTCCATATTGACGTCCTGTCCCTTGCCGCTCACCAGGTCGGAATATTTCGCCTGATTGTAAAAATCGAAGGCGTTGATGAACTCGCGGTAAACCCTCTCTCCCTTGCCTTCGGCAAGTTCCCGGGTGTAGTCCTCGGTTTTGGGATCCCACATGCTGGCGCGGACCACGAAGTAGTTCTGTGGGTCGATCTTCTGTGCCGCAAAGGTCGATGCAAGATCGGATTTTTGTTCCATAGTGGTGACCATGACCCCCCTCCTTTTGGATGACAAGACAATTGTTCCCCTTGTCCTAAATATAATCTCCGCCCCTGGGTTTGACAACTGGTTTGAAGGGGGACCTTTACTAACTCAAATGCGCCGCCCTGAGGCTCTCGAAGGGCGGCACCCGGGCATGATTTCCTTCGACTTCGCTCAGGACAGGCTGAAACAAGCTCAGCATGTCAGGGATAAAAACCACGTCACCCTGAGCCCGTCGAAGGGGGACGTTCAGGCTCCCTCCAGCGGCAGGTCGGGGAGGGAGAACAGGGTGGCCGCCGTCAGCGGGGTCTGGTAGATGAACCCCCCGTGCGGGCGGTTGATCTCGCTTCTCGCAAACAGGAATTCGAAGATTTCGTCGGCCCGATGGGCTTCCACCACGACGGAGAGGATGTCCACCTCCTGCCAGGACCCGCGCTCGATGGGTTGCCCCACGCCGATGCCGCGTCCGCCGGAGTGGTTGGCGCTGTCGATGCCCTTTTCCTTCTTGAGCGCGAGGATCAGGCCGTGCGCCCGGCCGGGCGGCATGATGCAGGTGATGAGCTTGACTTGTTTCAGGGGACGCATCGGGATCCTTCAGGCGGAGCCGGCCGCATCGCGCGGCGGGGTTTCGTCGGGAAACAGTTTATGGATCACTTCCTGCGGAATGTAAGTGGCGGCCTTGTCCAGCGGGGTGATGAACATGATGCCCATGCCCGGCGTGTCGAGGTTCCCGGCGAGGTAGATCCGCTCGAAGATGCGGTCCACCTGCTCGCGGGAC
>PCWF01000007.1:5343-5447 GCA_002796165.1 Nitrospinae bacterium CG11_big_fil_rev_8_21_14_0_20_56_8
TCGCGGATGCCCGCCCCGCGCGCGTAATGCACCGTGGCGCCCTGCGCCCCCGCTTCCCGCGCGGCGCGAATGATGTCGTCCGCCAGCCCCCGCTGTACGATGCA
>PCWF01000192.1:0-3848 GCA_002796165.1 Nitrospinae bacterium CG11_big_fil_rev_8_21_14_0_20_56_8
TGGACACCATCCTTTTCGACAAAACCGGAACCCTCACCCACGGCAAGCCCGAGGTGACCGACGTTATCCTGGAACCCGACGCTTCCCTGTCTCTCGAACAGTTTCTGGTGTTTGCCGCCTCGCTCGAAAAACAATCCGAGCATCCCCTGGCGGAGGCGGTTTTGCAAGAGGTGGAAAGACGGTCGCTGAAACCCATAAAGGTGGAACACTTCATCGCCATTCCCGGTTATGGAATCGAAGGCCGCCTGGGAGGCCAAAATGTTCTTCTGGGCAACGCAAAATTGATGAAGGAGCGGGGAGTGGATCTTTCCCGTATGGAAGACCGGCTCGACCACATGGCCCGGCAGGGGAAGACGCTGATGATCCTTGCGGCGGGTGACCGGGCGCAGGGGATTCTCGCCGCCGCCGATACCGTGAAGCCCCACGCCCGGGAGGCGGTGCTCAAACTCCTGCGCATGGGACTGGAGGTGATCATGGTGACGGGGGACAACCCCTCCACGGCAAAAGCCATCGCCGGCGAGTTGGGGATTCACACCGTGTTGTCGGAAGTCCTGCCGGGTGAAAAGGACGCGGTGGTGACCCGCCTGCAGGGGGAAGGAAAATTCGTCGCCATGGTGGGCGATGGGATCAACGATGCCCCGGCGCTGGCCCGCGCCGATATCGGAATCGCCATCGGCACCGGAACCGATATCGCCATGGAGGCATCCGACATCACTCTCATGGGCAAAAACCTGGTCTCCGTTGCCGATGCCATTGAGTTGAGCAAACGGACTTTGGGGAAGATCAAGCAGAACCTGTTCTGGGCTTTCTTTTATAACTGCCTGGGGATCCCCATCGCGGCCGGATTGCTTTATCCTTTTTTTGGTATTTTACTCAAACCCCTGTTCGCGGCGGCGGCCATGTCCTTCAGCTCCGTCTCGGTGGTGGGAAATTCCCTCCTGCTCAAACGTTTCCGGCCTTCCCGGAGCGATGGGTCGGATTGAACATACCGTTGAAAATTCCCGATTCCCCGGTTGCTGTAATTTGCGCTCGAACCCAACGCAGGTGCTTGTTAAAATGGAAACAGGAATTCGATCCGAGTTGTTAGAGAACCAGCCCCGATCCAATGTTCCGTATCAGCCAAACTATGGACAGGTATTTTGAAATTCTCAATTTAAGGCCCGGGTCCACCTTTGATGAGGTCAAAAAGGCCTATCGTAATATGGTGAAGGTCTGGCATCCGGACCGGTTTCCCATGGTATCCCCCCGTCTTCAGGAAAAAGCCCACCATCGCCTGAGCGAAATCAACGAGGCCTACAAGAAGCTCGAATCGTATTACAAGTTGAATGAACGTCCGCCTGAGCGGGATCCCCTGGAAATTCTGAAGTCCTTTTTTTATCGGTCACAATTCGGCTCGGTTCAGAATCTGCAACCCGACGAGATCCTGGAGCGTCCCCGAATGAAATTACTGGTTCTCGCCTGGACGAATGGAGACCGCTACGAAGGGGAAGTGTTGGACGATCGGATGCACGGCAAGGGAACCTACCTGTACGCGGGGGGGAACCGGTATGTCGGCGAGTTCCGGCACGGCAGGCCTCACGGAGAAGGCACGTTGGTGTTTGCCAACGGGGACGTTTATACCGGGCACTTCGACCGGGATACGGTTGAGGGGCGCGGAACTTATATTTACGCGAACGGCGATAAGTTTAAAGGCACCTTCAAAAATGGCCTTCCGCACGGGCAGGGCACCTACTTCATCCGTTCCTCGGGGAACAGCTATTCGGGCCGGTGGGAAAACGGATCCTTCATGGGCCAGGAATCCGATTCGTTTTCAGCCGGTTGAGGTCATCCCGTAACGGGGTTTACTTTGCGGGATCCTTGCCGTCCTGTTTGAAGCCCAGAAAGTGAAAATCCGGAAGGGATTCGAATCCGGAAGAAAAAAACGCCTCCCCGCTTTCGTTCACCATCAGAGCTTCCACGCCATTTAAATTTTCGACAAGCGCCAACCCCTTTGGCGGCCCCAGCACGAAGATGGCGGTCGCCAGGGCATCGGCGTCCATCACCGTTGGCGCGACGACGGTGGCGGAAATCACCGCTCCTTCCCGGGCGGGAAGTCCCGTTTTCGGGTCGAAGATGTGGTGATAGCGAACCCCGTCCTTTTCGAGATAGCGTTGATAATCTCCTGACGTGGCGACCGCGTTGCCGGTCATGGCGAAGGTGGCAATCATTTTTTCCGGGGCGCGGGGATGCTGAAGCCCGATCCGCCACGGAATCCGATCGCCCCGGAACCCGATCGCCGCCAAATCGCCTCCCGCATTGATCAGGGCGTGTTCAATTCCCATTTGCCGCAATAGGGCCATCGCCCGGTCCACGGCGTATCCCTTGGCCACCGCTCCCAGTTGAAGCTCCATTCCCGGCCGTGCCAGGCGAACGGCGCCGTCCCGGATCTCGATCCCGGCGAAGCCGACCTTCTTTACCGCCGCGCGCAAGAGGTCGTCGGGAGGGATCTGCCCCTTATTGTCGTCGAAATCCCAAAGGTCGGCGACGGGACCGATGGTTATGTCCAGCGCCCCTCCGGACGCCTGTCCCCAGCGAACGCCGGTCCGGATGACGTCAAGGACCTCCGGCGCGACGGGAACCGCTTCTCCGCCCGCCTCGCGGGTGAGCCGGGAAATTTCGGAGCCCGGCAGGTGAGGGCTCATCAGTTGCTCCAGGCGGGCGATTTCGTCGAAGGCCCGGTTGATCGCCGCGTTCCCCCGGACGGCATCCGGTTCGCGCACCGTGACCTCCACGAGCGTTCCCATCAGAAATCGCGTGCGGCGCACGAGGGCGTCCGAATCGGAATGGCATCCCCCCGCGCAGGTCACCACCAGGGTCAGGATCAGAAGCGTCAGGGGGAGAGGGGAGAAGCGGCGGACCAAGGGGTAATATCCTTCGCCAAAAAAACTACCGGTCAAATTCGGAAACCAGCACTTCACGGTTGTAGGCGGCGACAACGTCCCCGCGCGTGACCATGCCGATCACTTTCTGGGGATCGTCACTTCGCACCACGGGCATCTGTTCGACGTCGAGATGGGCAAACCGTTCCATGGCTTCATTCAGGTTTTGATGGAGCATCAGCGACATTACTTTTTTTGTGGCCAGTTCGTGGGCCACCACGAGGTCGTCCAGACCTTCTTCGAAAAACACTTCACGGATGTCGGAAAAGGAAAGAATTCCCGTCATACTGCCTTCACGGTCGATAATGGGAAAATATAGATTCTTGGAATGGGAGATCGTCTCCAGAATTTTCCGAAAGGGCATATCCTCGGGAATGGTGGTGAACACCGTGTTCATCACGTCCTTCACCTTGATGGAGTTCAGGATGGACACTTCGCGGCCGTGCCGCAGGCTGATCCCTTCGTGGAGCAGTTTTTCGATATAAAGGGAGTGCTTGGTGAAGCCCCGGAAGGTGTAGGCCGAGACGATACAACTCACCATCACCGGCAGGATCAGGGTGTAATCGTTGGTCAACTCGTAGAGCATGACGATGTTGGTCAGGGGGGCTTGCATCACCGCGCCCGCCACGGCGCCCATGCCGACCACCGCATACGTTTCGGGCGAGGCGGAGAATTCGGGAAACAAGGCGTGCGTTCCGGAACCGAAAACGGTTCCCACCATCGCGCCGACGAACAGGGAGGGGGCAAAAATCCCGCCCATTCCACCGGAACCCATGGTGATGGAGGTGGCCAGAATTTTCAGAAAAACGAGAAACAGCGCCACCCCCCAGAACATTTCTCCGTTGAGCGCGGTCTCCATCGCCTCATAGCCGTTTCCCCAGACCTGGGGGAAGAAAGCGGAGAGCAGGCCGACAATAAGCCCGCCGGCGG
>PCWF01000192.1:3862-5373 GCA_002796165.1 Nitrospinae bacterium CG11_big_fil_rev_8_21_14_0_20_56_8
GGGGGCAGGTTGATTTTTTTCTCGAACAGATCGTGGGCCTCGAAATACGTCCGGGTGAACAGCCGGGAAACCATGCCGCATAGCAGACCGAGCACAAGGTAGAACCCGATTTCATGGTAGCTGATCAATTCATGGACGGGCACCTGGAAGGTGACCGCGTTGCCCTCCAGCGCGCGGCCGGTCACGGTGCCGATGACCGAGGCGATGACGATAGGGCTGAAGGTGTGGATGGCGAAATCACCCAGGATGATCTCCAGGGCGAACAGGACCCCCGCCAGCGGCGCGTTGAACGAGGCGGCGATTCCCGCGGCCGCTCCACACCCCGCAAGGACGCGGATGCGCTCGGTGGAAAGGTGCAGGAGCTGGGCGATCCACGATCCCACCGCCGAGCCGATCTGAACCGTGGGGCCTTCCCGCCCCGCGGAACCGCCCGAGCCGATGGTGACCGCGGAGGTGATCGACGCTGAAAAAATGGTCCCGCTCGAAATTTTCCCGTCCTTCAAGGCCACCGCCTGCATGACGCGGTGGACTCCGTTTTCCTTGACCGCGTTGGGATAATATTTGCAAATGATCCCGATGATCAACCCACCCATCATGGGCATGAGCGGCAGAAAGACCGGGTGTAGTACTGGAATTACGCCCAACTGGTCTAATCCGTTCGAGGAAAAGATGGAGTTGCAGAACGCGATCATCCAACGGAACACCGTCGAGGCCAGTCCCGCCAGGAAACCCAGCAGAGCCGCAAGTACCAGGAGGTTGTGATCCAGAAGGAGTGCGTTCCGGATCAACTCGCGCGATTTTTCCGCAAGGGATGGCGTTGTCGGTTTCGGGTCGGGGGGCATATTGAATTGCAAATGAACGATGGATAAAATTGTCATTATAATCAATATGTTGCATAAAGGCTAGTTATGCCTGTCAAATTCACGGGTATTTTGGGGGGAAATTTGCCGGTCAATATGTTATTCTCTGCTCCAAAATTTTTGGGGGTCTATTAATGGTTAAAATTGCTCCTTCCATTTTATCGGCTGATTTTTCCAAACTTGGGGATGAAATCCGCGCGGTTCAGGACGCCGGAGCGGACTGGATCCATATCGATGTCATGGACGGCCACTTCGTTCCCAATATCACCATTGGCCCGCCCGTTATCGAGTGCATTCGCAAGGTGACGGACCTGCCCCTCGACGTCCACCTGATGATCGAGCACGCCGATTGCTACATCAAATCCTTTGCCGAGGCCGGGGCCGACATGCTCACCGTGCACGTCGAGGCCTGCCGCCATTTGAACCGGACCATCCAGGTCATCAAGGAACACAACGTTCGGGCCGGGGTGGTGCTCAACCCGTCCACTTCCCTGTCCACCCTGGAGGAGATCCTCCACGAAGTGGACCTGGTATTGCTGATGACTGTCAATCCGGGGTTCGGCGGCCAGTCGTTCATCCCCTCCATGTTCGATAAAATCCTGAACATGCGGGAGATCATGAACCAATACGGCCAGACCTTCGACCTGGAAG
>PCWF01000018.1:0-312 GCA_002796165.1 Nitrospinae bacterium CG11_big_fil_rev_8_21_14_0_20_56_8
CATAGAGATACGCCGCGCCCACGCCCATCGACACGATGTTGCCCAGGTGGCGGAACGGGGGGGAATCGCTGAAGTTGAGACTCAAAAATCCGATCGCGGTGGTGAAACTGGTGATGAACACCGGGGAATGGTTGACCCGCAGGGATTCCAGAATCGCCTCGCGTCTTCCCTTGCCGTGGCGCATCTCGTGAAACTGCGTCACCAGGAGGTGAATACAGTCGGCCACCGCCAGGGTGAGCATGATGGTCGGGGAATTCGCCGAAACGGGGGTCAGCCGAATCCCGATCCAGCCCGCGAGTCCCATGGCGGTGA
>PCWF01000018.1:330-1023 GCA_002796165.1 Nitrospinae bacterium CG11_big_fil_rev_8_21_14_0_20_56_8
TCAGGGTGGTCAGCGTTCCCCAGAACGACCGCAGGGCGGCCGCCATGATCAGGATGACCACGAGGTACATCATGGGAACGAGAGTCTTCAGGTCGCCCCGGCCCCCTTCGTCGAAGGCGTTATTCATGAACACCACGCCGGTCAAATACACGTTCACCCCGGGATGGCGGGCCCGGATCCCGTCCGCCATTTTGCGGACGAAGTTCACCACTTCCGGGGTTTCTTCAAGGGATTTTTCCGGCAGGTTGATGGTGATGTTGATCCCGGTAATATCCGACTTGCTCGTGATGAGCCGGTTCACCAGCAGGGGTTCGGCCAGAGCCACGCGGCGAATCCGCTCCAGGTCCGCGTCGCTCAGGTCCTTCGCCCCCTTCACCAGGTCCTGCACTACCAGATCGTCCCCCTCCGCATACGTGTGCTGGAAATTGGTGATGGAATCCACGCGCGTGGAGAAGGGCACCTGCCAGGAATCGCGCGTGACCTCCTCCACGACGGCCAGCGTTTCCCGTGTGAAGACCCGGCTGTCTTTCGGCGCGATGGCGATGAGGACGTTGTCATTTTTGGAATAGGTGTTCTGCAGGGCCTCGAAGGCCTGGAGCTGGGGATTTTCCTTGCTGAAAAACACCCGGTAGTCGGTGGAGAAATGCAGATAGCGCATCCCGCTTCCGGCCACGGCCACCAGAACCAGGGTCG
>PCWF01000018.1:1072-6107 GCA_002796165.1 Nitrospinae bacterium CG11_big_fil_rev_8_21_14_0_20_56_8
CCACCACCCCTCCCGCCTCGAATTCAAGCTCTTCAAGAGAAAACCGGTTCATAAAGTGCGGGGAGAGAAACTTGATCGTTCCGGCCTGGAAAAACCGGGCCGCATCCACCACGTCGTGAACGGCGAATTCCCCGGTGCGGTTTCCCTCCGCCATGATCTCTGCAATCAGCGCCCGCTCCTTTTCCAGATAGCGGGCCACGATGTCCCACCGCTCCGCCGAGATGTAATTGACCAGTTCATGAATGAGAGGCTGGCCGGAGATCATCTGGTGCAGGTGCCGCAGGGTTTCGAGGACGAACCCGCGAAGCTTGTCCCCCGCTCCTTCTCCCGGCGCGGATTTGCGAACCACGTCCCGCAGGATATCCAGCTTCTGTCCCATGCAATGCTCCGCACAGGCCGCCCCGATTTCTTTTTTGCCCGCAAAATACCGGTACAGGTTTCCCGCCGACATTTCGCAGTCCCGGGCGATCTCCACCATGGTCGTCTTGCCGAATCCGTAACGCCCAAACCGGTCGAACGCCCGCACCCGGATCTGGCTTTTGATTTCGTCCGAACTATGTTCCATGAGTTTCATGAGATCCTTAACGGCTGAACATCCATAAATAATAAATATATTATTAAATATTCATTATTTTGCAACTCCTTTTTGTAAAAGGGCGGATTTTTCAGGAATTTGAAGGAGCGGGGAATTTAAGAGACCGCATGCCGTTTTGGTGTTGTCCCGAGCGCCAGCGAGGAGCTGGCTTGAATGGGATAAGGCTTGCCTTCCGCTGGATCGGGCAAGATGCCTTGATCTTTCACACCTTGAAGGTGGAGTTGCTTCACGGAAAACTTTACGATACCCGCCAGGAAACCCGAACGGCTATTTTTGAATCCATCGAGGCGTTTTACAACCGGCAACGCCGTCATTCCCATCTCGGCTACCTCAGCCCGGCAGACTTCGAGAAAACGAATGCGGCCTAATTATCGTGTCCGCTTATTCCGGGGAAGATCGAAGAGTAAAAGTCTCTCGACGATCGCGCCCTCCTGCGTTTTTACCCTGATTGATTTCCATTCCTGCCGCGCGCCCATCCGCCCTTTCCTTCTGGAAGGGGGAAGGACGGGCTTCCCAGGCCGCCATTTTTTTGTCCTCCGGGGTTTCCCCGGCTTTTGCAATATCCGGGTTAAATGCTGATGGCGTGGGCCCCGAGAGCCAGATAGGAATCCCGGGCGCGGAGGTGGCAGGTCATGACCAGGACCTGCCGGGTCTCGGCGAACCGCTTGAGGTGGCCAATGACGCGGTTGGCGCGTTCATCGTCGAAATTGACGAACACGTCGTCCATCACGACGGGCAGGGGCTCGGACCGGTTTTCATATTCTTCGATAAGCCCGAACCGCATCGCGAGATAGAGCTGCTCGCGGGTGCCGCGGCTCATCTCCACCACCGTCTTCCGGCGTCCCGCGGCGTCTTCGATCAGGAGGTCGTTCTGTTCGATCGGTTTGATGATGTGCTGGTACCGTCCCTGGGTGATGTCGGAGAACATCTGGCGCGCGGATTTGATCACCTCCGGCTGGCGCGTCTGTTCGTATTTTCGCTTGGCCTTTTCCAGCAGGACCAGGGCGATCTTGCCCGCCGCCCAGCGGCGCGAGGTTTCCCTCAGGACCTGGCGTTTCTGCTCAAGACCTTCCTGAAGGGCCAGAAGTTCGTCACCGGATTCGAGTTGCTGGATTTCTTTCGAGGTTTCGCCGATCCATTGTAAAAGCTTGTCCCGGTTTCTCTGCCGCTCTTCCATCTCGTGGACCACGAGTTGCAGTTGGCGATCGATATCCTCGGGAGTGATTTCACGGACGGTTTGGAGAAACTGGCTGTAGGCCTCACCGAGCCCCACGCGGGACTGAATGAAGGCCCGTTTTTCCTCGACGATTTTTTTAAGTTCGCTCCGCCGCTCCAGGGCGGCATGTTTCTGGAGAAATTCGTCTTCGTTCTCCGTTCCGGCGGAACGGATAAATTCGGAAAGGACCCGCACCTTTTCCTTTCGCTGGACGGCGAGACGCTCCAGCTTGCGTTCCTGTTCGCGGACGAGCGCATCCAGGTGGGACCGGCGCTCCTGTTCCTTCCGCGCTTCATCGAACATGCGCCCGATGTTTTCGATATGGGCCGGGAGATCGCCTTGCGGGACAAACAGGGTCAGAGCCGGCCGGATCGTTTCAAACAGGTGGGCCGTCTCCCGCAGGGTTTCCCGCATTTGCCCGATGCGCGCATCGAGTCGTTCCCGCTGGGAAATCATCAACCGGATCCCCCGCACCTTGTTGCCGATCTCCCGGGTGCTCAAGGGCGCAAGACCGACATCGAGTCCTTTCTTGCGCAACCATTCGTGCCACTCCTCGAACTTCCGGTCGCGGGATTTCCGGTCATCTTCCCACGCTTTGAGGAGCGTTGCCTCGACGCGGTCTTCCTTGGAAAATTCTTCCCGGCTTTTGCGGGTCTTGATAAACAGGGCCAAACCCGATCCCATGAGCACCAGCCCGGCGCCGAGGGCGAGATAGTTCTGCATGAACCCCCCGGCCAGGCTGGCGAGAAGCCCCAGTCCGCCGAGAGACCGGGCAAAATAGTTCAGCCAGGAGGGAATGTTCACCCCCTGCGACTCCTCTTCGGCCTTGCGCTCCCGGTGCATGTCCAGCTTGTCCTTGGACCGGTTGACCCTTTGCCGGAGTTGCTCGAAGGCATCGTAAAAAGCCTGGATCTGGCTTCGCTCGGCCTCGCTCAATTCGAATGACAAAACTTTCGCCTCATCCCAGGCGGGGTCGATAGACTGGATTTCAAGTTTCAGTTTTTCGGTGAGGTCTTCCTTTTCCTGTTCCACCGCCACCTGGTCGTGGATGGCGGAGCGAATCTTCTCCAGGGATCCGCGCAGGTACACCACGTCGCGTTCATGATCGAGCAGGGCGGTATTGAGGACCAGGCCGTCCCGATCGCTCCGCAGTTTATCGAGGACATGGTTTTCTTCCTCGATCCTCCGGTCCAGATTGTCGAGTGCGGATTTGAACGCGAAAAACCTCTCGCGGCCCTGTTCGGGGAAATCCGGATCGTCGGGAAGCGCCCGCAACTCCTCTTCCGCGTTGAGCAGGGCCACCGCTTCGGGGAACAGGTCTTTGCGCAGTTCGATGGCCCGCCGCCGGGATTCCATTTGTTCGAGCTCGTTGTTGACGACGGCGCGGTCAGCTTCTTTTCGTCCCAGGGCGCGGCGCAACTCGTCATACCGGCCCAGGGTGGATTGTTTTTCGCGGATCTCCCCTTCCAGTTGACGAATCTCCTGGAACGCGAGCGCCATCTTCTGATTGCTCCCGCGGGGACGAAACAACTCGTCGCAGTATTCGTTGAGCCACTTGTCCACCTCGCCGGGAGAAATTCTGCCGAGTCCCAACCCCGCGCCATAGATGCGGTTTTTGATCTCCTCTCCCTGAAGACTTCTGAACTCCTGCAGTTCGTCGAGGCTGAACGCGTAGATGTTCTGGTAAATCTCCAGCGAAGCGTTGCCCAGGAACGCGTTCAGCTCGGTCTGGCCGTCAACCTGGCTCAGGGGGGTGGCGATGGTGACCCCGCGTCCCTCGGTGCGGGAAATAAGGATGTCGTCCCCCGATTTCAACTGGCACTTGAGCCGCCCGCCGCAACCGGACCCGATGGCGGGAGTATAGAGATTGGTCTTTTTGCCCCGCGCGGGAAACCCGAACAACATGCGGCGGATGAATTCGAGGATGGAGGTTTTCCCTGCCTCGTTGGGACCGTACAAAACATTGAGCCCCGGTTTCAGCCCCACCAGGTGTTTGTCGGCAAAAATGCCGAACGCGTCGATGTGGATTTCCCTGATTTGCATTCCTTTATTTTTCCGGAACCATGAGGTCGAGAGTGAGCGCCCGGGCCTGCACCAGCAAATCCTGCAATTCGTCGTCGGAGACGGCTTCCAGGTAACCGCGTCCCTGCCAACTCTCGAACAGGGGTTTGAGAACTTCCCGCAATTCGTCGCGATGCTCTCCCGTAAGGGCGGCATCGTAGAGCGAGACAATATCGGCGATAAAATCCTTTCCCTTCCTCAGGGAGTCCACGTCGTAGGTTCCCGCCGTTTGGAGATCCATTTCGATCCAGATGCGCGGATCGGTGAGATCGAAATCTCTCTGGATCTCCTCTTCGATGGCTTGAAGCTCGCCGCCCTTGTTGAGATCGGAGTGAAGCCGCGTCCGGCCGGTCAGGGAAAGCCGCAGGACGATATCGCGGCCATCGGACTGCTCGCCGAGCAACTCGCACCGGTTGCGCGCGGCGCGTAAAATATCGTCCCGGCTGTCCACCCCCGAGAGGTCGAGATTTTCCCAATGGAACCGAATGTCGTCGATGGGCACAAAGCGGATCTGCGGTGAGGACCCCTTTTGAAGGGTCACCAGGCAACATCCTTTCTTTCCCCCTTCGCGCGGGTGGCGGGCCTGGCTATTGCCGGAATAAACCACCGCCGGGTCGGCGGCACGAAGGACCCGGTGCTGGTGGACGTGACCCAGCGCCCAGTAATCGACCCGCCGGGACACCAGGTCCTCCAGGGCGCAAGGGGCGTAGTTGTCGTGGTTCACGTCATTGCCCACGTTGGTATGGAGCACCGCCACGGAATAGGCGGGGGACGGGGACACCTGGAACTGCAACGCCAGGTTGTCCCGCACCTCGCGCGTGGGAAAACTCCTGCCGTAAATGTCGGCGAAGACCCTGCCTTCCCGCCAGAGGGGGCGGCGCTCGATTTCCTTGCCCGAAAAAAAATGCACCCGCTCGGGCCATTCCAGCGAAGCCGACCAGCCGTCGAGCGGATCATGGTTGCCAAAGGCAATGAAGGAGGGGATCTCCGCATCGGAAAGTTCCTGCAGGCCGCGGCGGAATTTCAACTGGGCCTGCAGACTGCGGTCGGCGCTGTCGAAAATGTCTCCCGCGATAATGACCGCGTCCACCCGCTCCTTGAGCGCCAGTTTCACGATGTTATGGAATGCGTTGAAGGTGGACTGGCGCAACCGCTCCGCTAAC
>PCWF01000151.1:0-2871 GCA_002796165.1 Nitrospinae bacterium CG11_big_fil_rev_8_21_14_0_20_56_8
GTTCATCTTCTTGAGTTTTTCCACCAGGGTCGTGCGGTTGAGGTTGAGGAGCGTCGCGGCCTTGTTTTTCACCCACCCGGTTTTTTCCAGCGCCTTCTCGAAGTGTAACCAATCCGTGCTTGGAAGCAACTCACAACTCATTTGGTTTAAAATCTCCAGACCTCCCCCCTTATCCCCTCCAGACGGTCTTTAAAAATTCCTTCGGTGTTTTGAGCTGGATTCCCGTTTTGGGAAAATCTTTTTTGTTGCGCGTGAGGAGGTATTCGCACCCGGCATGAATCGCGGAAAAATACTGGATGTGGTCTTCGAGGTCTCCCCGGCGCAAGGTCCTGGCCTGATGGATCACTTCGGCAGTCAAGGGAACGATGTTGAAGTCTTCCAGCACCGCATCGACGAATTTCCCCCCGGTTTCGGTATTTTTAAGTCGGCTGACGATGTAATAAAGGTTGGGAAGGGAAACGGCGGAGATGTGCGCCTCCAGGACCCGGTTCCGCGCCAGGCTCCACACCTGGGAGGAGGGATGGTAGTGGGCTTCGCGTTTCAAAAGCACGTCGAGCAGGACATTTGTGTCTACAAATATTTTCATGTTGTCCAAAGGAGGGTCTCGTGCCCCGGGTCCTGCACGGCCTTAATCCCCACCTGCTTTTGGGGAAATTTTCTTCAGCCGATCCATGATCCGTTCGTCCCTGAGTTGCCGGTAGGTTTTGGGGGAGTCGATAACGCCGATCCATTGGGCCACTTCTGGGGATACGTCCACGTTCCGATCGCCTCGTGCCTCGCGGACAATGTATTCCTTCACCAGCGCGGAAATGGATTTCCCCCGTTTGCGGGCGACCATGCGGGCAAGACGGGTGGTCTCGGCGTCCATGGACAGGGTCAGTTTTCCGGATTTCATCAGTCCTCCTCGATACGTATAAACTTGATAGGATTATACGTGACGCCGGACTATAAATCAAATGGCGGCGGAGCCTAAACAGAGAGGGATTTACCGGACCAGTAATTTCAGGTCTTCCATGCGGTCGATGAGGTGGTCGGGGTTACTGGCGCGCAGGGCGGCGGGGTCGCCCAGGCCGTAGGTCACGCCGACCGTCCGCACTCCCGCCCGTTTTCCCGTCTCGATGTCGACCTCGCTGTCGCCCACCAGCACGGTTTCTCCGGCAGTTATGCCGCTGTCATGCAAAATCTTCAGGAGCCCTTCGGGGTCGGGTTTTTTGTTCTGAACGCTGTCGCCGCCGATCAGGATCTGAAACGGATCCCGAAAATCCAGCTCGACCAGGATCTGCTCGATGAAGTCGAGGGGTTTGTTGGACAGGATGGATTGTCTGCGGTTCAGCCGTGAGAAATGTTCGACGGTCTCGCGCACGCCGGGATAAAAGCCGGTGTGTTCGACGAGGTGCCGGGCGTAGTGTTTGCGGAACAGGGTAACGGCCTGCCCG
Organism: Nitrospinae bacterium CG11_big_fil_rev_8_21_14_0_20_56_8; assembly: GCA_002796165.1. Taxonomy (GTDB): domain Bacteria; phylum Nitrospinota; class Nitrospinia; order Nitrospinales; family VA-1; genus 21-14-0-20-56-8. The sequence goes on from PCWF01000151.1 coordinate 1,437, forward strand.
ATGCCGGTGTACCCGGTGCCTTCGAGCGCGCGGGTCATGAGGTTCTGCACGCCGCGCCCGACGAAGGGCCGCACGGCTTCGCGGCCGAACGGGGGAAAGCCCAGCTCGTTCAACGCGCGGTTGACGGAATCGGCGATGTCGTACAGGGTATCGACCAGGGTGCCGTCGAAGTCGTAGATGATGAGGGCGGCGGATTTCATTTCGGGATCGGGGCGCGGTGCGGGGAAATCCGCCGCGTCCCCGGCATCGGCTGGGGGATCAGCGCTGGTCTTCGATCAGGTTGCTGGTGTACCGGTAGCCGTTGACGCGGTTCTTCTCGTCAAACCGGATCACCAGGCCTTTGGTTTCGGAATCGGCGAGCAGGTACCAATGGTCCAGTTTGTAGGTCCAGATGACGTAGCCGTTCTCGGTGCCTTCTTCGTAGGGGGTCCCGAACAGTTCGAGAATCTCGGACTGGGTGGTGTCGTCTTTCTTGATGAGCTTGACGTTCTCGCTGTTGAAGTTGCGGCCGACGGTGCCGCAACCGGCCAGGAACAGGATGCAGAGAACGGTTACGAGTGTACGGTGGATGCGGGTCATCTCCCCCTCCCGGTTGAATTTTTTCCAATTCCATTCGGGTCCCATTCCCTGCTTCCGGCGGCGAAAAGATGTTTAAGGGACTGGGGCCCGATCCCCCGCTCTCAGGGCGGGGCGGCTCATTAAAATTGCGGCCTGGGGACGGAACAAAACAGGCCGAGCGCTTCTTGAATGCATATTTTATCAGAATGGGTGGCGATTGTGTAATCTGTCTTGGCGAGGCCGGGGAAATCAGCCATCGGCGGGGGGGAGGGACGCGTAGGTTTTGAGGATCTGGTTGACGCGGGTGTGGGAGTTCAGCGGCATGCGCGCGCCGAAGTGGGTGACGACCTGCGCGGCGCAGTAGGAGCCGATGATGGCGGCTTCGTGCAGGGGATGGTCTTTGATGAGGCCGTACAGGGCCCCGGCGGCGAAGAGGTCCCCCGCGCCGGTGGTATCGACGGCCTTGACCGGGAAGCTGGCGACGGCGATTTTTTCCTCCCCGGCTTTTCCCGCCCACGCGCCCTGTTTCCCGCGGGTGAAGAAGGTGGTCCCGGCGAGGCCTTGCAGGGTGTCGAAGGCGTCCGCCGGGTTCCCGGCGCCGGTGAGGGTTTTGCCTTCCACCTCGTTGCAGAACAGGATATCGACGTTCCAGCGGATGAAGTCGAGCAGGCTTTCTTTATAATTCGCGGCGACGAAGGCGTCGCTGAGAGTGAAGGAGACGGGGATCCCGTGGCTCCGGGCGATCTCGGCCATTTTCAGGGCGGCGGATCGGGTTTCCTCCCCGGTCCACAGGTAGCCTTCGATATACACGGCGCGGCAATTTTCGACGATGGCGGGATCGACGTTTTCCGGATGCAGGGCGGCGGAGATCCCCAGA
>PCWF01000151.1:2883-20291 GCA_002796165.1 Nitrospinae bacterium CG11_big_fil_rev_8_21_14_0_20_56_8
GTGCGCTCGGTATCGGGGGTGACGAGAACCACGCAGGTCCCCGTTCCGCCGCTGTCCCCGTCGGGGCCGGGGAATCCCACCCCGCACCGGTTCATGTCGTCGGTATAGTGTCTGCCGTATTCGTCGTGGGCCACGCGCCCGAGGTAGTAGGCCGAGCCCCCCAGGACGCTGACGCCGTGCACCGTGTTGGCGGCGGACCCGCCCGACGCGATCTTGGCCGGGGGATGCGGCAGGGAGCCGATGATCTGCCGTTGCGTTTCGGCGGTGGTGAGGGTCATCCCCCCTTTCGTCAGCTTGTGCCGGGCGACGAAGGTTTCGTCCACCGGGACTTCGATGTCCACCAGCGCGTTGCCGATGCCTACGAGATCGAGTTTCATTTCAGGGCCTTTCCACGGACAATGTTTCGCTCGGGCGGGAAAAAGTATAGCATCAAAATGCCGTTTGTATTTAAAGGTTTTAGCCGGTAGAATTTCCCGAATGAACTGCGAATGGACCGTGATGAAACGAATCGGGATGCGATTGATGGCCGGAATGATGGGCGCGCTCCTTTCCGCAACCGGGGCGCAAGCCGGGGACGAGGCGTTCCAGCGGTTTCAGAAGGGCATCTCCGAGATTCTCAACGACCCGTGCCTGGCCAACGAAAACTACGGAATCAAAATCGTATCGCTCGACCGCAACGAGACGATGTATTCGGCGCGGGCCGAACAGTTGTTTTCTCCCGCCTCGAACATGAAACTGGTCACGACGGCGGCGGCGCTCCGGCACCTGGGTCCCGACTACCGGTTTAACACCCACCTCTACGCGACCGGCAAAATTGAGGGCGAAACCCTGTACGGCGATCTGTACCTCAAGGGATTGGGCGACCCCAAGCTGGTTTCGGAGCAGATGTGGCTGATCGCCAACGACCTGAAAAATTTTCCCCTCAAGCGCATCACCGGCAACCTCGTGGCGGACGATTCCTATTTCGACGGAACCAAGCGGGTGCCGACCTGGAAGAAGAACGTGGGCGCCCAGCCCTACAACGCGCCCATGGGGGCCCTGTCGTTCAATTTCAACACCGTCAAGGTGTTTGTGACCCCGGCGGAAAAAATCGGCCAGGCCCCCGTGGTTGTGGTCGACCCGGAGAACGATTACATCCGCGTTGCCAACCGCGCGCGGACGGTGCCGCCGGGAAAGCGGAGCCGCCTGATCGTCAACCGGGTTGAACGTGAAGGATACGACCTGGTCACGGTGAGCGGGCTGGTCTCCCAGGACCGGGCGCGCAAGGAGTTTTACCTCAACATCACCGATCCCTCGCTGTACACGATCCACGTGTTCCGGAAATACCTGGAACATGCGGGAGTCAAGGTGGAAGGGGAGACGCGGCTGGGCCTCGTTCCCCCGGCGGCGGACCTGCTGGTCGAGCACAAGTCGGAGCCGCTGGCGGTGATTTTGCGCGGACTCAACAAGTACAGCAACAATTTTGTGGCCGAGCAGATTTTGAAGACGCTGGGGGTGGAGCGGTTCGGTCCGCCGGGAACCACCGAAAAGGGGCTCCGGGTGATGGAGGATTTCATGAAATTGCTGGGATATGCGCCGGAGCAATTCCGCATTCTCGACGGTTCCGGCCTGTCGCGGCAGAACCAGTTGTCGCCCGATCAGATCGTGCAGGTGTTAAAAAATATGCGGGGCGATTTCGCGGTGTTTCCCGAGTTCATATCCGCGCTGGGGGTGATGGGGGTGGATGGAAGCGTGAAGGACCGGCTCAATCACATGGACCTTTCCCAGCGGGTGCGCGTCAAGACAGGCACGTTGAATTTTATCAGTTCGCTTTCCGGTTATTTCCAATCTTCCGACGGGGAGTTGTTTGCGTTTTCCATTCTGATGAACGATCTGAAATGCACGAATGGAAAGGTGTTGAAGATCCAGGACGCGATCGTGCAGGAGGGTCTGCTGTTCCGGCGCGCTGGAATTCCTGCGGACAAGGATAAAAGTCCGGCGCTGGCCCAAAACCCCTGAGGGTTCCCGCCGCCTGTTCTGGAGGGCTTGGATTTACCTTCCGAAAACCTTGAGATTTTCCTTCTGATCTTCTTCCAGTATTTTGGACCAATTCCGTTTTTGAATGGGTGCATCCAGGAAGTTCTGATAGATGGATTTGGCCAACTCGACGCGGTCGATGCCTTCGGGGGCGACCTGAATATCCAGCTGGGCCATGGCGAGGTCGAAATCCTTATCGAGAATCGAAGCGGGGTCCATTCCATACTCTTTCGCCGCCTGCTTGATCACGGCGGGGGAGGTGTTGAAACGGTTGGCCACTTCATTGATGTTGGAGGTTCGGAACTGCTTGTTGGGTTGAATTCCGAGATGGTAGGCGCAGAACAGCTCGAACGGTTTGATTCCGCTGACCAGGCTACCTTCGGCCGCAGGGGTCCGCGCCGCCGATTCGATCGAAGCGGTCTCTTCCGGCACCGGGGGGCGATTTGAGTTCGGCGTGGCGTTCCGGTTGGCGTTGCGGTCATTTTCCTGCCAGGGACGGCCATTCATGTTCCGGTCCTTGGGGCCGCGGTGACGCGGGTTATTGTACCGCGCGTTTCCCTCGGGTTTTTGGAAGGGTTTTTTGCCGCCCGCGTCCGCACGCCGCTTTTGCGTCATGGTGAGATGCGAGGTCAGCATTTTCGAGTTGGAAGGATCGAGCCATTGCTGGTGAGCCTGCGCGCGGGAAGCGCGGCTGGAGGGGTTTCCATGTTGACCCCCTTGCGGCCGGTCGGGCTTGCCGTTGGTACGCCGATTGTGTTGACCCCGGTTCGGTGGGCGTTGGTGGAATCCGGATTTTTTCAAGATAAAATTCCTTAATATAGAAAGTTTTTAATTCGGGCCGAAGATTTATGCGGCAGTGGCCCGGACCTGCCAGAAAAATTGCGGGTGTCTTTAACGGTTCATCACCTTGCGGTTTGCCGGCGACCCGCCCGCCCTCGAATTCCCAGGCAGGCGCATCGCTCCGGGCAACTCCCGAAGGATTTCCCCAAGGCATTCCGTTAATGGACAAACAAGGCTTCCAACTGGCCGACCAGATCGGAAAACTTGTTCAATGCGGTACGGATCGGTTCGGGAGAGGTCATATCGACCCCGGCATCCTTGAGCAGGTCGATGGGGTATTTGGACCCGCCGGACCGGAGAAAGCCCAGGTAAGCCTCCAGAGCCGGTTTCCCGTCCTCCAGTACCCGGTCGGCCAGCGCGTAGGCGGCCGAGATTCCCGTCGCATATTTGTAAACATAAAAGCTGAAATAAAAGTGCGGGATGCGGAAACATTCCAGAGGGAGATCCTTGTCCAGAATCAGGTCCTTGCCGAAATACAGGCTCAGCAATTTCCCGTATACCTCCTGAAAACTGTCCACGGTAAGTGGCTCGTCCCGTTCTGCCATGGCATAAACCAGGTGCTCGAACTCGGCGAACATGGTCTGGCGGTAAAGCGTGCCGCGAAAATTGTCGATCTCGCGGCTGAGGAGGTAAATTTTCATTTCCCGGCCGATCTTTTCCTGCAACAGGTGCCGGGTGATCAACGCCTCGTTGAAGGTGGAGGCCACCTCGGCGACAAAAATCGTGTAGCCGGCATACAGGTAGGGCTGGTTTTTCCTGGAATAGTAGGAATGCATCGAGTGCCCCGCCTCGTGGCCCAGGGTATACAGGCTGTTGATATTATCGTCAAGATAGTTCATGAGGATGAACGGATTTGAATCATAGCACCCCGATGAGTAGGCCCCGCTCCGTTTTCCGGGCGTCTCGTACCGGTCCACCCACCGGCCCTGCAACAGGCCTTGCTCCAGGGTGGAAACATATTCCTTCCCCAGGGGTTGAAGGGCCTGGGAGATTTTCCCGACCGACTCTTCGTAGGTCATGTTCCAGCGGATGTCCTTCACCAGCGGCACGGCGCAGTCGTACACATGCAACTCGTCGAGGTTCAGAATTTTTTTTCTCAGCGCGAAATACCGGTACAACGGGTCCAGGTTATCGTGGACCGTCCGGATCAGGTTGTCGTACACCTCGACGGGGATGTTTTCCTCGAACAAGCCCTGCTCCCTTACCGAGGGATAGTTTCGCGTCCGCGAATAAAACAGATCCTTGCGGATACTGCTCGCGAGAAGGGACGCATAAGTGAACCGGTGGTCCCGGTAAGCCGAGTAAAACGTCTCGAACGCCTCCTTCCGGACGCGGCGGTCGTAGTTCTGCATGAGGCTCTGGAAATTTCCGTGCGTGATGCGGATCTCTTCTCCGCCGGTTCCCTGGACGGTCCCCAGTTTCAGGTCCGCGTTATCCAGCATGTCGAATCCGTTGCGGGCCGCCCGGGCGATTTCCGAAGACGCGGCGAGGATCGACTCTTCCTTCTCCGAGAGCGTGTGTTCCCGGTGGCGCAGGATCCGTTCCAGGTGGAGACGGTAGAACTTCAATTCCTCCGCATCGAGAAAAGCGCCCATCGTCTCGCGGGGGATGGACATGATCTCCGAGTCCATAAAGCTCCTCGCCTGCGAGATTCGGGTGACCAGCCGCATGGCCCTGTCGTACCGTTCCTGGTCGGCGGTCCGGGTTTTATCCTCGTCCGTCCTCAGGTGCGCGTAGGTGTATACCTTGTCCAGCTTCCGCATGAGATTCATGTCGAATTCCAGACAGGCCTGGAGGTTCCCGGCCGACCGGCCCAGCGTGCCGCGGAGTTTTTCATACCCGGGAAGCATGGATTCCAGCTCGGCGAACTCCGCATTCCAGCGGTCATCGGCCGGGAAAAGGCCGGAAAGATCCCACAAAGCTTCGGCGGGAAACGTTTCTCGGGTCAGAGGTTCGGTTGTGGCTACCATATTCAGGAGAAATCCGGCATCGGGTCGATTCTTGCGGGTTGAACCACCCGGCAGGAGGATCCGGTCATCGAATCGCCTGCTCAATCGTTTTTAAATGATCTTTGAACTTGGTTTGCTTTTCCGAGAGGGCCTGCATCCTTAGGTTGTCTTTTTCTATGACTTCCGGAGGGGCCTTCTTGATGAAATCTTGGTTGGAGAGTTTCTTATTTAAAAATTCTAGGTCTTTTTCAACTTTTTTCAACTCTTTTTCGATGCGGTTCTTTTCTTCCGTGAAATCCACCAGCCCTTCCAGGGGGACAAACGCTTCCATTCCCGGCAGGGCCGAAGCCGCCGCTCCCTTCGGTTTCTCGATATTAGGACCGCAGGTGATATGGCTGACCCGGGCCACCGCCTTGATCACGGCGGCGTTGTCTTCTATGATCGACGTCCCGAATCCACCGTTTACTTTGACGAATAATTCAACCGGTTGGCCGGGATTGAGGTTCATTTCCCCCCGGATATTACGCACCGCCGCGATGAGGTCCATGACCGGTTGCAATTGTTCCTCGGCTTCCCGGTCGCCCCGCCCGTCGATGGCCCGGGGAAATGGGGCGAGCATGATGGTTTTACCGGTACCGGGAAGTTTCTGCCAGATCTCTTCGGTGATAAACGGCATGAACGGGTGCAAAAGACGCAGGCTGGTTTCCAGCACGTGGGACAGAACATTCTGCGAAGCCGCGCGCTCGTTTCCTCCCTGCGAGAGATGGATCTTGGACAATTCGATGTACCAGTCGCAGAACTCGTTCCAGATAAAACGGTAGAGGGACAGGGCCGCCTCGTTGAACTTGAATTCTTCGAGCGCCCGGTTGACCTCCGCCGTGCAGGCCTGAAGGCGGCTCAGAATCCAGCGGTCGGCAACGGACCGGGTCAGGGAGGGGTCGAGCGCGCAGGTTCCCGGGTAATCTTGGAGGTTCATGAAGATGAACCGCGAGGCGTTCCACAGCTTGTTGCAAAAATTCCGGTACCCTTCGATCCGCTCTTCGGAGAGCTTGATGTCGCGGCCTTGCGCGGCGAATGCCGTAAGGGTAAAGCGCAGGGCATCGGTTCCGAATGAGGACATGATTTCCAACGGGTCGATCACGTTTCCCTTCGTCTTGCTCATTTTTTGTCCCTCGGCATCGCGCACCAGGGCGTGGATGTAAACGTGCCGGAAGGGAACCTCCCCCATGAATTTTAATCCCATCATGATCATTCGCGCCACCCAGAAGAAGAGAATGTCGAATCCGGTTACCAGCACGGAGGTGGGATAAAACCGTTCCAGGGTTTTTGTCTTTTCCGGCCAGCCCAGGGTGGAAAAGGGCCAGAGGGCTGAGCTGAACCAGGTGTCCAGCACGTCGGTTTCCTGTTCGAGGCCGGTGGAGCCGCACTCGGCGCATTTTTCCGGAGCCTGCCGCGCGACCATCAGTTTTCCGCACCGTTTGCAGGTCCAGGCGGGAATCTGGTGTCCCCACCAGATTTGCCGGGAGATGCACCAGTCGCGGATGTTTTCCATCCATTCGAAATAGGTGTTTTCCCAGAATTGCGGAATGATCCGGATCGACCCGTTTTTCACTGCCTCGATGGCCGGTTTCGCCAGGGGCTGGGCCTTGACGAACCATTGTTTCGAGAGGTAGGGCTCCACCACGGTTTTGCACCGGTAGCAATGACCGACGGCGTGCAGGTGGTCGTCGATTTTGACGAGGAGGTCCCGGGATTGGAGATCGTCGACCAGCTTTTTTCTGCAGGCAAAACGGTCCATTCCCGCGTAGGCTCCCGCCCGGTCGTTCATCGTTCCGTCGGGATTCATCACGTTAATGCTTTCGAGTTGATGCCGCCGGCCCAGCTCAAAGTCGTTGGGATCGTGCGCCGGGGTTACTTTGAGCGCGCCCGAACCGAAGGCCGTATCCACGTAAGGGTCCTCGATCAGGGGAATCTCCCGGTTCACGATCGGGAGCACCAGCGTTTTGCCTTTCAGGTCCCGGTAGCGTTCGTCATCGGGGTTTACGGCGACGGCGGTGTCGCCCAGCAGGGTTTCCGGCCGCGTGGTGGCGATGATCAGAGCCCGGTCCTCCCCCCGCACGGGGTAACGGATGTGGTAAAGGTGTCCCTTGGTCTCATGATATTCCACTTCGAGGTCGGAGAGAGCCGTATGGCATCGCGGGCACCAGTTGATGATATAGTCGCCCTTGTAGATCAGGTCCTGCTCGTACAGGGAAACAAACACCTCGCGGACCGCCCGGGAGAGCCCCTCGTCCATGGTGAAGCGGTTGCGTTCCCAGTCGAGGGAGGCGCCCAGTTTGCGGAGCTGTTTTTCGATCGTCCCGCCCGACTCGTTGCGCCATTTCCAGACGCGCCGGACAAATTCTTCCCGTCCCAGCGCCTGGCGGTCGGTGCCTTCCTGACGCAGTTGACGCTCCACCACGTTTTGCGTGGCGATCCCGGCGTGATCGGTTCCCGGTTGCCACAGCGTGTTGCAACCGAGCATTCGCCGCCACCGGGTCAGGATGTCCTGCAGGGTGTTGTTGTAAGCGTGCCCGATGTGGAGGGAACCGGTAATATTGGGTGGAGGGATGACGATGGAGAACGGTTGGCCCTCCGCATTTTCATCCGCGTGATAACAGCCGTTTTCTTCCCAGAATTTTCCCCACCGGTCTTCCACCGCGGCGGGGTCATACGTCTTGTCCAGTTCGATCATGTTCCTGTTGTAGAACCGCCTGGCCCGTAAGCGGGGCGGCGAAGGGTCCAAAGAAATCCAATCACAAGTGAGTCCTTTCCAGGGGGAAAGGAAGGAAAAGGGGTTCGAATCTTTTCAGAAGATTGGAAGGAATTATTATTGTATACAAAAATTTCCGGCAGGGGAAGAAAAGATTGCAGGAGGGAACTTCGGGTTAAAGCCGAAATCTCCGAGTCGCCGCTAACGTTCCTCCAACCGCTTGATCCGCTCGATTTCTTCCTGGATCAGAGCCCGCGCAATCGCCGGGGTGATCTCCCGTACCAGGTCGCGGACGGATTGAACGATGGCCTCGGAAAGGCCGTCGATTTCTTTTTCCAGGGAGGTGTCGAGGGATTTTTCCAAAACTCCCTTGATATGTTCTCCCACCACGCGCACGAACCGGTCGGTCTCCGGGACGGGGCCGGGCGCCATAAGGCTCCTTCCGCGCTCGGAAGGGAAACCCGGCTCTCCTCTCGGGGTGGGTTCCACTCCCGGAAGGCGCGCCATAAACGAGATGCTGTCCCGGATCAGATCGGGCCGCACGCCCTTGGAATAGGAGTAAGCCGCGGGGGCCATTTTTTCGAGCAGGTCCTCCGGTTCGGCGACGATATTCTCCATGTCCCCGGGGAGGTCCGGTCCATTTTCCATCGGTTGAAACCGCTGGACCGAGGAACCCGTACGCCGAACCTGCGCGAACGCTTCGTCCAGCCCTTCGGGAGGTTCCTGCAGGTCGCTGATGGATTCGGACAGGTCGTCATCGTGATCGGGGAAATTGGGCAGATGGGCGGATTTCAATAGAGACGGTTTTTCCGGCTCCCGCGACGAGGTGGACAGTTCCCGGAGGGATTCGGCATCGCGCATCATTTCCTCAATGACCCGCTTGTTTTTCTCCTTGATCGCGGTTTGCGACTCGGATTCATTTTTAAAGCTGAACAGGGTATCGAGCATTTCATCCAGATTTTTTTCCCGTTCGGGTTTGAGATGGGCGGCGTCAGGGATTTCTTCCCGGACCAACCCGGTGGATTTGGATTCTACTTTTTCGGGCTCCGCCGGTTTCTCCGGCTCTTTTGCCGGTTCGGACGGTTTTGCCTCGGGCTTTTCTTCCCGCACGGGTTCTTCCATTATCTCCTCGGCGGAAAGGTCCAGCGTGTCTTCCAGCCATTTGTCGGTATTTTCCTCCGCCAGATCGTCGGTGGAGAGAAGGACCGCGTCGCTTTCATCCTCCGGCGCCAACTCCCCGGCGGTCAGCTCGATCGTTTCGGGTGCATCGCCTTCAGCCAGGTCCGTTTCCGAAAGGCCGATTTCGTCCGCTTCGGGAAGTGCGTCCTCCTCGGAGAGGGCAATGACCCCGGCGTCTTCCTCGGAAACCATTTCCGTGGCGGAGAGTTCGATGGTCTCCGAAGAGTCGTCTTCGGCCAGGTCGTCGGCCGTCAGGGAAATCGCATCAGCGGCCGAGGCCATGTCTTCCTCGGAAAGGGAGATTACCCCGTCCTCTTCCAGCATCTGGTCCGGGGAAAGCTCGATCGCGGCTTCTTCCCCGCCGGAGACGGAACCGGAGGCCAACAGCGACCGGACGGTGCTGATGATTTCTTCGGATTTGAACGGCTTGTTGATATGGCCGTCGGCTTTGCTGGAGTGGAAGGCGGCTTCGTCGAAATCCTCGAAATCGCTGGCAAGCAACAGCACGCGGGTCGAGGCAAACTCGGCCGATTCCTTGATCTTGCGGCTGAGTTCGTAGCCGTTGAGGCCGGGCATTTCCACATCGGCCAGCACGACGTCGGGTTTGAAGGTGGACATCTTTTCGAATGCCTTTTGCCCATCGCCGATGCCTTCGACGGTCTCTTCTTCGTTTTCAAACGCCATGGCGACGATTTTCTGAATGGTGATGCTATCGTCGGCAACGAGAATTTTTGCAGAAGCCATAGTTCCGGATGATCTCGAAAACTGAGTGGGGAAAAGCGGCCTTCCCTGTTTCGGGGGGCCATCCCGATTACCGGCCGAAAGGGTGGGACGGCCGGTTCACCTGACTTGTTAAGTATATCATAAATTGGCCGTTATAAATAACATGACCGGAGATTTGCGATGCATCTGCGCTTTTGTCCGTAAAGGAAATGATGATACTATGGTGGCCCAGGAAGGTCATGTGTAACTCTTTAAGCCCGGATGGTCTAATGTCGCGTTTTTCGAGCAAGCTGTTTCAAATCGTGCTTCTGATGTGTGCCGGGCTTGCGGCCCTGGTTACACCCAGTGCGGGCGCGGGATTCATCCAGCTCGACGGGGCGATGGACGTCAAGACCCGGTTCTCCGAAGGGTGTTCCACCGCGCAGGAACTGGCCGAAGAGGCCAAGCAAAAGGGGATCGATGTCCTCTTTTATAACGACTCCGCCCGCAATTCGCTGGAGTATGGTCTCGTTCCCCTGGAGCGCATCCTGAAAAAGAAGGAGGAGCGATCCTCCGTCCTCAGCGTCGGGGCCAATGCCTATCTTTCGGAGATCGGCGACCTGGACCGGCATTACCGGGAAGTTTTGTTGATCCCCGGCGTGGAGGCCATGCCGTTTTATTTCTGGACCGGCGGAATTCTCAAACGCGATCTCGTCGCCAATAATTTTGACAAGCGACTGCTGATTTACGGAATGGAAACGGCGCCCGCCCTCGAACAGCTTCCCCTTCTCAACAGTAACTTCTCGAAGCGGATGATCGGGAAGTACCAGACGCTGTTCAGCATTTACGGGGGATTATTCCTTTTCTCCTGCGTTCTCATTTACAAGCGATTTTACCGCAAGCTCTCCATGGGCGCGGCGGCGGTCTTTTTTCTTCTCGCGGTCAACAATCACCCGTTCCAAAGCTCGCCCTACGACCAGTACCACGGGGACCAGGGGGTGGAGCCTTACCAGAAAATGATCGACCGTGTGAAAGAGCAGGGCGGGATGACGTTCTGGAATCGGCTCGATGCCCTCAATGGAATGCGCGAGGTGGGCTCGGTGCAGTTGAAGACCCTGCCGCACCCGGAAGACCTCGTTTTGTCCAAAGGGTATGACGGATTTCAGGCGGTGGCCGACCAACCGCTTCCTCATGTCGATCCCGGCCAGGAATGGGACCAGGTTCTGGGAGGATACCTTTCCGGGGAACGGCCCGGGGCGGTGTGGGGCATCGGCACGAATGATTACCGGTGCGCGGCCGAGGACGGGAAAATCCTCGGGATGGTGAGAACGGTTTTTCTGGTGCGGGAAAAAAGCCGCGAGGGCGTCATGGAGGCGCTGAAAAAAGGCCGGATGTACGCGGTGCGCCAGCCCGATGCCGACCGGCTCTCGCTCGATGATTTTACCGTCTCGGACGTGACCACCGGCCAGGTGGCGACGCTGGGGGAAGAAATATCCGTTAGCGATTTTCCCGAGATCAGGGCGAATCTTCGTTCGTTGCACGGGGAACCCAAATCGGCGACCCTTCGCATCGTTCGCAACGGAGCGGTGGTCAAGGAAGAAGCGGTGAACCTGCCCTACGAGATGGTATGGCGTGACGTGGAGGTACCCCGGGAGGGACCGGTGTATTACCGGCTCAGTGCCTGGGTGGGCCCCACCGACCACCTGGTGGCCAACCCCGTTTTCGTTCGCTTCGTGGCACCGTCGGCTGAGGTCGCCTCGCTTCCTCCATCGGGCGCGGTTCCCCCCGGCGGGCCCAAATCCCCCTCCATGCCCAGGCCGCCTTCCGTATCCATGCCGTCGGTGCCGAGCCCGGGGATGCCGCAGGCCGGCATGCCCTCCGCCGGCGGAACGGCAATGCCGCGTCAGCCGGGAATGCCCGGTGTCTCCATTCCTTCGGTCCCCCAACCGGGGATGGGCGAAGGGTACTCCGTAGTTACCCTTGTGGACTCGGTTCCGCTTAAGAAGGGACCGGGAACCATTTTCCCCGATGTGGTTCGCGTGGACAAGGGCACGCGCCTGGAAGTGGTGCGGAAAACCACCGTCCGGTTCAATCGAAAGCCCTGGCTGGTCGTCCGCTGGGAAGGCCAGAATGCGTTCGTCTGGGAAGGCGTCGTGCAGACGGAATGAGGTTTCTCGATTCCGTTTGCCGGCAACGGGTCAGGCTAAGCCGTCGAAGTTGCGGCCCCGGTTCATGCGGTAGAGGAAAAGGGTTTTCTTCGGGTCGATTTTGTCGGGTTGCAGGCCGCGCAGGCAGAAGCGGAAGGACACGATGCGCGCCGAAGGTTTCAATCGGTCAACCCGGTCCTTCGTCAGCCGGTCGAGCGCCTGGTGAGTGAGATATAAAAAGAGGACGTCCGCCTGGCTGAAATCGAAATCGAACAGATTGCCGCGGACGATGTGAACCCGGTCCTGGACTCCCGCCCGTTTTGCCAGCCAGCGTGAAAACCACACTTTGATGGGATCGATTTCCACCCCTTCCCCGCGCGCTCCGAAATCCTTCGCCGCCGCAATCAAGACCCGCCCGTCGCCCGAACCCAGATCGACGATCGTTTCCCCCGGCTGAATTTCGGCAAATTCCAGAATCCGCCGAAGGGTCGAGGGGCGCAGGGGGTGCCACGGGGCTCCGAAGAAAATGGGCAGGATAACCGATCCTGCCAGAAGAATCGTCACCGCCAAAATAATAATTGAGACAAATGAAAACAAAGGAATAGAGGTCACTTGTTGAGGGTTGATCGGGTTGGAAGGGTGGGGGGTCCTTCCGGGGTGAAACTTTTAATTTGTCGATTTTCAACGGTAGCGGGGCTCCACTCCTGAATCATGACATTTTACAAAGCCTTTTATGTCAATTAATGTTTATTTCCGGGTGTTTTTTTAGGATAAACTGCCTATGCGACGATTCGCCGGAACCGGTTATGGTAGGACCCTGGATTTCCAAGCAGACATGGCTTTGTTTCGAAACGAATTTTCCTCGAAAGCAACTTTAAGAAAATTATGGAGCCTATGACCGGTTCATGGGTAGGAAACCTCGCCCTGTTTTTTTTCTTCCTGATTCTTATCCTCGTTGCGCTGGAAAAGCAAATCCAGATGCGGCGCTCCAAACCCACCGTTTTTTTCGCCTGCCTGACCTGGGGACTGATCGGAGTTTATGAGGTGGGGCAACCGGGGGGTCACGCCGAGGAAGCGGTACATCATTTGACCGGAAGTATCGCCCAGTTGTTCTTTTTCGTTTTCGTGGCGATGGTGTTCATCAACACCCTCGAGGAACGGGGGATGTTCGACCAGTTGCGGGCCCGCCTGGTCCGGCGCGGACTGGACTACCGGCAATTGTTCTGGGCCACCGGAACGATTACTTTTTTAATTTCTCCCCTGGTGGACAACCTGACCAGCGCCCTCCTGATCGGCCGGGTGGCGCAGGCCATTGGCGGGACCAATGTGCGTTTCATCGTACCCGCCTTCGTCAATATCGTTGTGGCCGCAAACGCGGGAGGAACATGGAGCCCCTTCGGGGACATCACCACGTTAATGATCTGGATGTCCGGAAAGATCGAGAGTTATCAGTTTCCCCACCTCTTTGTTCCCGCGTTGTGCAGTTGGCTGGTTCCCGCGGTCATCATGCAGTTCGCGATTCCCGAAGGCAAGCCCGAAGGACCGGCGCACGCCCCCGCTCTCAAGCACGGGGCGAAGGTCATCCTGGGCCTGGGGTTGTTCACGATTTTTCTGGCGCTTTTCTTCCACCATGTCCTCGGCCTGCTTCCCTACCTGGGAATGATGTTCGGGCTCGGGATTTTGATGTCCTTCGCGTACTATCTGCTTTTGACGGATAGGATCCGCAATCACCGCCTGGCCAGCTTGAACAACACCGAACCTCCACCGCCTTTCAATATTTTCGGGAGCGTCGCGCGGGTGGAATTCGACACGCTTCTGTTTTTTTTCGGGTCGATGCTGATGATTGGCGCGCTGGATTACCTGGGCTACATTTCCCTGGCGAGTCAAAGTATTTTTGGCGGCCATGCCCCAATGACATCGAACGTGATCATGGGGGTCATTTCCGCCGTGGTGGACAACATTCCCGCGCTTTTCGCCGTCGTCCAAATGAACCCCGCAATGGGTCCCGAGCAATGGTTGCTGGCCACGCTGTCCATCGGGGTGGGGGGGAGCCTGCTCTCCATCGGGTCCGTCGCGGGGGTGGTGGTGATGGGCGTGAACCCGAACTATAACTTCGTGTCCCATTTGAAATGGACTCCCGCGATCGCCGCGGGATACATCGCCGGCATTGTGTCCTGGTGGTTACTTCTTTCCTGACGCCCCCCTTCCCTCCGTCTCAACCCACCCGTTTCAGCGTGTTTTTATCCACGTGATGGAAAAGGGTGGGTTGGTTCTTGATCTGGATCACCGTGTCTTCTTCGTAACTGAAGGTTTGCGCGTCGTGGATCGTGACTTGTAATTCGTAGCGCACGGTTTTGAATTCCCGGTCCAGAAACGGGTTGGAACAAATGCCGTAAATATCGGAACCCACTTCAGCGGTTAAACGAAAGGATTTCGCGTCCGGTTCCACCTTGCCTCCCGCAAGCACGGTGATTCCCCGGGGAACGATGAAACAGCGGAAGACCTGTTTTTGAGATCCATCCCATAACCAGTACCCCACCTCTTCATGAAACGGATCGGGTTCGCCCAGCCGCCAGGCCATGGTGGCATAGCGTAGCCCGTAAAGACTTTGCTCGTGGTTATTCACGGGCCCCATGGGATCGAAAGTGATCCGCTCGCGAAACTTGTTCGTTTCCGTTCCCCGGTCGTCGGAGGGGGCGGTGTCGTCGCCCCGGTCACCTTCCCAAATCCCGGCCAGTTTTCTCAGCGGACCCAGATTTCCGAGAATTTCGTCAGACATAAGGTCTCCTTTTCCGTTTGTGCTTTGCCATCAGTAAATCATGGAATCTTTGGAGAAAAATATGAGGTCGTAAAATTTATCCTTGATTTGTTCTTCCAGTTCCTTCATGGGCCATTCCGTGAACCCGAGAATTTTCATGGCGTACTCGCTGGGACCGGAAACCGCCGTGTCCCCGGTGAACCCCAGTTTCAATTCGCACACCATGATGTCGGCAACGTGGACGATGGCGGTGGCGATGGGGTATTCCTTGGCCAGCGCGGGCCGATGATGGTACAGGACCGGTTCGACCAGCCTTCCCGGAAGGTTCCATTTTTTAAGCAGGGTGCCCCCCAACTTGGCGTGACTGGCGCCGAGGATTTCCCGTTCCACGTCGAAGATCTGTTCTTTGGTTTCCCGGCATCGGCGCATGATTTCCACGCATTGTTGCGGAAATTTCTGAAAGAGAATCAGGCTCCCCATATTTTGAAGCATCCCGGCGGTGTAATAACTCTCGAGGTTTTCCTGCTTCCGTTGCTGGGCGATAAACCGGGCGGCCAGCCCGCAACCCATGGCATGCCGCCAGAAGGAGTCCATGTCCACCAGGCCGCGGGGAATCCCGGTGAACTGCCGGGCGACGCTGGTGGCCAGAGCCAACTCGCTCAACTGCTCGGTCCCGATGATGTTCAGCGCGTGCTCGATGGTTTGAACTTCTTCAGAAAATCCATACATGGGGCTGTTGACGATTTTCAACAGGCGCACGGTGAGGGCCGGGTCCTTCTCGATAATTACGGAGAATTCCTTGAAGGAGGTGTTGGGGTTCGCCAATGCATTTTGCAGGCGAAAAAAAATGGTGGGGGGAGTGAGCGCCCAGTCTTTCACCACCTCGCTGGGTTTGATTTTTCCGCCGCCTTGGGTCATAACCGAACGATTTAAGGGCGCTTCTTACGATGGATGAGGGTACGGATCATTCGCTCGCGGGCCTAAAATTTAAAGAGCCGACCCTTGGCATCGGGAAATTTTCACCGGTTCCCTCAAGTGAACCGCCAGGGGCCGCTCCCTATGCAAAGCAGTACGATCCAACCTTCTCCCGATTGTGGCCGGAGTAAAATGAATTCTATCGCACTCTTTCGGAAATTTCGAGGATTCATTGGAAATCCTCGCAGGGGACCGGTCCTTCGATTTCTGGTCCCCGACTTGAGGATGGGGAAATGGGGCCTTGGATAATTGGCGGATTGAGGAAGAGGAGGATGTCTGGTATTTTGTGGTGGCCCTCTATTGAAATGAAGAAACGTCTGGCTGACGAGATCGCTTCATGTTCGCTTCGCCTAAAACACTCATGACCGCCATCGGGATATTGCTGGTGGCCTCCCTGGTTTACCTGGAGATCAGCAAATTGCCGGAGCCCAAGGACCCCGAGCCGGCCTGCAGGAAGACGGACATCATCCGGGTTAAACCGGGGATCATCGAGAGAACCGAAGAGGAGGGAAAGTATGTGTACGTCAGCCGGAAATGGGAAACCGTTATGACCGATGAAAAAGAGGAGATCGGATTCTGGCTGGCACTTTGCAAATCGCCGGACGGATGGGTGGAATTGCGCGATGCCGAAACCGGCGCTTTCATTCGCAAGTTTGTGATCGATCTGAATTACCGGGCCACGCACGGCCTGCCGGTCAAATAATTCCCCCCGGTCCGTGGATTGCGGGGCGTTCGCGCTTATCCTCCAAAGCCACCCCGCGATCGCGATCGGGGAAAATCGGAAATCCCGGCCGTATTTATTTGTGCAGATGATGGCTCCAGAATTCAACGGTTCCGAACAGGACAATCACAAACAAAATGTAAAAAAATATTTGGCTCATGTCCTCACCTCCTCATTAGGAGGGTGCTGAAAAACCAGGAAAATGTCATCCCGAGTCCTTCGCCAAGCTCAGGATAAACTCCGCGAAGGATCCAGCCGGATTGGTAAATTCTAGCTGGGCAAGGGTTTCGGGCAGGATTCTTCGCCGCATTGCGGCTCAGAATGACACCCGAAAGAGTTTTTCAGCATCCTGTTAGAAAGATAGGCCCCGGGACGCGAATTGGCAAGCCGGGGCATGAGGGCATTTGACCGGTTTCCCCCGAATCCGGTCCCGGATTATGCGCGGATTGGGGCCAAAACCCCGCCACTTGTTCAAAATATTCCCATTCTTACGGGCAGTTTGGGGAACCTGCAGGCCTGGATGGCGGAAGGAGGGGAGGTGGGGCCGGGGGACGAAAGGTAGAAATTTTCCTTGAACACGTTTTTTTCGGGTGACCGTTCCTTTATAAGTTTACGCCTTGGAAAGAAAAGGTTGACATATGGTGTCAAATTTAACACCATTATTTTATGAGTCTGATTACAAGACCTGTATCATGGATTAAGGCGGCGCGGAAAGAATTTGAGAAGTTTCCCCAAGGGGCAAAGCAGGAGATATTGGAAGCACCGATCCTTGCCGCCGAAGGCCGGAAGGGTGAAATCGCCAAACCGATGAGGGGTCTTGGATCGGGCGTTATTGAAATTGCCCTGCAATTCAGGTCCAACGCTTACCGCGCAGTCTATGCTTTACAAATCGGAACTGATATCTGGGTTATTCATGCATTCCAGAAAAAATCAAAAACCGGAATCAAGACCCCGAAGCAGGACATAGACCTGATTAAGCAAAGGATCAAGATACTGAAGGAGTTATGGAAATGACCAAAAAAGAAAAATTGGAAATTGTGCGTGGGAGTGGAAACATCTTCCGCGATTTTGGCTACCCGAACGCCGATATTGAACAGCTTAAAGCCATCCTTGCCGCCCAAATCATCGGCATTCTGGATGATCGGAAATTGTCCACCCGGAAAGCGGAAAAGCTGACCGGTGTACCGCACGCCGACTTTGTTCGAATCCGTAAGCCGAGCCTTAAACGGTTTACCGTTGACCGTCTGATAAGCATCCTCAACAAGCTGGATCAACAGGTGGACGTGAAGGTTAAGGTTCGTCCCCGGCCACGGCAAAAGGCCAAGGCGGAAGCGGCGATTCAGATTTAGCAGGGTGCTGGAAAACTCTT
>PCWF01000151.1:20297-23347 GCA_002796165.1 Nitrospinae bacterium CG11_big_fil_rev_8_21_14_0_20_56_8
GTCATTCTGAGCCGCAGTGCGGCGAAGAATCTTGCGTCGATAGTATGAAGCATGCCCCAATTATGTTCCAGCCAGATCCTTCGCCAAAGGCTCAGGATGACATTTAAAAGGGCTCAGGATGACACCATGTCTGTCATTCTGAGGCGCGTCAGCGCCGAAGAATCTTGCCCAAAACCCTTGTCCAGCTTGAATTTACCAATCCGGCTGGATCCTTCGCGGAGTTTATCCTGGGCTTGGCGAAGGACTCAGGATGACATTTTTGGAGTTTTTCAGCATGCTGTTAGGCTTTCCATGCTGGGCTCAATTGAAATGGGGGAAGGTCACAATGAGTGAAAATAATAAAATTGTATTGTTTCTGGGGTCTGGCGCAACGGCGGGATCAGGGGATACAGAAAATGGTCAACCCGTGCCTACTGATTCGAAATTTTTCGAAAACCTTCCTAAACAATGGGAAATAGGTTATCCCGCGCTAAACCTATACAGGGATGTGGTTCACAAAGAAACGAGCCTTTATAAAACCTGGAATGACCTGTTTATTTACCGGAGCTTGGTGTGTTCGGGCATTGTCCGGGAAAAGCCGGAAACACTTCATAGATTCAATGATCTCGCAAACCACAAGTGGCCCGAAAATTACAATTGGCGGGCGGGGCATTACAGCTTCCAGTTCCGGCTCATGAACCAAAGCCTATTGCCTGATGAATATTATCTGGCTGAACTCGCTATTTGGGACCTTCGCACTTTGGTTAAAGAGGTGTATGGGGTGGAGAAATCAAACGGCGTCTATAAAAATTTTTTGGAAAATGTAAATAGTAAATTTGGCGAAATCTGCGCCGTTGTCAATCTTAATTACGACACGACCTTTGATGATGCGGATGGGGTTCAATATTATTATCCTGGAGACGGAAAATCCATGGAAGGTAAAATTCCCATAATCCGGCCTCACGGGTCTTTGAAATGGACTTCCCGTTCCCAATGGCGCTTGAATCAGGGATGGACGGGATGGTCCGAATCCTATGACGACACTCCCCTCAAGGAAACGGGCTACAAGCCAACCGGGGATCCCATGCTTTTGGATTTCCGGCAGGCGTTGATTGTTTCGCCTGCGTCTTTCAAGGAAGAGGTCGTGGGTAACAGCTCCATGCCCGGCCTGCAGAACACGATCCTGAGGCCCCAATGGGAGCACTTGAAGCGAGCAATGGAGAATTACAATCATTGGGTGTTTGTTGGAATCTCTTTCGCTTCAGGAGACGATCATTTGTTATGGCTTCTTAAACGTTCCTTTAATAAGAGTAAGACCAAAATTTCCTGCTTCATCAAAGACAGTTGCCAACCGGTTCAAAAATTAAAAGAATGCTTGGGAAAAGGTGTTGGCATAGCAGTTTATAAAAATAATGCTGAAGAAATTGACGAATTTAAAAAATGCAAAAACTTCAAGGAATGCCAAAAACCGAAGTGCGACCACTGATTACCAATTTGACATGAGCCAGGACCAACCGCCAAAACTTTATTTCTTTGGCCTCGCCCTCATTCACATTTTTATCTTTAGCGGATGTGGTGGGGTTTTTTATGAGGCAAGGTAAATGGTTATTCCAATGCAAACGAAACCTTGTCCTCCAATAAAATTTTCCTGTCTGGAAACTCGCTTTCGGGAAATACGATTTTGCGGGATGAGGGGAGGTGGTGCGGGACGAAAGGTAGAAATTTTCCTTGCCGGGTTCAAACGCTAAGGACTTAAAAAGACCACCTGGTTCCGATTCTGCTTTTTGGCCTGGTAAAGGGCCCTGTCCGCCGTTTTCAAAAAATCCGCCGGGGAGGGATCCGGACTTGGAATGATCGTGGCACATCCCAGGCTTGCGGTCACATAGGCGCTTACCTTGCTTTGACTGTGCTCGACCTTCCTGGTTTCTATATTGGCTCTTATATTTTCACCAATCGAGAGAACGCCCTTTGCATCGGTGTCGGGCATAAGAATCACAAATTCTTCGCCCCCGTAGCGGGCGACGTGATCCGCCGGACGGTGCAATGAACTGACGATGACATCGGCGATTTCTTTTAAACAGCGGTCCCCGGCGGGATGGCCATAGGCATCGTTGTAATTTTTAAAATAATCGATGTCCAGCAAAATGAGAGAAAGTGGTTTTTGATTTCTCAACCCGAGTTTCCATTCTTTTTGCATCACTTCATCAAAAAACCGGCGGTTGCCCACCCCGGTCAGCCCATCCCGGATGGAAAGGATCTTAAGCCTTTCCTCTATTTCCTTGCGTTCAGTGATGTCCCGGATGATGCCGGTAAAAACATGATGATTTTCGAAATTATTGGCGGAGATGGTCAGTTCAATGGGGAATTCTTTTCCATTTTTATGACGCGCCTGGAGTTCCAGGTTTGTTCTTAAAAACGACCCCTTGCCGGTAAGGATATATCGCTTAAGCCCCGCCTTGTGGGCTTCCCGATGATCGGGAGGAATAACGAGGTCGGAGACGTTTTTCCCCGCCGCCTCTTCGGCACTCCAACCGAACAGTTGTTCGGCCTGTTGGTTCCACATGGTAACCACGCCTTCCCCATCCACGGTGACAATGGCGTCATGGGCGTTATGGAGAATTTGCTGGAACATATCCAGTCCTTCCATCAGTTCCCTCTCTGCAAATTGCATTTTCTTAAGAAATTGGAAGGAAATGATGCTGGAGACGGCCAGGCCCATCACGACGAAAATACAGCTTGTGAGGACAAACTCCCAGCGGTCGGCGATGGATTCGGGCTCCCCGCCGGGGAAAAAATCTTCAAGATAAAATTCCCAAAAGGTGGCTAGCAAAAACACGGTAAAAACCGTGAGACCGTGCCAGGATAAAATTTTCCTCCCCATGCAATCCTCGGAAGACCGAACGGATAAATACACCGTTCAATATATAATCGGATGGGGGTAAATGTCACCTGAATTAATCTTTAACTATAAGCCGCATTGGGCGCGTTCTCACAGGCGCCTCCACGGGAGACCTTTGCATAAGTGGGAGAAAGGCACCGAAAGTGTCGTGCTGAGCCCGTCGAAGCACAAC
>PCWF01000151.1:23407-26972 GCA_002796165.1 Nitrospinae bacterium CG11_big_fil_rev_8_21_14_0_20_56_8
CTCCCGGCAAGAAAATCTGGGGGGATTTTTGCTTATTTCATCGAGAATTCCATTTTCAGGCCGCCGTATATCAGCAGATCGGGTCCGCCACGATTATTCACGCGCAGGCTTTTTCCGACCGCAGTGTGGATCTGCAATCCGGGGAATGGAGTGTATTTGAATCCGATGTTGCCTGCAAAAGTATCAGGACCATCGGCGGCATCGTTGGTTTTCCAGTAAATCTCTGAAAGAAGCTTTATTGGGGTGGAGATCCGGTATTCCTGGGCAAACGCCAGTAGCCATACGTCGCGTTTCTTCTCACGGATCCCTTCAACCCGGGGTTCTCCGGTGAACGTGTACCCCACGTTTCCGATCCCGGTAAACCATGCCCGGGTTTTTTGCATTCGCCATCGGAGGTCGAAATCGGTTGCGCCTGACCCCAGACCCTTGCGCTGGTTTCCGTTATCGAGTTTTGCCTCGAAGGAAAGCGCCATACCGGGATTAGTTTCGTCCTCCTCTAAAAACTGTATTTTCGTTCCCAGGACGGCATCCCCGAATCCCTGGAATCTGCCTTGGGGAGAAGTATTGACGAGGTAGGGGATCTCGAACGTAAGTTCCTGCCAGTTTGAGATTCCAAGAACAATTTCTTCAAAGGGCAGTTGGCGTTCGATTTTTTCCGTTTTCCGGTATCGTGTTCCCAGAAAAACTTCCATGGTGCCCTTGTCGGCGGTAGGAACATCACCGGTAACGAGGGGAGGGACCGCTGATGCGGGCTTGGAGGATATAAGGAAGAACAGGGATGAAATCAAGCATAATAACAGGTAGCCAATGATGCGCGACATTGTAACTTCCCCACAAAAGTAAGCAGGATTTTTCATTGGGCCTCCTGGTTCGAAAAGGATATCAGCAATCCCGGCTTGGCGGAAGCCTCAAGGATATTTCCCTTTTGTCCAAAACGTGAGGGCGGGAGAATTAGACTGACAGGGGAGAGAAGATGAAATTTTTGATTCTCCAAGAGTTCCAAGGGAACCCCGGCTTGATTCCCGATCCATTCCCCACATGGGGCCGTGTTACGCGGATCGCTGAATTAAGGGAAATCCAAAAATATTATGGAAAAATCAGATCAACTTGCTTGTTTGGATCATACAATAAGGAAATGCGTTTTCCTTCAAAAATGAATACTGTGATGCACGGTAACTTATCTATATAGAAGAGCTATTTTAAGGCAGGAAATTCATGCGATTCTCTTTTCAAGATTTGGATTTTCAAAAAATAATTTTGATTTCTGAATTTCTAAAAGAACGGTCCCGGGGGTTTGCATCGACGGAAGAGACTTGCCAGGCGTATGCGCAAACGCTTTATGAAATATTTTCTTCTAACGAAGGAAGCCATGAAATTTCCTTTTGTCAAATTTACAAATCCTGCGCTTATTCCGCCTTTCCCGCAGATTTGAAAAACCTCATTCAAGGGGACCGCCCCGCCAGCCCCCCGCTTTCCGGGAATAGCCGCTTTCTTGCGCTCATGGCCTCGATAAACGGCGAGAAAACCCATCTCGATGAAAATTTTTCAAATTTTCCCCGCGCCCTGTGTCTGGACGACCCCATGGAGATGAGGAGGTTCCCTTTATTTGCCGATATGATCCAACAAATCGGCCTTGAGGCACCGGATCCTCAAGGAAACAAAACCGAACGGAAATTGGATCGAAAGGACCACGGATTTGGATTTTTTCTAAGGGAACATACCGGAGAAGCCCAACTCAATGGGCCCCCAGCAGATGGTTTCGTCCCTCACGATATAAGATCCATTTTTTGTTTCGGAGGCATCTTTACCAATAGGAATTTTTTTATTGCCTTGATTTTTTCCAGGAAAAAAATTTCGCGGTCCAAGGGGAAGATTTTGCATGCCCTGGTCTCATCCTTGAAATCGGTTTTGATAGAAAATGAACTGAGGGGCTACGTTTTCCAGAAAGGAAACGAAACAAAAATCGGCCCGGCCAACAACCTTGTGGTGGAAGTTGAAATAGAACGGGAAAAATCCCGGGTCTTTGCAGAGGAACTGGCTTTTACAAATCAAGCCCTGAAGGAGAGCGAAAGAAAATTGACGGTTCTGTCGGATCTCCTTCCCGGAATGGTTTACTGTTGTCTCAATTCAAAAGAATGGCCGGTGGATTATGTCAGCGAAGGTTGCAAAGCGCTTACCGGCTTTACCCCGGAGGAATTCCTCCTGGGAAAAATTTCCTTTGGAACGGATGTGATCCATCCCGAGGATCGGGAAAGGGTCTGGAATGAAGTTCAGGAAGGTCTCCGCGGGTGCCGGCCGTTCAAACTCAATTACCGGATCATCGACAAGCATGGGCGGGAGAAACATGTCTGGGAACGGGGGGAGGGGGTTTTCAATGCCGCGGGGGAGCTTGAGGCTCTGGAAGGATTTATCACGGACGTGACCTGGCGGAAAGATGCGGAACATTCGTTTTGGGAATCCCAGCGGCGGTTGGAAGATCTGATAAAACATACCCCGGCCCTGATTTTTATGAAGGACCTTAAGGGTGTTTATCTGATGGCCAATGATGAATTTGCAAAGATTTCTAAATTCTCCAAGGATGAAATTATGGGTAAAACGGATTACGAATTGTTTCCTCCGGAATTTGCCGATTCCTTTGTCGCCAACGATCAGGAGGTCATCAAAAAAGGAGTCCCCATGTGTTTCGAGGAAGTGGCCCGCCATGAAGACGGTTTGCACACGTCCCTCGTGACGAAATTCCCGATCAAAAACAGCAAGGAGGAGATCGTCGGGATTTGCGGGATTTGCATCGATATCACGGACAAGAAAAAGGCGGAGGAGAAGCTCAATACCTACATGTCCGAGTTGCAAAAGATGAATGAGGAACTGGAGGGGTTCACCTATACGGCTTCCCATGATCTTCAAGAACCTCTGAGGAAGATCATATTGTTTGGCGACCGGTTAAAAAATGTTTACCGAGACCAGATCGATCCGGGAGGTGTCGATTATATTGAACGCATGCAAAAAGCCTCGTTAAGAATGCAGGCTCTGATTGACGACCTGCTGGCCTATTCCCGGATGTCGTTTTCGGGTTTGCAGTTAAAAGCAATTCATTTTCAGGAAATTGTCGATGAAGTGCTGGAGGACCTGGAAGCCTCAATTGAGGAAAAAAAGGGAAAAATTACCGTCGGAGATCTCCCCACCCTTGAGGCCGATCAACTGCAGATGCGGCAACTCTTTCAAAATCTGATTTCCAATTCCCTGAAATACTGCCATCCGGACCGGTCCCCGGAAATATCCATCACCAGTTTCCCATTGGGTAACGGGTTTTGGGAAGTTTTTGTTGAAGACAACGGGATCGGTTTCCCTGAGAAATTTATCGGTCAAATTTTCAAACCGTTTAAACGGTTGCATTCAAGCTCGGTGATTCAGGGAACGGGAATGGGGTTGTTCATCTGCAATAAAATTATCGAGCGGCACGGGGGAAAGATTGAGGTCACCAGTCATCCGGGCAAGGGAAGCACCTTTGTCATTACCCTTCCCGAAAGACGCGAAGTGAAGCGCGAAAATTAAGTTCAACCGGGAA
>PCWF01000151.1:26981-27710 GCA_002796165.1 Nitrospinae bacterium CG11_big_fil_rev_8_21_14_0_20_56_8
GCCACGCCTCGGGAAATGGGCCGCAACTGGTGAGAGGTTCACTACAGGTGTGGACCCCGATAAGGGCACAGAGTTGCGTCCCTTATTGGAAGCCTCCCGTGGGAAGAAGCAAAATTTGCGCGAGGAGTATTTTCAGCACCGTGGCAAGGGGAAACACCGATGCGTAGCCGAGATTGGGAAAATCGTCCTGCGTTTGATCCAGGGCGAATCCCAGAACGGCGGGTTGCGTGTGTATTCCCGCTACCATTCCGGTGAGCACGCTGAACGGAATTTTCAACCAGCGGTATCCCACCCACAGGGCCAGAAAGGCAACGGAAAAGGTGATCACGGCCCCGGACACAAAGAGGGTCAGTGCGCCCCCCTGGGCAATGATGGAGGCCAGGCCGGATCCGGCGCGGGTTCCAATTCCCGCGAGAAACAGGAGCAAGCCGATTTGGCGCAGGGTCATGTTGGCCGCATAGGGAATCCCCCAAACGAGGGTCCCCGAACGGCTCCATGCTCCCAATACCAGTCCCATGATCAGCGGCCCCCCGGCAAATCCCAAGCGAATGGTAATGTCCCCCGGTACCGGCAAAGGCAGAATGCCCAGGAATAATCCGAACACCAGTCCCAGGCTGAAGGTCAGAATATCCACCTGGCTGACATCGCGGTAGGAATCGCCTAAAAACGCGCCGATCTCCTTCATTTTGGCGCGCGGCGCCACAACGCGGACCCGGTCGCCCGGCATCA
>PCWF01000037.1 GCA_002796165.1 Nitrospinae bacterium CG11_big_fil_rev_8_21_14_0_20_56_8
CAAAAAATTCTGGTTCAGGTGGTCAAGGAGGGAAGGGACCACAAAGGGCCATCGCTGACCAATTCCGTCTCTATTCCCGGCCGATTCCTGGTTCTCACGTTCGGGGGAGGGGCCAGCGGAATCTCCCGAAAGATCGAGGACGAATCCGAACGCAAAAAACTCCGCGATATCGTCAGCGATTTTCAGCTTCCTGAAAACATGGGGCTCATCATACGCACGGCCGGCCTGGGGCGCACCAAGCTTGAATTGCAGAAAGATCTGCAAATGCTTCTCAAGATCTGGGAGAACCTGGAAGAGTCGATCAACAGCACGGAACAGGAGCCCCCGCTCTTGCTGTACCAGGAGGCCGACATGGTGCAACGGACGGTGCGCGATCATTTCACGACCGATATGGACGAGATCTGGGTGGACAACGTGAAATCGCACAAGATCCTCCGGCAATTCATCAAGATGGTGATGCCGCGAATGCAAAGCCGGGTCAAGTTGTATCAGGATATCCGGCCCATTTTTTCTCATTTCAATGTCGAAGAGCAAATCGAATCGATTTACAACCGCTCCGTGCCGCTTCATTCTGGCGGCTCCCTGGTTTTCGATATCGGGGAGGCGATGGTGGCCATCGATGTCAATTCCGGTAAGACCACGAGTTCGAGCGAACTCGAAACGACGGCGGTGAGAACCAATATGGAGGCCGCCGACGAAATTGCCCGCCAACTCCGGTTACGGGACCTGGGTGGTTTGATCGTGATCGATTTTATCGACATGTTTCAGAAGAAGAACAAGGCGCAGGTGGAAAAACAGCTTAAAAAAGCCTTCAAGCTGGATAAGGCGCGCATTAATCTGTCGCGAATTTCCAAATTCGGCATTATGGAAATGTCCCGCCAGCGGATGTCGCCCCCGGTGGGGGAAGGAATCTTTGAAAAATGTCCCCGTTGCCACGGGTTCGGCCACGTCAAAACCGTGGGGGCGAATACCCTGAGCGTCGCGCGGAAAATTCAGGAAGTGGTCGCCGATGGCCGGGTTAAAGAGCTTTCTGTCGAAGTCCTCCCTGAAGTGGTTTCCTATTTCCTCAATTACAAAATGGATTATTTGAAGGATCTGCAGGAGAAATTGGCCCTGAAAATTCATTTCCATGCGAAGCCGGGAATTACGTTTGAAGAATTTCAGTACAATGTCATCGAATACCGCAAGGAAGGCGAGTTGCCCCCGAAGCCCAAAGGACGGGAGTTCAAGGTGTTTTCCATGCCCAAACCCGAAGAGGCCCCGGCCGCCGCTCCGATTGCGGACAACAAGGAGGAAAAAACGGACGAGGCTCCAATTGCCCAGGCCCCGCGTCCAAAACGGGACGGGCGCCCACATCCCGGAAAACGCCGATATCCCCGGAGGTCATCCCAGGGACGGCGGTCCATGCAAAACCGGGGACGTCACAATCGGCCGCAAAGGCCGGGAGGACAGCCCCAGGGAAATTCTCCCGCTCCGGAAGGTCCCGTGCAGGATGTTTCCGCGCCGCTTCCGCAAAATGGCTATAACGCCCCACAATCCGAAAGGCCGGAACCGGGCAACGAAAAAGAATCATGGTCCCCCCGTACTGGAGGAGGGGAGAGTAAGTCCCAATATGCTGGTTATGGTTCGGAACCACGCCGGGATCAGGAATCGTCGTCCCACGATGAGGTGAAGAGCCGGGGGGATCGCTCTTCCGCTCCCGTCTCCCTCGTCTTCCCGCCGATTCTCGACGGATCGAGTCCCCGGGTGGACCCAACGGGATCGTCAGAGGAGTGACCTGCGGGTAATATTTCCGGGTGCGTTCGGGAATTCGGGGATTTACGAAGGGGGGATTGAGATGCCCGGGTTTTAAACGGCGCAGGGCAGAGCCCTGTCGATGCCCGTTATCGACGTGGAGCCTTGACGGAGCGGGCACAGCGGAAACCGGTATCCCAGAAACGGGAAGCGGCGGGGGCGAAGTTTCGATACGGAATCATGGTGAATTCTTTCATGAAGCCGTGTTCGCTCTTGTGCACGGCCCCACCCCGGGTCACCTTGAACCTTTTTCCGAAGTTGTCATCTTTGTAATCCGAATTGGGGTAGGGTTCATACCAGCTTCGCGTCCATTCGGCGACGTTTCCATTCATGTCCGAAACCCCGAAGATACTGAGATCGGTTTTGGAATACCCCACCGGCTTGACCG
Organism: Nitrospinae bacterium CG11_big_fil_rev_8_21_14_0_20_56_8; assembly: GCA_002796165.1. Lineage (GTDB taxonomy): Bacteria > Nitrospinota > Nitrospinia > Nitrospinales > VA-1 > 21-14-0-20-56-8. Next base: position 2,183 of record PCWF01000037.1, read on the forward strand.
TTTGGCCCAGGTTGGCGCGGCTCAACTCGAAATCGTTTCCCCACACAAATAGCCGTCCATCGGACCCACGGGCGGCCTTTTCCCATTCAAACTCTGTAGGAAGCCGTTTCCCGGTCCAAAGGCAGTAGGCATCGGCCTCATACCAGCTTACGCCCCGAATCGGCTCGTTGGGTGAGGCCACGTCGTACTTGGCCCGGGGTTTGAATCGCATGAAATCCCCATAGGTTACCTCGAACCGATCCATGTAAAACGCAGGCAGTTGTAATTTTTGCGCGGGACGGGCATTGAGCGCGGCGCTCTGCGGAAAATTGAAAAATTCCTTCGAGTGTTGGGGATCGATTCCCAATTCAAAGGAGCCCCCCGGAATAAGAACCATGTCCAGGGACTCGCTTTCCCCGCAAGCGGGAAGGATCATCAGGAGACTCAGAAAAAGGATTCGTGGGGTCAAGGGGTGTCCACCGCACGCTTTTGAACCACTTGCGTTGCCGCTTCAGGGACGGGAAAGGTCCGGCTTCCATCGGGTTGATAGACATATTCGACCGTGTAACAGGCCGCCTCGTCCCTCCGGCACATGCCGGTGAGACAATCCTTCTCATTCTTGTTACAATAGTAATTGAGAATGCGCATTTTCAAAAAATGACCGTCGTGCGTTCGAACGACATAGACGTTGCGTTGCGATTCCACATTATGCGTTCGGGTCCTGTAGTTGTACCAATCGGAAAGTGCTTTGTTGAGCACTTTCCCGAATGAACGGGTGACAACCTGGTAATCGGCTACCGGAGCGGATTGAACTGTGTCGAAATCGACCGGACCGAGGTTGACCACGCCGACCTGACCCTGCGGGTTGAGTTCGCCCCCGTTGCTCATGATCTTGGTCCTTTGAAAAGCCAGATCCCAGGGGATCGAGGAAAGCTGATTCCGGTTTTTTTCGAGATCATTCACTTGAAAAGTTTTGCGGGTGGAAAAATCGACCAGGGTCCAATTGTCTTTGGACATCGCATCGATTTTTAGGACGGGATGGGTGGAGGTCGCCTGCTGTTGGATTTTTGGAGGAAGGGGAACGGCTTCAAAGTCCTCGATGTTTCCCACCATGAAATTGAGAGCCGTGTGAAGCAGGAGGGTGGCAAGGAGGAGACCCCCAAAAATTTTGATCGTGACGGGCATGCCAATTAAAAGATATATCCAATAAAAACAAATATTTTCATAGATTTAACCCTTCATCCTCTCCAGGGATAGGTTATAATAAAAAAAGCGGTTGTCAATTTAATTAAGGAAGGTCCAAAGAGTCATAATGATGAAAAACCCCGATTACGAATACAAGAAATTTCAGATCGAAAAATACCTCAAATCCGAGTTCCAGAAGAAATTTCGGAAGCAGGGGCGCATCTCCATCCGCAAGCGGCAGAAGTTCATGCAGGAGATCACCCGGAAAGCCAGCCGGAAATTCGGCAAGGATATCCTGTTCCTGATCGATTTCGAAAAAGGAGGTTTTGTTTCCCTCTTTTCACCCGCCAAAACGGAGTCTACGGACAAGGGGAAGTTGTATCAATCCTTTGCCCACGCGCAAATCTATTACACCTCCCATTGTATCGACCGGTTCAGCCAACGAACCGACACCATGGAAAATTGCATTTTGAAACTTGATGCCTACATGGGAGAGGCCCTGCTGACGTTCGGTGAAAACGAGGGGTTCCTCCCATGCCCGGTGGGGGTGTTCGCCTATACCCTGGAGGATGAACGATTGATCGTCAAAACCTTTATCAACTTCGATATGTTGTCCGAAGAGCAGATCCTGCAATTTTACGGACCGGGTACCACGTCCCTGATAGCCCAGGAATTTCTGACCGACGACTTCGACCAAAGTGATTTCATTATGATGGATGAATTGTCCGGGGAAAACGAATATCATGTTGAAGATTCCAAGAGCAACCCCTGAGACATCCTTGGAATCCCTGTTGAATGAGGGATATCCCCCGCCCTCATTGAATATCTGAAGTTTCCGATTCAAACCCCCGCTCGAAATGATCCAGATTTTCAACCTGTACAAGACCTACGGCGGAGCCGCACCTGCTCTGAATGATATTTCCCTGTCCGTCCGAAGGGGTGAATTCGTTTTTTTGACGGGCCCCAGCGGAGCGGGCAAAACCACCTTGTTGAGAATTCTCTACGGCTGGGAAAATTTCGACCGGGGACAAGTCCTGGTGCACGGGATCAACATCGTCAAGCTGAACGAAAGCAACGTGTTTCTATTGCGGCGCCGCATCGGGATCGTGTTTCAGGATTATAAACTGCTCCCGCGCAAGACTGTTTTTGAGAATGTCGCCTTTGCCCAGGAAATCATTGGCACGGAACGCAGGTTGATCCGGCAAAAGACCTGGGAAGCCTTAAGGGACGTCGGTTTGACCAACAAAAAGGATTTTTATCCGCGCCAGCTTTCGGGAGGGGAGCAACAACGCGCCGCCATCGCCCGGGCTTTGGTCAATTCACCCGACCTGATCCTGGCCGATGAGCCCACCGGTAATCTGGATCCTGAAATCGGAATCGAAATTTTAAGATTGTTCGAAGAGGCGCAGGACCGGGGTGTCACGGTGATTTTCGCCACGCACAGCCAGGAAATGGTCCGCTCCGGGAAGCACCCTGTGATCATGCTCAGCCGGGGGCAACGAATCAAACCTTGAAAACCCTGATCGCATTCATCATACGGGTGGCCAGCACCACCGGTTCCAATATCCGGTCGAACACGCAGGTGTTTTTTGTCTCGGTCGCCACCATCGCCATCGCGCTTTCCATCCTTGGGGTGTTTCTGGTTATTTTCGTCAATCTCAACTCTTTCCTGTCCACCTGGAGCGGGCAGGTGCAACTCATTATCTATTTGAATGACGATTTGACGCAGAGCCAGCTTCACCAGATCGAGCAAACCGCGAGGCAGAACGGCTTTGTGGAATCGGTCACCTTCAATTCCCGCGAGCAGGCCTGGGAAAATTTCAAAAAAGACTTTGCGGGAAAATCCGAAGTCATCGAAGGACTGGACATCAATCCCTTACCCGCATCCTTCAACCTTAAATTCAAGGAAGGGGCGGACCGGCTCGAACATATCCGGCAGTTCGCCGATTCTGTGCGCGACACCGATGGAGTGGAATCGCTGGATTATGGGGAGCGGTGGATCGGCCGATTT
>PCWF01000136.1:0-1522 GCA_002796165.1 Nitrospinae bacterium CG11_big_fil_rev_8_21_14_0_20_56_8
TCCTCTCCGGGCAAGGGCATGATCACTTCGGAATGCTGGGGCCTCTCCTGGTTACTCAGTTCATCGGCGATGGCGCGGAAATCCTCCAAACGGATGTTGTCCCGTTTGATGTTCTTCAGAACCTCGTTGTCGAGGGACTGGACCGACATGGAAATACTCAACGAAGAACCCAGCAGACGGGTGGCTTCAATCACCCGCTGTCGCGAATTTTTTCCCGTCCATACGGTCAGGCTGGCCGGCCAATGATATTGCGTCTGCAAATCATGAATAACGCGGACCGTTTTAGCGTCGCGGGGGATCATTCCAAAATTGTTGTCCGCCAGGGTGGCGTGCCCTACCCCGGCCCGGGAGGCTTTGCGCGCGACATAAGTGAGTTCTTCCCGGACATAATCGTCGCTGAACTTATTGACCCGAGTATAATAATCGTCACCCGCATTGCAGAAATTGCAGGCGAAGGGGCATCCTCGCGCGGTTTCCAGCAGAGGGGTCAACACCCCGTCAAAAAACTTGTCCAACCAACCGGTGACATACGGAGACGGGATGGAATCCAGATCCTGAATCCGGGGCAACGATGGGCCCGACACAAACGATCCATCGGAGGGAGAAATGAACTGGCATCCCGGAATCGGTTCGGTCAAAGCGTTCCGGGCCGTCCCCGTCGCCAGCATCCTTTCCACAACCTCCCCGAACGCCTGTTCCCCTTCATAGAAGACATGCACGTCGAGCGCAGGTCTCTTGCGCAAAAATTCCTCCTGAGGGCTCGACTCAAAGGGATAATTCGTCCCGCCCCAAACCGTCAAGGCATTTATATTTAACGATTTTGCCAGCAGGGTGAAGTTATAGGCTAGGTTGGCGTTCCAAGTATAATTGCTACACCCCAGAATATCGGGAGGATGCGCACGCATCGCCTCCAGCAAATCCTGGGGATATTTGAATAAGGAAATCTCAATTTCCCTGCCAAACCGCTTGTGGGCATAAGAAGCCATCAGCCCCACGTTCAGGGGAAACGCTTCCGTGGCAATTCCCGCACCCGTGTGGGTCAAGTCGGCAAGATAGATCCGCAATCCCATTAAATTTGGTGCTCCAAGAGAGGCCTTTCGCCCCGATTCGTGTGCCCCGCAATATGGCCGTAACACCCATATTGTAAAGGAATTAATCCCCGTTTTTTACCATCTCCATCAGGCCAAGTCAAACCCCCTTTTAGGGCCTAACTTCTTTATTATCTAATAGTTTTCCCCATATTTCCAGGGGAACAAGGCATGCGGAAAGGATCCGGGAGAAAAATATTCAGGCGGGTTGTTCAGGGTGATGACGCGCACACCGGGCAGGATTATCCCCGAATGGAATCGAGTACGGCCCGCGTTGCTGATAGCATATAATCCAAATCGGAGTCAGTCAGCCGATGGTGAAACGGGAAGGAGACCATGTTGTCGAAAAATAAATCGGCATTGGGGCAGGAAGCTTCCCCCATTCCCGCCTTCTTGTAAAAATCGTACCGATAAAGGGGGAAATATTGAACGAC
>PCWF01000136.1:1535-5319 GCA_002796165.1 Nitrospinae bacterium CG11_big_fil_rev_8_21_14_0_20_56_8
TTTTCGAGGGCCATTTTTCTGATCAAGCTGTCCCGGTTTCCGTTCGTCAGGCGGGCGGCCAGTAAATGGTAATTATGCCGGATCGAGCCCACGCGGTGAAATTCAATCTCCGGGTAATCCCCCATTGCATCGATAAAGGATAAGGCCCGCTCGCGCTTTTCAGCGTTGATCCGGTCGATCCGGTCCAGCAATTTGATTCCCAAGGCACATTCCACCTCTCCCAGACAAAAATTATGAGGCCACAGAGGTTGTCCCTCAAATTCGGGCAGGTCCACATTGCCCATCGCGGGAACCCAGTAGTCCTCCCTTTCGAAATTGAAGGAACAGTGCCCGTTATGCCGGAGCATGGGGATGAGTCGAGCGATGGGGTCCTGATTCGTGACGAACATCCCTCCTTCGCCCAGAGTGGAAATATTTTTATGCGAATGAAACGAGAAAACACCGATGTCGCCAAACGTTCCGGCAGTTTTCTCCTCCACTTGAACCCCCAGGGCCTGGGCGGCATCCTCGATCACCCAGAGGTTATGCTGGCGGGCCAATTCCATGATCCCGGGCATATCCGCACCATACCCATACAGATGAACGACAACCAGGGCGCGGGTCCGGGGGGTAATGCGCTCGGCATACATTTGCGGCATGGGAATCCGGGTTTGAAGATCCATGTCGACCCAGACGATTTTGGCTCCATTCTTGACAAAAGGATAAGCGGAGGAGGTGAATGTGTGCGCCGGAATAAGAACTTCATCCCCCGGTTTGAAGCAGACCAATTGCGCGGCCAACTCCAGGCCCGCAGTCGCGTTGTTAACCGCAAACGCATGACGGGCTCCCGAGTACCGGCGAAACTTTTCTTCGAACGCCCTGAGGCATTTCCCCTGAGTCAAGGGATCTGATTCCCTCATGGCTTCGATGACCGACTGCTCCTCTTCCGGGGTAAAATCGTGCGCGCGGCCGCTGAACGGAATTTTAAAACTCATCGAGTCACAAACGCCTGAAAATCTCTTCCACCTTTTCCCGGGTTAGAATTTTCTTAAACTCTTTTCCCAGAGCATTGGTCAGAGGTTTTTCATGAATGATGGTGGACCGGTAAAGAAAATCGAATTGTTCGGGGGAGAGACCCCGACATATTCCCCTGGGGATGTTCACCTTTTGCCTCTCTGCCATACGCAGAAATTCTTCCACCTCAGCGGGATAAAATTCCTGCATGCCCGTCATGACGATACAATTGGCCAATCCATGGTGAACCCCCAGCACCACCGAAAGTCCCGCCGAAAAGGGATGAAGGACCCCCACGTAACTGCTGGCCACCGCACAACCCCCGAGGTAGGAAGCCACCATAAGCCGGGCGCGGTTTTCTTCGGACATCATATCCTCCGCGCCAAATACTTCCCGGCACAATTTGAGACTCTGCTCGGAAAAGGCGTCTCCCACGGCATTTCGGTAACTCCCCCGCAAGGATTCAATACAATGAATATAAGAATCCATTCCCGTGAAGAAATACTGGTCCCTGGGGACGGTCCGAGTCAGGTCTGGATCGAGGATCAACAGATCGTACACCGTGAAGTCGCTGTTCATGCCCAGCTTCAAACCGTTTTGCGGATTGGTCATCACGCAGGTGCGGGTCGATTCGGCGCCAGTACCGGAAATGGTGGGGATGCCCACCTTGAATATTCCCGGCACCTTCACCAGATCCCATCCCTGGTACTGCTCCGCATGGCCCCCGTTGGCCAGCAGATTGGAGATGGCCTTGGCCACGTCCAGCGTGGCTCCTCCGCCGATACCCACCACCGCCGAAGGGTGGTCCTTCCCCTCCTGCACCAGCCTGTCCCGCAAGACATTCACCTGACGGGTGGTCGGTTCCTTCGAAGTATCTACAAATAAAATATTTTCAGCAGGGGAAGGCAGAAACCCCCTTATAAGTTCCGAATGGTTATGAAAAAAATGATCGACAAAAAATACCGGAGGCGTCCCCCCTTTTTCACCGGCCTCCAACAGGATGGGTCCCAGGTTGCCCACGGCACCTTTGCCAAAAAAATAATGGAGGACATTTTTGGATTTTTTGATCCCAGTGGCAAGAACGTCAATCACGGCAGGTTAATTTCCCGGAAAAAACGTAAAGAAAGAAATTCTTTGGAGAGCATTCAACAACTGAAGTGCGAATATGGAAATCCATTATCCCCCGTACCGTACCTGCAGGATCTCTTCGCTTCGCAAGTGGCAGGGCCCAGGCATCGGAAGCAATCATTACCGATCTTATTTCATCCATCGACTCGCCCAAAACCTCATTTCAAAAATCCAGTTCCGGTCCATTTCCGCTGATGTTTTCCTCCTTTAACAATTGTCTCATGACATCGACCACCAGCCAAACCTTGTTGGTATCGCTGGTGTAGGAAAACCCTTCCGGAAGCTTTCTCCCTGTAGCCCAAACATTCGACTCATACCAGTCAAAATCCGGGACGATGACAAAATAATCTTCAAACTCAAAAGCATTTCGGGAATCATATTCACTGAGCAGGACCTCGTGCAATTTTTCTCCCGGCCGGACCCCGATAATTTCGATTTTGCATTCCGGAGCAAATGCCTGTGCAAGATCCACCACTTTCATACTTGGAATCTTGGGAACAAATATTTCGCCCCCTTGCATTTGTTTGATACTTTTCAAGACAAAATCGACGCTTTGGCGAAGCGTAATCCAGAAACGGGTCATTTTTTCATGAGTCACCGGCAAAACGCCCGATTTTCTTTTTTCAATAAAAATGGTCACCACACTGCCCCGGCTTCCGATCACATTCCCATACCGGACAACGCTGAATTGGGTCACTCTTTCGGCGTAAGCGTTTCCGGCGATAAAAATTTTATCCGCGCACAGCTTGGTGGCTCCATAAAGATTGACTGGGTTGACGGCCTTGTCCGTACTCAGTGCCACCACTTTTTCGACTCCCTCTTCAACGGCGGCATCGATTATGTTTTGAGCGCCCAGAACATTAGTCTTCACCGCTTCGAATGGATTGTATTCGGCAGAAGAAACATGCTTGATTGCGGCGGCATGGACAATAATATCCACCCCCCGGCAGGCCCGCTTCAAGCAGTCCTTATCGCGGATGTCCCCCAATACGAATTTTATGTTTTCCTGCGCGAACAACTTGGCCATATCAAACTGCTTTTGCTCATCCCGGCTGAAAATAATCAGCTTTTTGGGAGGATGATTGTTTTGCAGGTGGCTCACGAACTCCTGGCCAAAAGAGCCGCTTCCCCCGGTGACCAAAATTGTTTTTTTCGACCAATCCCGTTTTAATTCATTCATGTTGAAATTTTTTCGAATCGAGTCTCGGGGGCATATATATTTTCCTCAAGAAAACCACCGGGGAGCAAATTGACCCAAGCCTTCGTCCCCAAATTAATTCCATTAAAATTAAATGGCTTTATTTAATAAATCAACTACAGTCCGCGAACCACTTTGTCCTCACCCCACTTATCGGCATAATTTCGGGAAGCTTGCCTGAGAGCCGTTTCCCGATCCAAACTTTGATCCAAACCTTGCAGATACCATTCCATGTATTCACCCATTCGGCGCCCGGCCTGGCCATCCCGGAAAGGGTCCAACGAATCCAGGACCGGGGAGGCATCGCCAAGCTCGGGATTGGAGCCCGGATCCTGGATATATTCCTGAATCGCCTTTTTCAAAGACGCCTCACTATAAAACACACATCGGTTGGGACCCAGGGAATGAAAAACACCGTAGGCACTCATCGGTTCCTGGTCGATCTTTTCGTAGTCCAGGAAAAGA
>PCWF01000209.1 GCA_002796165.1 Nitrospinae bacterium CG11_big_fil_rev_8_21_14_0_20_56_8
GGTGGTCAGCAGGGATTTCCGGGTGGTGGATTCCAAGGTGGCGGCCAACAGGGATTTCCTGGCGGCGGCCAACAAGGGTTCCCCGGCGGTGGTGGTCAGCAGGGATTTCCGGAAAACTGACACGAGAGGGGGTCTTGGGTGAAGGGTGGCGCGGACCCGATGGGGGTGGGGTCGCCATTTTTTCCAAATTATCTTTTTGAAAAATAAAGGTTTAGATCGCCACCCGTTTTCCCGATAAGAATCGCAACCTCGGCCATGCGCCCAATTAAAATAATTGAGGGAAGCCATTTCGGAATTTTCCCAGTAGGTTATTTTTTAAATTTGTGCTATGATCGAGTTGTTGAAAAAGGGTTGTGGACTTTCGTTGCGTAGAGGAAAGATTGAAGCCCCCTTCCCGGGCCTCGGCTCCTGCGAGCCGGATGTTTTGCCCGGATTTGGCTCGTTAAATCCCCCAACAAGGAACCACCCCCGATAGGAAACAGGGATCCCTGGAATGAACATTCCCAAAGGGTTTCCGCTTTAATTAGGAGAGCACGAGTATGTCGGAAGGTAGAGTGAAGTGGTTTAACGATCAAAAGGGTTATGGATTTATTGAGTCAGACGAGGGGGACGATTGTTTCGTACACTTTTCTGAAATTCAGTCGGAGGGGTTTAAAACTCTTCGTGAAGGCCAACGGGTCGAATTTGAAAGAACCATGGGTAAGAAGGGCCCGCAGGCTTCCAAGGTAATTCCCAAGTAACGCATCCTTGAGAGCGCACCGGCAGGGGGTTAACTCCCCTGCCGGTTTTTTTTGCCCAATTTTTCATAATATCCATCAAAACCGCGGAGACAGCCCACCCTCAAAAGAGTTTTGACAAGCGCCGGGAAACCCTGTAATTTCCCGATTGGATAAGATGGGAACCATAGAGATCGGGACCTCACGGCCGTCCGTGTCCCTTAAAGGTTCCCTTGAGTCATCGGGTCTTTCAATTTCATCCATGCGGCGATTTTCTGTAACAAAATTTCGGAATTTCATTCTCATTATGGCGGCGGTTGGTACCGGTTGGATTCCCATCCCTGCACCCGCCGGGGCCGGGGACAACCCCGCTTGCGAATTCTCCCCTCCCTATGAAGCTCCCCCCTACGAACCGGCGCAAAAAGAAAATCTGCCGCTCCGCCCGGAGTTGATCGACAACCGCGATGGAACACTCACCGATCCGGCCACCGGTCTGATGTGGGCGCAAAAGGACAGTTACGCCGATTTGGGCAAATGCCTCGACTGGAACCAGTCGGTCGGATATATCAAGGATTTGTCCGCGGGGAACCACCGCGACTGGCGCATCCCTACGATTGGGGAGTTGGCCAGCATCTACGACCCCACCCAGGAAAATGTGAAGGGCTGGGATCAAAATCCCGAATATCCCCTGGGGCTGGACCGGAAATTTTCCGATGGCGCGGCGTACTGGTACTGGTCGTCCGACTGTGGAACGACGGAACTCACGCAATGTTGCGGCAAGACGTTTTACTTCGTCAACGGCATGGTGCACATGCGCCGGTTTGAACTTTGCAACAATGGCGGGGTGCGCGCGGTGCGGAGCGCAAAGCAATAACGGCCGATTCCAGGAATGCCGCGATACTCGGGAGCTCCCCCTATTCGACAGGCGCCCGTTCAGGCGGTGGCCAGGGAGGATTGCTCCTGGTACCGATCCCGGATGGACAGGATCTGGGGAAGAACCTCCTTGAACCGGGTCACCAGTTCGGGCTGGAAGTGTTTGCCGCTCTGTTCTTCCAGAAAGTCCAGGGTCTTCTCCAGCGGCCAGGCGGGTTTGTAAGGCCGGGCCGAAGTCAGGGCATCGAACACATCGCAAATGGCCACGATGCGGCCGATCTGTGGAATCTCCTCTCCTTTTAATCCGTTAGGGTAACCGGTCCCATCCCATTTTTCATGATGGGTCAGGGCAATGGATTCGGCCAATTTCAGAAGCTCGGAATTGCCTCCCGACAATATGGCGGCCCCCATTGCCGCATGGGTTTTCATTTGCTCCCACTCCTCGCCGACCAGTTTTCCCGGTTTGAGAAGGATGTGGTCGGGAATCCCGATCTTTCCGATGTCGTGCATGGGACTGGCCTGCAGGATCAGATCGCACTCCCTGCCGTCGAGGTGAATGGCCCGCCCGAGCGCGGCGCAAAAATGGCTCATGCGCACCACGTGGAGCCCCGTTTCATTGTCCCGGTATTCCGCGGCCCTGCCCAGTCGGGCCAGAATTTCCTTGCGGGTTTTTTCCAACTGAAGGTTGCGGTCCTTCAGTAATTCGATCATGGTATTGGTGTAGGCCCCCATTTGACCGAACTCGTCATTGAAGGCCACGGGGACCCGACGGTCGAAATCGCCGTCCGCGACCGCCATCAGGGTCGAATTTTCCGCCTCGAAAAATAGTTTCAGATTGCGGCAGAAAGAAGCGACCAGGTTCAGCGTCTCGGCCAGAACCACAAATCCGACGAAGGCCATTTCACTCAAAACCGCCCAGCGTCCGAGAGCGAGCTGGTTGGCCTGGAGGTCTTTCAACCATTCCAGATCGCGGATCAGGATCAAGAACAGCAGGACCGCCATGGACAGCAGGGTGGTCACCGCAACCACGGTGAATTTCAGGGTAATGGGGAAATAGCGGTCACCCAGTTTGGGTCCCCTCCCTGCTTCGGCCAGCGCCTGATGCACCTTGCGCTGGCGCTCCAGGGCCAGGTCCGCGGAGGCGAAAAAGCCCAGCGCCCCGTAGCCGGTGAGAATTTTCAATCCGCTCTGGACGGGAAAATCGTTGACCCCCATGTTGTAAACGGTGACGGCCACCCCCATCCCGATGAATAATGAAAAATCCAGAATGAACTGGTTTCGGGTTTGAATATCAACCGGCGCTCCCTCGATGAAAGATTCAAGGCCCCTCGCGCGAATCCAAGCGGCCAGTAAAAATATCCCCACGAGAAACACCAACCATTTTTGAAATCCCAGGCTCGAAATAAAGGGACATACTTTGCCCCCATAGACACTTAAAACCAAAACCGCAAACAGGTAATGCAGACCGATCCGCATGGCTGTAATCTCCCACGGGTTGTTTTTAATCGGGACGACTCATTTGCAATTCACGGAATGCCGAAAACGACATGCTCTCCTGCAATGTTGGAGAGTCGGTTTCGAGTTTCATTCATTACAAGAGAGCCTCAAATAATTGCCGCTCGTCCGGCGGCACGGGAAACGGGAATGCTATTTCACTTCGATCGAGGTGGCGTTGTCGTCGACCGGACCGGCAAATTCGCGCACTTCGTCGAGAACTTCCTGGCGGGAAAGATGGGTCCGCGCCTCGCATTCCTCCGGATCGAAATTGATGCACCTCACCCGGCCCGCGCTGTCCATTCCCCAGACAATCTCACTCTCCTCGTGCTGGGCGGTGGCGAAAAACGAATCCATGCCGCCCGATTCGATCTTGATTTCAACCGTTCCCTCGTCGCGAGGCCGGTCGGGTGGATTCAGACTGAACGTGTAAGGTGGCTCCGAAATGGCGGGAGGAGTGCACGGGGTGCCGGTTCCTTCCTGTTCCCAGAACAGTTCGCAATTCCGGTACAGGGACATCAATTGTTCGCGGGCAAAGTTTTCCCGGTAGGGCTGACCGCGAGTGGGTGAGGGGTATTCACGGTGACTGACTTTTGGGTTGACGTCCGTGTGCACCTTCCCCGGCTTGCCGGACCACACGCCGGAAACCAGGCCCCCGGCCGCCAATAGGGCCAGCACGCCCAACAGCATCCATTTGAAATCGGAACCCTTCCCCATGCCGTCCTCTCTCCGACCCTGGCCTTACGGTGCAACCGGAATGGGCGCACCGGCAATGGAATATCTTACCAAATCCGGCGGAACTTGTGCCGTTCCCTGGCACGGGACGCGGGATCTAATCAGATGTTTGTAAAAACACGGGCTTGGCCGGAAACATCCGTTTGCTGTCACCCCTGCTCCCGATTACCCGGTTAACTTGAAAAGACGCAATCCTTTGATTTTTCTCAAGCATTGCTTTTCTTTTTGGAAATCCATCAAGGGCTGGGTTAAGCTAAAATCTCACTTTTAACAACGGTCCAATCAGTGCGCTTCTTTAGATTAAACCAGGCAAGTTTCTGGATCTAATATAAAGTGACCCCCTCAGCGGCTACAAATTTTCAGGATGTCGGTTGGATTCCAAAAATTTTACCCCCAATATCCTGATCGTCCCCACCGTTGGCGTTGTCCTTCCCATTCTGGGAAGTGTGGTTTCAATTGCATATTTTCCCAACTGGCGTCTGATTCAAGAACCCCTTCATTCGGTTATGGAAGCTTTGGGCGGTTTCATTGCACTCGCCTTGTCCGGGATCCTTCTGACCTTAAAATTGCGCCAACCGGAGAAGACCTATCATTCCTGGATGGCATGCGCTCTCATCGGTATGGGAATTTTGGATGTTTTTCATGCCGCCGTTATGCCCGGAAACGTTTTCGTATGGTTGCATAGCCTCGCTCAATTTACCGGAGGATTTTTCTTCGCGCTGGTTTGGTTGCCGAAAAAAATCAGCGATTCTCCGCTCACCCGCGATCTCCCCCTGCCCCTGTTGTTTGGAACCGCCATTTTGGGTATTGTTTCTATCCATTTTCCCGACCTTGTCCCTGAAATGGTGGTGCGGGGACAATTTTCACCTTTGGCCAAGGCTATCAACATCCTTGGGGGATGTGGATTTTTAATTTCCGCCGGATTTTTCGTGGTCCGCTATCATACCTATAGAGCATGGACGGATTACCTTTTTACAATCCATTGTTCGCTGTTTGGAGCCGCGGGGGTGTTGTTTGAGTTCTCTCAGTTATGGGACGCGCCCTGGTGGTGTTGGCATCTGTTTCGCCTGATGGCCTACAGCGTGGGTTTGGTCCTGGTAGTCTCTTCTTACCTGGCTACGGAAAAAGATCTGCGGGAAAGTGAAGCGCGTCTGCGAAGCATCGTCGACAACTCACCATCGATTATTTACCTTAAGGATACACAAAGCCGGTTCCTTCTGATCAACAAGCAATTTAACCGGCTGTTTAACGTCAGCAATGAGGATATCAAAGGAAAAACCCCCCTCGATATATTCCCGGAAGAAGTGGGAACCCAGCATATCGATAACGATCGAAAGGCGATCCAGGCCGGACATCCTTTGGAATCGGAAGAGCATGCTCCCCATGAGGATGGGCTTCACACTTACCTGTCGGTAAAATTCCCCATCAAGAATGGTG
>PCWF01000175.1:0-5272 GCA_002796165.1 Nitrospinae bacterium CG11_big_fil_rev_8_21_14_0_20_56_8
CATGTCCTCTGCCGAGGTGAATGCCGATTCCAGGATGAGTCCGGCGGCGGGATTCCTCACGGCCACATCGACCGCGCAAACAGCCCCCAGCGACCGGCCAAACAGAAACAGGCGATCCGGCCTCACCTTTTTGTCCTGGACCAGCACCTCGTAGGCGGCTTGGGAATCAAGATAAATCCCCGGCTCCCCCGGCTGGCCTTCACTTTTGCCATAACCCCGGTAGTCGAAAATGAAGATATTCAGCTTCAGCGGACGGAGTCTCTGGATATTGTCCAGCCGGTGGGTCAGGTTCCCCGCGTTGCCATGAAACCAAAGCAGGGTGGCCACGGCATCCCGGGACGGCACAAACCAGCCGTGAAGCCGGGTACCATCCTCGGCCTGGAAGGATACATCTTCCACCGTCACGCCGACCGACGCGGGCTCCCAGAATCCTTCGGGATACTTGTAAGGATGGTACACCAGGCGGTGCTCGCAACTCACGAGCAGGAGGGCATAGACCAGGAGCAATGCCACCAGGAACCCGGCCGTCTGGAGAATGGAAATCATCGGCTTAACCCCTGGCACCGGGCGCTCAGACTCAGGTTTGTTCCAGCCGTTTGACCTTGACCTTCAACCCGTCGATGGCTTCCACGGTAACCTTTTCCCCCACCGGGACGGGCTGTTCCGATTCCGCGTTCCAGATTTCTCCATGCACCAGGATGGTTCCCTCGGGATCGATCTCGGCCTTGACCACACCGACGGCTCCGATCAAAGCCTCCCATCCGGCGACGGATTTCATTTTGTGGGATTGGCGGGCCAGATAGATGATGCCGACAACCACCAGGAGAAAAAAAGCCGCGGTGGGAATGAGCACACTCTTGGAAATTTGCAGAGCGGGGTCGTCGGTATCCATCAGCATGAGGGAACCGAGCAGGATGGATATGCCTCCTCCGACCGCAAGCAGACCGAAACTCATCACGTTGATCTCGGCGATGAACAGGACGATCCCCAGCAGGATCAGAAGCAGTCCCGCGTAGTTGATCGGCAGGGTCTGCATGGCATACAGGGCCAGGATCAGGCTGATTCCACCGATCACGCCGGGAAGAATAAGGCCCGGATTGGAAAGTTCAAAATACAGTCCCACCAGGCCCAGCATCATGAGAATATAGGCCACGTTGGGATTGGAGATGATGTCGAGAATTTTCTGCCGTTGGGTCATTTCCCGGTGAGAAATTTCCCGCCCCTCGGTATGAATGACGATGGGAACGGAATTGATCGTCACTTCCCGCCCTTCCACCGCGAGAATGAGGGCGGCCAGGTCGTTGGCGATGAGATCGATCACCCCGAGCTTTTTGGCTTCTTCGGCGGAGATGGATTGGCTTTTGCGCACGGCCATTTCCGCCCAGTAGGCGTTTCGGCCGCGCTGTTCGGCGAGAGAGCGAATGTAGGCCGCCGCATCGTTGGCCACTTTTTCTTCCATCGTCTTGGACTGTTCGTCCCCGCCGCCTCCACCCATGAGGTTGACCGGGTGGGCGGCACCGATGTTGGTTCCCGGCGCCATCGCCGCCACATGCGAAGCCAGGGTGATGAAGGTTCCCGCGGACGCGGCCCGCGACCCGCTGGGGCCGACAAAAACCGCGATGGGCACCCGCGAATCCTGAATGGCCTTGATGATCTGCCGCATGGCGGTGTCGAGTCCGCCCGGAGTATCCATCTGAATGACCAGCAACTCCTCCTGGTTCAGGTTGGCCTCGCGGATTTCCTCGGAAACGAAGTCGGCGACGACGGGGTTGATCGCCCCGTTGATGGGAACCACGATCACCCGCCCCTGCGCTCCCGCGGACAGAGGCCACGCGATCGCGGTGAGAAAAATCAATAGCGCGGGGGCAAAAAATTTGTCAGGATTCATAGGGCGGCAGGAGCCTCGGTTTGTCTGGTTTTATTCTTTCATTCACCCGCGGGGTTGTCAACCGAATCCCCCGCCCCTCTTTTGAGTGCAACCGAAAAGGGATTGATGATAAACTGAATCCGATATGAACGACTCGCAACCCGACAAATTAATGGATTTCAAAACCGTCTTCGTGATCGATCCGGTCAAGGGTGACCGTCTGCACCTGGCCAAGTTGATCAAACAGAGCCATCTGTTCATCATGTCCTTCGTCGCGCTTAACGATTGCGTCAAGCAGATCAAGGCCCTCAACTGCCAGCTCATCATTCTGGTCCTGCGCAAGGAAAAACTGGAAATCAAGCACTTGCTCCAGATCAAGAAGAAATACCGGGACCTGCATTACGTGCTCATGCTCACGGCGGACACTCCCGAGGTGAATCTCAGCGAACTCCGGGACAAGGAGTTCGAGTCGATCCACAAGGCCAGCGATTATGACAAGGTCCGGGAAATCACCTATACCCTGTTGTGGCCCGAGGGCCTTCCCGTCGATCAGGAAGTTTCCAATGACCCGTTGGCCCAGGTCAGCGGGTTGAACTCGATGAAGTAACTCTTTGCCATGAGCGGTTCCATTCCGAAAACCCATGAAATTTCCGCGGGGCCGATTCGCATCGGTGGCGCACAACCGCTCGCCCTGATCGCCGGGCCCTGCGTGATCGAATCGGAAAAACTCGCCTTGCAGGCCGCCGAGCGGTTAAAACGGCTCACCTCCGATGCGGGCGTGCCGTTTATCTTTAAAGCCTCCTACGACAAGGCCAATCGTTCCTCCCTCGACTCCTTCCGGGGACCCGGGCTCAGGGAGGGATTGAGCATCCTGAAAAAAATAAAAGAGGAGCTGGATCTCCCTCTCCTTTCGGACGTGCACGCCGAAGACCAGGTCGCACCCGCCGCCGAGGTGCTGGACATCATCCAGATCCCCGCCTTCCTGTGCCGGCAGACCGACCTCCTGGTGCGGGCCGCCCGGAGCGGGAGAACCGTCAACGTGAAAAAGGGACAGTTCCTGGCTCCCTGGGACATGAAAAACGTCATTCAAAAACTCGAAGCCTCCGGCACCCGGCAGATTCTTCTCACCGAACGAGGGTTCATGTTCGGGTACAACAATCTCGTGGTGGACATGCGGTCCCTCCCCTTGATGCGCGAGCTGGGCTACCCGGTGGTGTTCGACGCCACCCACAGCCTGCAACTTCCCGGCGGACAGGGTACCAAAAGCGGCGGCCAGCGCGAGCTGATTCCCTTCCTCACCCGGGGAGCGGTGGCGGTCGGATGCGATGCGCTGTTCATGGAAATTCATCCCGATCCCGACAACGCGCTCTCGGACGGACCCAACATGCTCCGGATGGATCATCTTCCAGAGCTTCTCGAACAAGTTCAAGCTCTGGACCGCCTGGTGCGAAAATGAAGCGCCTGCTCCCGGCTCTCGTGTTTGGGATGAGTTGGGTGGCTTTTGCCGTCGCCCTGGCCGGGACCCCGGCAGGGAGCTGGAAACCCCTTTCCCCCCTCCCCACACCCCGGACCGAAGTGGCCGCGGCCTTGCTCGACGGAACCATTTTCGTCCTCGGCGGTTTCACCCAGAGCGGAATCGCCGATCAGGTGGAGGCCTGGAACCCGGCCACGGGCAACTGGGAATCGCGCGCGCCCCTGCCCCGCCCCCTGCACCACACCACCGCATCGGTCGTGGATGGCAAACTCTATGTCATCGGCGGATTCTACTCCGGCATGTGGACCCCCATTGACACCACTTACGAATACGACCCCAAAACCGACGCCTGGACCGAAAAGTCTCCCATGCCCACGGGACGGGGAGGACTGGCCGCGGCGGTGATCGACGGAAAAATCCATTGCATCGGCGGGGCGCATCGAAAACTGTTCCGCATGGTCAATACCCCGGCCCACGAGGTCTACGACCCCAAAACCGATAAATGGGAATCCCTTCCTCCCCTCCCCACCCCGCGCGACCATCTCGCCGCCTCGGTCTTCGAAGGACAACTGTACGTCATCGGAGGGAGGATCAACGTCAATTACAACGACAACCTGAACGTCAATGAAATGTACGATCCGGCCCTCCGCAAATGGACGGCCCTGGCCCCTCTCCCGACGCCCCGAAGCGGAATCACCTCCCAGGTGCTGGCCGGGAAAATCCATGTCCTGGGGGGGGAATCGGCGGAAAAAACCTTCACCGAAAACGAGGCCTTCGATCCGAAATCCGGAACCTGGACGGCGATGGCGCCGATGCCCGAGGGGCGGCACGGCCTGGCCTCGGTGGCGATCGGTCAAACCCTCCACGTCATGGCCGGCGGACCTCGTCCCGGCGGAGGCGGTAGCAACACGCACCTGGCATTTTCTCTGGATTGACTGGGATGTTGAAGTAGAAGAAGGGGGAGGATGGCTCCCCAGAGGATGGGGAGCCGGAAAGAAATTTGACCCATCGAGTTGGCACGCCACGGATTGGGCTAGGTTGGAGGAAGCCCAATCCGTTGGAGGAGGCGATGCCAGTTCGAATCTTCACTCATATTAAAGCAAACCCCGTGCCAATTTAATCCCAAGCTCCCACAATAATATTAAACCCATATATTTCAATAAGTTAACTTAAATTGCCGCTTTTCGGGGCGGGTCCGTACTGTTGGTTTTCCCCACAGTAGGACAAAATTTCCCATCCCTAAGCGTCAATAATTGCCGCCTGGATAAATTTCGCCAGGTTCCCCGCGACCAGGTCGGCATTCCGCTGAAGATGCCGTAAATCCTTCCACGCACCCGGGTGGGTCAGCACAAACCATCCGGCTTTTAAAACCGCCACCTCCCCATTGGGTTTCAATAAGGGGGACGCATTGATAAGCTCTTCCTCAACGGTGTCGGAGATGGATCGGACGCTGATAAAAGGGAGAGAGCGTTCGTTTGCGATCTGGGCCAGGGCGGCGGTTTCCATTTCCACCGCCGTCACGTCGTAAAATCGCCCCAGGGCCGCCTTGTTCTGCGGCAGGCTGACCACTTCGTCGACGCTCAGCAGATCTCCCCGGTGTACGACCGCCCCATCCGGAGGGGGGGATTGCATAACCCGCTCCACCCAGTCGGGATCGGATGTAAACTGCCGGGTGGGCTGTGCGCTTTGCAGTAATTTCCACTCCTTTCCCGGTTGAAGTTCGAGTACCGAGTCGGCCACCACCAGGTCCCCGATTCGCAAGCCGGCCTTCGCCCCGCCCGCGAAACCGGTTGAAATTACCGAGGTCACGTGGAAATTATTTAACGCGGCTTTCAACCCTTCCCGCGCCCGTTGTTTTCCCAGCCCGGTGCGCACCAGGAGAAAAGATTTCCCGTGGCGGGTTCCTATCCAGACCTGACAGGCCCCGATCG
>PCWF01000175.1:5358-7414 GCA_002796165.1 Nitrospinae bacterium CG11_big_fil_rev_8_21_14_0_20_56_8
TGGTTTGTTTTAACATTAGAGGAGCATAATGGCAAAACCAAAGTATACCATTCCCGTCCGGCCCGGAGACACCCTGGAACTGGACATCGAAACACAGGGATCCTCGGGGGACGGGATCGCGCACCATGAAGGATACACCCTTTTTGTTCCGGGCGCACTTCCCGGCGACCATGTTCGGGGCCGGGTGACCCAGGTCACTCCCCGGTTCGGGGTCCTGGTTCCCGGAGAGTGGGTGGAACGGTCCCCCTTCCGGATTTCTCCGGATTGCCCCGCCTTTCCCGCCTGCGGAGGTTGCAAGTTTCAGGATCTGAATTACGACCGGCAAATCGAATTCAAGGTCCAGGTTCTTGCCGACGCCCTGAAGCATATCGGCAAGCTGGGGGGTTTGCCTCCCATTCGTCCCGTTCCTGCCGGGCAGATCTTTGAATACCGCAACAAGGTCCTGTTTGCCGTGCAGATGCGGGGCGGGAAATTGCGCATCGGGTTTTACCGCCACAACACCCACGAGGTCATCGACTCCGATACCTGCAACGTGTGCTTCCCGGCCATCAACGAAGCGAAGGAATGGATCCGCCATCTCCTGGAGAAGCACCGGGTCTCCATTTACAACGAGAGAAAGCACAAGGGATTCCTGCGCGGCCTGGCGATTCGCCATTCCCGCGAAACCGGGGAAACCCTGATCGGGTTCGTCACCACCGCGGGCCAATTTTCCACGGCGTTCCTGAAAGAGTTTTCCAGCCCGGAAATGCAGAACCGCTTCGGCATCACGGGGGTGGTGCAAAACATCAACCGCCAAACCACCAACGTCGTCTTTGGTCCGGGAAACCATCTGCTTCACGGGGAAAACCGGTACCGCGAGATACTGGGATCCCTGCAGTTCGACCTTTCCCTCACGTCCTTCTTCCAGGTGAACCCCGCCCAGGCGGTCAAACTCTACGACCTGGCCGGAGAATGGGCGTCCCCCGTGGCTGGCGGCGCGATCGATGCTTACAGCGGTGCCGGGGGCATCGCCCTGTGGCTGGCCCGCACGGGGAAAAAGGTGGTGGGCATCGAAGAGTTCCCGCCTGCGGCCCAAAACGCGGGACACAACGCGAACCTGAACCACCTCACCTCCTGTTCGTTCCTTGAAGGCTCCGTCGAACACCATCTGGCCGACCTTCTCCAGGGGAGCGAGTGGGGGACGGTCATTCTGGACCCGCCGCGAAAGGGTTGTTCGGAGGAAGTTCTGGCCCGCCTTTGCGAATCGGGCCCGCAACAGATCGTCTACATTTCCTGCAACCCCTCGACGCTGGCGCGGGACCTCGCCCGGCTGGAGCGGTATCAACTCCGGGAAACGGTCATGGTGGACATGTTCCCGCAAACCCCGCATGTGGAGTCGGCGGTACGGCTCCAGCGCCTGTAAAACAGGGGGATTCATCGCATGGGACCGGTTAAAATATTTGCCAGAATTTTCCATTAATGCTATATCCATTACATGGAAATTCAGGAAAAACTTGGCATACTGAAAAACATCGACCTCCTCAATTTTTATGATGAAGAGACGTTGAGGAACTTGATGGAGCATTGCCGGGAGGTGAGTTTGGCCCCCGACGATACGCTATTCGATGAAGGCTCGCCCGAGAACGCGATGTACCTGATCCTTTCGGGGGAACTCATCGTCTCCAAGGGAAACAAGCAGATTGCGAGCCTGGGGCCAAGCCAGTACCTGGGCGAGATGTCCCTCATCGAGGCGAAACCCCGCTCCGCTTCCGCCCGGGCCACGAAGGAAACCATTCTGCTGGAAATCAACGAAGGCCAGTTCAACAAATACCTCGCCTCCGAACCCCAGGCCCTGCTGGCCATGATGCGCACCCTGTCCGGCCGCATCCGGGCCGACCTGGGAAACACGGTGCGTGAAATGCGCAATCTGAGTATCTTCACCCATGACATCAGGAATAACATGACCCCCCTCGGCCTGGCCGAGATGGAGTTGATGGATCTCATCGAAAAACTGCGCGGCACGCAGTCCGATCACAAAGCGCGGGAAGGGTTGGGCGAGGTGGAGGAATGTTTTAAG
>PCWF01000108.1 GCA_002796165.1 Nitrospinae bacterium CG11_big_fil_rev_8_21_14_0_20_56_8
GGTCTCCCTTGTTTCCGTTTAACGTTCGTTCACGTTCCAGTTGTAGTCCAGATAGGATACCCTAATTTCGGGATCATTGAGAAGTTTTCTTTCCTCGGGGGAAACATAGGGCCGCAGGAAAGGGAGGACCCCGCCCTTCGCCTCAAAATCGTCCTCGAACCATTTGAAGATGGAGGAAAGGAAAACCCGTCTGCCCGCCGCATCGAGCCGCATCCCCTTGCCGGGCTCGCGCAAAAATGCCCGCATCTGCCGGTCCAACTGATCGCCGAGTTTTTCGGGAAGGTACGCCTCGCGCGCCAGGTCGGGACAGCTCACCGATGCGCACACGATCGCAACATGGATGCGAGGCTCCCCCATTTTTCGAAGGATCCCGTGTTCCACCTCCGCCAGCGTGCGCCCGACCCCGGCCACCTCCCCCGCGGGCTTGTCCCAGACCGGGGAAAACAGGCTCCCGGCGTCTTTGATGCTCTGGAGCGGGTAATTGTCGAGGATCATTTTCACCGCGAGAATATTGTACACGTTGATCCAGAAGGCCAGCTTGTCCTCCCGCGATTTCAGTTGGGCGACATCGGCGGATTTGAGCCGCTCCACAAGATGCGAAAAGGCCGGATCCGCCTTGACCTTCCGGTAATCGACGGCGCTTAACCTCACCCCGTCGAGGGTTCGCTCGGAAACATACCGCTTCAACATTCCGTCCCAGTCCGTAAAATCAAACGCCGCTACCGGAGAGGATGCCAGGATGAAGACCAGCCCGGCCAGCAGGAGCCCAAACCCCCGGCGGCCCCGAAGACCACGGAACGGTCGCCCCGTGAACCTGGCAGGATGGATGGATTGGGTGAAGAACATGCCGGTAATCCCTTAAAAACTTTCCAGATGATTATTATCCAAAACCCGCGCGGGAAAATATCGGGCTTGATTTTTACCGTCTCAGGGTTAGTATAATTGGAACGCCCTACCTTACATGCAGACAGGCCGCCAATCCCGATTTCCGTAATAAATCCAAGGTATCATAAATGAATCACGGAACCCCCTCATCCACCCCCGGCACGATCGACCCCCGGAAAATGCTCTACATCTCCGACCTCGACGGAACCCTGCTCACCTCGCGGGGCACGCTCCCTGAGGGCGGAGTCGAGAGGCTCAACCGCTTGATCGACCGGGGACTTCAATTCAGTATCGCCACCGCCAGAAACTATGACTCGGCCCACCCGCTCCTGGAAGGACTCCACCTCCGGCTTCCCGTCATCCTGTTCAACGGGGTCTATCTCACCGATTTTACCACCGGGAGGGAGTTGCTCTGTTCCGACTTCATCTCTCCCCGCATCGTGGACGACATGCTCAAACTCACCGAGCCTGCGGGGCTGGATCCCTTCGTGTACACCATCGGCGACCGGCACCGGCTCTATTTTCGCAACGTGGCCAACCCGGGAGAGCGGGCTTACCTGAAAAGTCTCGACGGCGACGAGCGCCTGACACCCATCGCCGAATACAATATCCCCGCGACGGAAAAAATCTCCGGGTTCCTCCTCATTCACCATCGCGAGGCCCTGGAACCCTTATATCGCACGCTGAAGGAGCGGCATGCCGAGGACCTCAATCTGTATTTTGCCCAGGACGTGTCCATGCCGGGCTATTACTGGCTCCAGTCTTATCACCAGAACGCCAACAAGGGAAACATGCTGAAACGCCTGGCCGAGCGGCTCGACCGGCCGCTTTCGCACATCGTGGTCTTCGGCGACTATCTCAACGACCTCGACATGTTCCGCGTGGCGGGCCGGAGCGTGGCCGTAGCCAATGCCCTGCCCGAGGTGCAGGCCGAGGCGCACGAGACCATCGGCCACAACGATGAGGGGGCCGTCATCAATTACCTCGAATCTTTAGGCTTCTGAAATGAATCCAACCCTTAACGCGCGGAGAGAAGAACCTTTTACAAGTGAAATTCATCGACCGGAGCGCCGGAAAAAACCATGAGCGATAGCGAAGAAAAACAGCTCCCCCAGGAAGCCGAAACCCCCATCTACGAGCGGGACAAAACCGCCAAGGAGCCGGTGGCCGCCGCCGAAGGCGAAACCAAAAGCCCGCCCAAGGCCAAGCCCAAACCGCGAAAGGTCTTCGTTCCCAAAAAGGTGAAGGTCGACAAACCCATGGACCGGCGCACCCGGCACATCCTCGTATCCACCCGGGAGGCGGCGGATCTCATTCGGCAAACCCTGGCCGATTACCACAAGGAACTCCAGGCCCAGCCCGCGGAGGATCCCGACAAGGAATACCACGATTGGGAAAAGGTCGAGAAACTGTTCTCCCGGCTCGCCAAAAAATACAGCATCTGCTCCACGCGGAGCCTGGGCGGCGATCTGGGCTGGATTTATCCTGCCATGGAGGTCGATGATTCCTTGGTGACCCGCGACATGGTCGAGGCGATCATGCAGACGGAAAAAGACGCCGTGCCCGAACCCGTTCGAACCCGGCGCGGCTACCATGTCTTCCTGATCTGCGAAACGCAGATCCACGTTCCGAAAAAAGAAAAGGACTCCGATCAACCCCCGCCCGCCCCCTACATTCCCGGCATCCCCACTTGAACTTCCATCATCGAAGAAAGTAACTCAGAGGAACACATTATGAACATAGGCATTATCATCAGCCAGGCAGAACCGGAAACCGTCTGGAACGCGTTTCGGTTCGCCAACCATGCGATGGAAAAACGCCACACCGTCACCGTATTTCTCCTTGGAAAAGGCGTGGAGTGCGAGGACATCACAGACAAGCACTTCAATGTCAGGGAGCAAATAAACGGATTTCTTGATGCTGGCGGCGCAATACTTGCCTGCGGCACCTGCCTCAAGTCGCGGAACAAAGAAGGCTCGGCAGTCTGCCCGATATCCACCATGGATGAGCTTCTGCGGATAGTGGAGGAGTCGGACAAGGTGGTGTCGTTTTAAGGCGGAAGGTTCATCTTCTACCCGTGTGGCCAACACCTGCTGGGCTTGGGGCCGCGTTCTTCACCCTCTCCCTCCGGGAGAGGGCGGGGTGAGGGCAATCGGAGCGTTTCGCCCCACCGCCCCCCTGGCGAAGGGCGAAGGATCTGGCCGGAACGATCAGGACGCATGCTTCATACTGGATCCTCGGCAAGATTCTTCGGCGCGTCTGCGCCTCAGAATGACAAGTTGGCGCTTTTTATGACAACCCGAGCCTGCTGGGCTTGGGGCCGCGTTCTTCACCCTCTCCCTCCGGGAGAGGGCGGGGTGAGGGCAATCGGAGCGATTCGGCCCACCGCCTCCCTGGCGAAGGGCGAAAGATCTGGCCGGAACGATCTGGACGCATGCCTCTTCCCGAATCCTCGGCAAGATTCTTCGGCGCGTCTGCGCCTCAGAATGACAACTTGGCGCTTTTCATGACACCCCGAGCCTTTCCAAATGTCATCCTGAGCCTTTGGCGAAGGATCTGGCAGGAGCGTGATTGGAGCATGTACCCGGACCGCGAACACCGGGCACACAAGAAAAACCTTGGCACCACACGCGAAGAGATTTTGAAAAAGCCGTAACGCCGTATTTACACCCTTTCTTTGGGTACGCCCTATAAACTACTCATCAAGAGAGGGATCAGGAGCCTAATTCTTCTTCAAAAAATTCCTGATCGATCTTTTTGATCACGTAGCTGTTGACTTTAGAAACCCCGACATCAAAATCGATCATATATTCCGCCAAGGCTGTTCCATCAATCAGGATAATCTTGCTATCAATAGATTGCGCATACTCCACAGCTTCTTTTGAAAATCCCGACGTAGTAATGAAGACACCCTTCCTGGCCCTTTTGCCTTGCAGGGCGCCGGCAAATTTTTGAATTTCGGGACGACCCACCGTCCCTTCCCAACGCTTGGCCTGGATGTAAATGACATCCAGCCCCAACCGGTCCTCCTTGATGAGACCATCAATCCCTTCATCGGAAGATTTTTGAAGAGCCTGCCCCGCGTCCCGGACCGATCCCCCATATCCCATCCGGACCAGCAGGTGGACCACCAACTTTTCGAAGAAAAAGGGCGAGCAGGATTTGACTTGTTGCAACAATTCCTGCGCCAGGTTTTCCCTTAAAGTTTGATATGCAGTCTCCATCAATTCATCAGGAGATTGCTCTAATTCTGCCTCAGCTTCTTCCGGGGATCTCAACTCGGCTTTTTTTCGCGACCGGGATCGGAATTCCTGAAACTCAGGAAACTGCGAAAGGAAATTAATGTCGATCCTGGCCGGATTGGTTTTCAAAACCTCCACTCCCCTGGATGTAATTTTCATTACGGATCGTCTTGGACTGCTCAGAAGTTGGGCCATTCCAAGATATACCTTAACCCAATGAACACGGTTGTCGAACCTTGCTTGCTTTCTACTCGGCAGAAGTTCCTTCTTTTCCTCCTCCGTCAATTGAAATTCCGCCGACAAATGGTCAATGGCTTCCCGATTAGAATATTCTCCCCCGTCGGCCAGAAACTTAAGACAGGGAAGCATGAGGGTTTGACAATCGGGGATGGGCATAGGGTCCTTGCTAAACAAGAAATGGGAATTCGGTAGTTCGGATAATTTATCCGGGAGGGATTGGGATTGTCAATCAAAAAAACTTCCCCTCGGTCCACACAGGAAGGATCAATTGACGGCATCAGGGATCGGGAAAATCCTGAAATAAAAAAATCTTATACCAGATCCAGACACTCAAGTAGCGCCTGGCGAATTTTCTCCTGCAAATCTTCGGGCAGGGGGCCCAATTCCCTCCGGAACAGGGTATTGTCCCAGGCAAGGATTTGATCGACGAGTACTTCGCTTTCCGTGCGCAGTCCGCAAACTCCCCTTGGGATCCGGACGCGCAAGGGATAGGCGTCCCCCTTTGCCAACTTCATGGTGAGCGGAAGAACCACGGTGCCGGGATGACCGGCCTCGTTAATCTCATTGGGCTGGATGGCCAGGCAGGGGCGTTGCTTTCCGGGCCTGGTCCCGACGCGGGGTTCGAGATCCACCACATATAGATGCCCTTGGCGGGGAAGAAGATCAGCCACGCCGCTTGATGCGGCTGTACCGCTGGAAGTCTTTCAGAATTTCGCGGCTGGATTCACCAACCAATCGGGCCGCCCGGCTTCGCCGCCTGCTTCCTTCCGCCTTGCGCACTTCTTCTTCCAGAAGGCCGAGCCCGGACCACGTCGATTTTGGTTTTCAGCCCCGTTTGCTTCTTGAGACGCTCGATTCGGTCCTCATTCTCGCTTTGAACGGTCAGCAACTTACCCATAGGATTTTC
>PCWF01000129.1 GCA_002796165.1 Nitrospinae bacterium CG11_big_fil_rev_8_21_14_0_20_56_8
GGACATGATCGCCTCGGGCAAAGCCGGTTACGTGATCAATATGGGATCAAAGCAGGGCATCACCAATCCGCCCGGCAACAGTGTCTACAACATGACCAAGGCGGCTGTGAAATCATTTACAGAAAGCCTTCAACATGAGCTGCGCACTGGTGCGAACCCGAACGTTACCGCACATCTGGTCATCCCGGGCTGGACCACAACCGGCAAGCGCGAGCACAAGCCGGGAGCCTGGCTGCCGGCACAGGTGGTCGATGAAATGCTGCCGCGCATTGCCAACGGAGATTTTTACATCGTCTGCCCGGATGGTGAGGTCAACCGCGATATGGACCGCGCGCGGATCCTCTGGAGTGCTGGTGATATTACCGAAAACCGTCCGGCACTATCACGCTGGCACGGCGGCTTTGGCGACGCCTTCAAGGATTTCGAACAGAAATCGTAAGCGATTAAACCTGAGCAGGATGCAGCACGATCTTGGCCGCCCCGGTGCGTCCGGCCAACAGGTCATCAAAGGCTTCAACGCCTTCGGACAGAGACCGCGCCTCAATCCACTTGAGATTACCGAGCGCCCCCGATGCCATCGCCGCCAGTGTCGCCCTGAAATCAATCATCGTATAGGTGTAGGCACCAACGAAGGAAATTTCCTGCAGTGTCACGCGACGCGCATCAAATCCGTCTACGCCGTCACCAAGCCCGATATGCACGATCACGGATCCGGGCCGTGCCGAGCGAACAGCCGCCGCACGGGTGTGCTTGTTGCCGACCGCATCAATGACGACGTCGGCGAAACCGGCTTCAAGTGTATTTTCAGCAGCGGGATCGACAACCTTGTCAAAGCCCTGATCCGTTGCCGTCTGTCGTCTCAACGCATTGGTTTCCGCAATCGTGACATCCGTGCTGCCAAAGGCGCGCAAGGCCAGTGCTGCCCCCAAGCCGACAGCACCGCCCCCCATAACCAAGGCTCGTGCTTCCGATAACGGCCGGGCCGCATGACGGGCTGCCAGCGTAACGCCATGCCAGGATGTCGCCAGGGGCTCCGCCAAGGCGGCGTACGTGAGATCAAGGGAGTCCGGGACTTCAATGATATTGCGTCGAGGCACGACGATTTTTTCTGCAAACGCCCCCTGACGCGGTGGCATGGAGATAATCTCGCGTTGGGCGCAAAGATTTTCCCGACCGGACAAACAGTCCCGGCAAACACCACATGTTACCAGCGGATTGACGACGACGCGCATACCGCCATCCGGCCCCCCGACGACGACGCCAGCGGCCTCGTGCCCTAATATCAAAGGGGCCGGGCGACGTTCATCATGTCCCAGAAAGGCGTGCATGTCGGAACCACAAATGCCGACGGCACCGACGTTGATCAACACATCATCTGGCCCTGCTATTGGGTCAGGCGAGTCCTGAAAAACAATCTGCTGTGGCCCAGTATAGACAAGCGCTTTCATCGAGAACTCCTATTTGGCCGTGAAGCCGCCATCAACGGGGATTGTCTGTCCGGTTATGTAGGCAGATGCCGGCGCGGACAGAAAGACCGAAATACCATCAAGATCAGCCAGTTCACCATTGCGACCAAACGCGGTCATGCGCGCATTGTGTGCGGCTTTCTCAGGGTCATTGAAAACAGCAGCCGTCAGTTCGGTCGGGAAGAAACCGGGCGCGATGGCGTTCGCGCAAATCCCCTCCTTTGACCAGGCTTCCGCCATGGCACGGGTCAGTTGCACGATACCCCCCTTCGACGCCCCGTAAGGCATGCTGTCTGCAAACGCACGATAGCTCTGCAGGGACGCAATATTAATGATCCGCCCATAGCCTTTTTCGATCATGCCAGGCACACAGGCACGTGCCAGAAAGAACGGCACGCCAAGATTGAGATGCATCGTCTGATCCCAGCTTTCCAGCGTAACGTCAGACCACGATTCACGGAGGTTGATCCCTGCCGCATTGATCAGAATGGTCGGTGCACCGAACGGGGCCTCAGCATGACGATACAGATCATCGATGATGTGTTTGAAATCCAGATCAGCCCGAACCGGTGCGGCCTCGCCGCCTTCGGCAACGATATGATCCACGGTTTTTTGCAGACGTTCTGCATTTCGCCCGACGACAACAATCCTGGCGCCGGCTTTGGCCAGCGCACCAGCCATACGTTGGCCGATGCCGGACGTTGCCCCGGTCACCAGGGCAACCTGCCCATGCAGACTGAAAGCGTTATCGATACTCATGACGTTCACAATTGCAGGTTAAATTCTTCGTCGGGGAAATACTTGTGCAGCCGGATATCACCGGTTCGCGCATGGGCTTCCATCCCTTCGAGGCGGGAAATTCTGGCGGTTACCTGTGCCACGTCACGATTGGCTTCGCGGGTCATGCGCTGCGTCGTTACCACCTTGATGAACTTATGCACCGACAAGCCACCGGTATAATGCCCGGCCCCCTTGGTCGGCAGAATATGATTGGTGCCCGAGCATTTATCGCCGAAGGCCACAGTGGTTTCTTCGCCAACAAACAGAGAACCGTAGTTCTTGAGTCGATTCACGTACCAGTCCAGATTTTCGGTGTGAATCTCAAGGTGCTCCGGCGCGTATTCGTCACTGACCTGGGCGGCTTC
Source organism: Nitrospinae bacterium CG11_big_fil_rev_8_21_14_0_20_56_8 (assembly GCA_002796165.1). Lineage (GTDB taxonomy): Bacteria > Nitrospinota > Nitrospinia > Nitrospinales > VA-1 > 21-14-0-20-56-8. The sequence goes on from PCWF01000129.1 coordinate 2,612, forward strand.
CTCGTCGCTATCGCAATAGACAATCTCGCCGTAATCACGCCACGCTGCCGTCGCCGCTTCGCGCTGCACTTCAGGCAGCTTGTCGATCAGCGGCTGCATTCTTTTAGCAACCTCTTCACCCATGGCCCGATCCCGGACAATCAGCCACGCCGGTGAATCAAATCCGTGTTCGGCTTGCCCGACAAGATCAACGGCAACGACTTCTGCATCGGCAGATTTGTCGGCGATGATCAAAATTTCCGTCGGACCCGCAAACAGATCGATACCGACGCGACCGAACAGCATACGCTTGGCTTCAGCAACAAAGCGGTTACCAGGGCCAACCAGAATATTGGCTTTGTGTCCGGTGAACAGGCCAAAGGCCATTGCCGCAATGCCCTGCACACCACCCAGCGCCAGAATGTGATCGGCTCCGGCCAGGTTCATTGTATACAGGATTCCCGGATGAATGCCGCCTCGTTCGATGCTTGGGGCCGAACATGCGATGACGTTTTCGACACCGGCAACCTTTGCCGTCGTTATGCTCATGATTGCCGAAGCCACATGGGCATAACGGCCACCCGGCACATAGCACCCGGCAGACGCCATCGGGATCAGTTTCTGACCTGCCCACAAGCCCGGCGACAATTCCGTTTCGAACTCCTGAACGCTGGCACGCTGCTTTTCAGCAAACGAACGCACGCGATCATAAGCAAATTTGATATCATCCTTCAGCTGATCCGAAACCTGCGCACTGGCACGCTCAATATCTTCCGGGCCGACAACAATATTGCCATCCCATTTATCAAGCTTGGCACCATAGGCTTTGGCGACGTCTTCGCCACCGGCTTCGATTTCTGCCAACATCCCGGCAACGATCTTGCGTGTTTCATCCTCACCGGTCGCCGATGTCTTCTCGGCCTTTTTCAGAAATTCGATTGCCATGTTTCCCGCTCCTTGATCTCGGCTTGTTCAGTTGCCGGTAAATTGACCTTGCGCCTAAAATGTAAGCGCTTACAATTCGATTACATTCGCATTCAAGAAAAGCGGAGTCAATGCCCTTCCACTGGACATAACGATCAATAAGCAGGTATTGGCATAACCATGAAAAGCGCGAACAATCCCAATCTTCAAGACATCGCCACGGCGGCTGGCGTGTCAACGGCAACGGTTTCGCGGGTCCTCAACAGCCCGTCCGATGTCAGACCGGCGCTACGTGAGCGCGTAGAAGAGCAGATCCGCAAGCTCGGCTATGTCCGCCATGGCGCCGCCAGAGCGCTCGCGTCCTCAAAGTCACATACTGTCGGGGCCGTGATTCCGACATTGGAAAGCGCCATCTTTGCGACCGGCGTCAACGCCATCGAAAACCGCTTGGTCCGCGATCACTTCACTCTGCTGCTGGCGGTCACGAATTATGACCTCGACCACGAATTCAAACAGGTACAGGCCCTGATTGAACGCGGTGTCGACGGGATGATACTGGTCGGGCAGGATCATCATCCGGATACGATCCGGCTGCTGGAGCGCCAGCGCTGTCCGTTTATAACCACGTGGACGTATTCTGCCTCCTCAAAATACCCGTGCGTCGGCTTTGATAATTTCAACGCGTCCCGGATGATGGCCGAGCACATGCTTGATCTGGGTCATACGCGCTTCGCCATGATCGCCGGGATCACGGCAGGCAACGACCGGGCTCGCGAACGTATCGATGGCGTCAAAAATGCGCTTCAATTGCGTGGTCTGGACCTTGCGCAAGACCGTCTGATCGAAAAGGCCTATGAGGTCCGCGAAGGCCGCGACGCCTTCCGAACCTTGATGGCGTCCACGCCCGCCGTTCGTCCGACGGCGATTTTATGCGGCAATGATGTACTTGCTGTCGGTGCGATACTGGAAGCCCAGCATCTTGGCCTCAATGTGCCCAAAGATGTCTCCATCGTCGGCTTTGATGACTTACCGCTGGCAGAGCATCTTGCACCCGGCCTGACCACGGTTCACGTCCCGAGCCGGCGCATGGGTGAAACCGCCGCACAATATATTCTCGATTGCATCGCGGGCACCCTGGGCGAGTCAAAATTCGAATTGCCGACAAAGGTCATGATCCGCGGCTCTTCCGCAAAGCCCCCTGCCCCGTGAAATGACGCAACCGGTTCGGCTTGCCGCCCGGTGATGGTCGGCTATGCTGCATTCAACAAAATCACGAATTGGGGATGAGACGATGGATCACAAACAATATGACGCCGGCATGAAAGTGCGCCGGGAAGTCCTTGGCGATGACTATGTTGATGCCAGCATTGCCGCCACCGACGAAGTGACGAAACCGCTGCAGGATCTCGTCGCGGAGTATGGCTGGGGGGCAACCTGGGCCAGACCCGGCCTCGAGCGCCGGACACGCAGTTTCATGAACATCGGCATGCTGACCGCGCTCAACCGACCGCACGAACTGGAAGTTCATCTTAAAGGCGCGCTGAATAATGGTTGCACCCGCGAGGAAATCGTCGAAGCCGTGCTTCAGACAGCCATTTATTGCGGCCTGCCGGCAGCCCTCGACAGTATGCGCCGCGTCAAAAAGGTTTTTGACGATGTGGATGCAGCAAACTGATGGTGACACTTTCCGTTCTTGATCAATCGACCGCCGTCGACGGTGTTGCGGAAGCACAATCGATCCTCGATACCATTCAACTTGCCAAATATTGTGAAGATCTTG
>PCWF01000051.1:0-190 GCA_002796165.1 Nitrospinae bacterium CG11_big_fil_rev_8_21_14_0_20_56_8
TCACCTACCCGCCGTCGATGATCGCCACCGGCATTCACATGGCGGTGTCGAACCTGCGCGACGACCATCGCGCGGCGGTGAGCCAGTTCATGCCGCGCCACCTGATGATCGACGTCGAACTCATCACCCCCGACAACGCGAAAGACTACTACTTCCCCGATTCGGTGTATTGACTGGACACCCACGATAA
>PCWF01000051.1:260-12116 GCA_002796165.1 Nitrospinae bacterium CG11_big_fil_rev_8_21_14_0_20_56_8
CTTTCCCCGCGAGGGAGGGATGACTTTCACGTACAGATCGCCGGAATACCAATGCCGAAGCGTTTCCCGGATATCGAGTCCGTCTTTGACCGACGAGGTGAATTTTTCCGACCGCGCGAGATCGTGACTCAACAACCATCGGGACTGCTCCCGGACGTGGCTGTTGAGATTTTCGATTTTTTCGTCCTCCGGGGGCCAGGAGCATTGTCCGTGGGGATTCCAATTGTATTTCCAATCTTCCCGTTTTTTAATGTCGGGTTGAGGCTTGAGGTCCAGCGTCCTCCATTCGAATTGGGTCTCGTTTAACCGGTTTTTGGCGGAAGCCGCATGGCCTTCCTGTTCGTCGACGATGGCCTTGTCGATCCCCAAAGATAACGGTTCCAGTCCCGTTTGTTCCGTTTCCTGGTAAGGATATTCCCGCGCGGCTTCGAGCACGGAGATTCCAAATGCGTCTCCGCCGATCTGCTTGGCCGCGCAGACGAGGGTGTACAGGTCGGGGGTCAACCGGCCTTCAAGAAGGGTCAGGTTGCGGACGTACTGAAGAAAAATCTGGAACGACTGGGAGGTGAGGTTGTGGTAACGCACCTTATGGCGGTCGATAAAATTTTCCCGTGCGCGAAGCAGAATTTCTTTCACTCCATCCACTTCGACATCCTTGTCGGACCGCATCTCGATCCGGTTTTTTTCGTACAGGTACGTTACATAAGGAAACTCGGTGAGTGCGAAAAACAATGTGCCCGGATTCAGCGCATGCAACCGGGGAGCGGAATCGGGAGGTTCGGGGGGAGAGTAGGATTTGCGCTCGTCGTACGCGTCCTTGATCCAGGGCCAGTCCACAACCGAACAAATGAGGACGATATTTTTGTAATCCAGTTCCAGCCGATGGAGTTGGTATCCCATCCATCGAGCGCGTTTGTCGTGCTGGCTGTCCGGGGCCGGGGGATTTTGAAACAGCATGAGGGAGGAATCGAATTTTTCCAGGGACAACCACTTGAGCGCCAGGGGATCGGGAAACGCCACTTTGCGGGTTTCGAAACAACGGGTGCTCCAATCGATATAGGCGCGGGGAACTCCCTCCTGCCTCGCGATGCGGATGCCCGTGATCAACGGCTGACAGGGATCGATGGGAACCATGTTCAGGACGCCGCCGGTTTCCATCTGGCAACTGGCGGTGAGGATGGGAAGGTAATCGATGCCCTGTTCCACGGTGGACTGAAACTCCGGCGGGAGGGCGACGGCCAGGCAATCGCAGGGCGACGACAACAGGCGTTGGCGCACCACGCGGGCAAAACTTCCGCTACCGTGGATCACGGGAATGACGCGGATCTTTTCGCCGATCGCAAAAACGCCGGTGTCGGTCATGCCGGATTCCGTCACCGGTCGGTGTCCGGGTGCAGGGGGCTGTCGTCTCCGAAGAAAAAGTCACCAAGCCCCAGGGGGAGGCGTTCCGCACCGAGGGCGCGCCGTTTTCGCGCCGCCATCTGATCCAGATCGAGGGCCTCATCGCCCAGGACTTTTTCCACCGCCTCTTTCCATGCCTTGTCTTTGGACAGGGGGTGGTCGGAATTCTGGCTGAGCCGTTTCAAGGCATATTGCAGGATATGGATCCCGTCACGGGGAGAAAAATCCAGATCGAGCTGGTGCGACCGTTGTAGAAATTCCACCGTCCTTTGGAGCAGGTCCTCGCTTGCAAACGGAAGATGATATTTGAGAATGGCCATTTCGTCCCGATGGCTGGGCATGATCAACTGAAGCGTGGGTTGCAGTCTTGAAAGGATGTAATCCGGAATTTCAAACGTGGATTCATCGCTGTTCATGGTGACGCAACACCGGAATTCCGTGTGCGCCTGGATCTGGATCCCGGCAATGATGGACTCCACATACCGTCGGTGATCGAGCAGGGGGGCGAGCGAGGCCCAGCTTTTCTCGTTCATCCGGTTGCCTTCGTCCAGAATACAGATTCCCCCGTTCAGCATGGCGCTGACCAGAGGCGACGCGTGGTATGAGATTTTTCCCGATTCGGCCAGAACGGGAGTGACCAGCAAATCTTCGGGCCGGGTGTCGCTGGTGCATTGGAAAATATAGAGCGGTTGTTTTCTCTTTTGACTGGCCACCATCGCCAGAGTGGTTTTCCCGATTCCCGGCATGCCAATGATGCGGGGTGCGAGGGGGAAATCCCGGGGATCGACCACCAGCCAACAGGCGAGAACCTGCTTGAGCACCTCCGTTTGCCCAATCCATTCCGGTTTCGTGCGATCGGGCCGGCTGAGATTAAGCGTCACCCCGTCGAGCGTGACCGATTGTCCTTTGGTAATTTGGTCTTCCAATGCGATTCCTTTCGTTGAATTTGCTTTAAGCCGTCTTTGGCGCCGGGTCCATTTTGACGTTCACTTTAGCATACTGAGGGGGGAACGGGGGTGTCAAGCCACATGGATCAGAGGTTGCGGGAACGGAGGTGTTTCTTCATCCGGTGTTCCAGGACCAGAGCGTAGAGGGCGGGGATGACGATGAGCGTTAAAATGCTAGCGGAGATCATTCCTCCCACCATGGGCGCCGCGATGCGTTTCATGATTTCTGATCCGGTTCCGTGACCCCACATGATGGGCAGAAGCCCGCCGATAATGGCGCACACCGTCATCATGATGGGCCGGACCCGCTCGCAGGTCCCCATGATGAACACCTCCCGCAGGTCTTTCAGATTATGGATTCCCCCGGTAGCGAGTTTTTTCTTGAATTCGTGGTCGATGTAAACCAGTATCAGAACCCCGATTTCTGCGGCCACTCCGGCAAGGGCGATAAATCCCACCACGACCGCCACGCTCAATTCATATTTCAAATAGTAAAGGTACCAGATTCCCCCCACCAGGGAAAAGGGAAGGGAAACCATAACGATCAGGCTTTCGGTGACGTTCCGGAAGTTGAGATAAAGAAGCACAAATATGATGAAAAGGGTAAACGGAACGACAATCTTCAGTCGTTTCTTCGCACGCTCCATATATTCGTACTGTCCACTCCAAGTCAGGGTATAGCCTGGGGGAAGGGAGATTCTTTCCGCAATGATTTTCCTGGCATTTTCGACATAGGTGCCCACGTCGATATCCTTAATGTCGATGTAGATCCAGGCGTTTAACCGGGCGTTTTCACTTTTGATGACCGGGGGCCCTTTTTTGATCTGGATTTTACTGACTTGGGCCATGGGAATATGCTCCCCGCGGGAGGTAGGAATCAGGACTCGTTGCAGGCTGTTGATATTGTCCCTCAGATCGCGGCTGTACCGCAAGTTGATGGGGTACCGCTCCAATCCCTCGATGGTGGTCGTGATGTTCATTCCGCCGATTGCGGTTTGAATGATATCCTGGACATCCCCGGTGGTCAGCCCGTATCGGGCCGCTTCATCCCGGTCGATTTCGAAGTCGAGGAAGTTGCCCCCCACCACGCGCTCCGAGAAGACGCTGAGGGTGCCGGGAACTTCCCGGATAACCGATTCCACCATTTCTCCCAGATCCTGCAGTGTAGGAAGATCGGCTCCCGCAATTTTTATTCCCACCGGGGTTTTGATGCCTGTGGAGAGCATGTCGATACGTGTTTTAATCGGCATGGTCCAGGCATTGGTGACGCCGGGGATTTGAATGGCCGAGTCCATTGCTTCGGTCAGCTTTTTGATGGTCATTCCGGGTCGCCATTCAGTTTCGGGTTTGAGCATGATGGTGGTCTCCACCATGCTCAGGGGAGCAGGGTCCGTTGCGGTTTCCGCCCGCCCGATCTTGCCGAAAACATGGTGGACTTCGGGAAATTGTTTGATGATCTTGTCGGTCTGCTGAAGGAGTTCCCGCGCTTTGGTGATGGAGATGCCCGGAAGAGTCGTTGGCATGTAAAGCAGGTCCCCCTCATTCAAGAAAGGCATGAACTCCGAGCCCAGACGATTGAGGGGAATCAGGGTCACCAGCAAAATAAGCAAGGCGACAAGGATGATGAGGAATTTCATCCTCAAGACCACCCAGATGATCGGTTTGTAAAGCGCGATCAGAAGAAAATTGATCGGATTTTTCTTTTCGGGGAGGATCCGCCCGCGCACGAAATATCCCATCATAACGGGGATGAGGGTAATGGAGAGAAAGGCCGCCGCGGCCATGGAATACGTTTTGGTAAAGGCCAGGGGAGAAAATAACCGCCCCTCCTGGGCCTGCAGGGTGAACACGGGAAGAAAAGAGATGGTGATGATCGCCAGGCTGAAAAACAGGGGGGGGCCGACTTCCGACGCGGCCTCGTAAATGATCTGCCAATGGTTTTTTTCACCCTGGTCGTGCTCGAGATGCTTGTGGGCGTTCTCGATCATGACGATCGCCCCGTCAATCATGGCTCCAATGGCGATGGCGATCCCGCCCAGGGACATGATGTTGGCCGTCAGCCCTTGCTTTTCCATGATGATGAAGGCGATCAGAATTCCCACCGGAAGGGTGACAATGGCCACCAGAGCAGAACGCAGGTGGAGGAGAAAAACAAGGCAGATGAGGGAGACGATGAGGCTTTCCTCGATCAGCTTTTCTTTCAGCGTTTCGATCGCCCGTTCGATCAAGGCGGAGCGGTCGTAAACCGTCCGGATTTCCACCCCCTTGGGAAGGGACGCCTTCAGAGTTTCCAGTTTGCTTTTTATCCGTTGGATGACGCTCAGCGCATTTTCTCCGAAACGCATGATAACGACGCCTCCCACCACTTCTCCCTCGCCGTTGAGCTCGACCAGTCCACGCCGGAGTTCAGGCCCCAATTGCACCCGCGCCACATCACGCACCAGGATGGGGGTCCCTTTGGGGTCCACCCCGACCGGGACCTTTTTTATATCTTCCACGTCATGGATGTACCCCAGGCCGCGGACCATGAACTCGGTTTCCGACATTTCCAGAAGTTTCCCTCCGACGTCGTTGTTGCTCCTTTGGATGGCGTGAATGATCTTTTTCAGGGGAATGTCGTAGGCGTTCAGCTTGTTGGGGTCCACTTCCACCTGGTATTGTTTCACGTATCCCCCGATACTGGCCACCTCGGCCACCCCCGGAACGGTTTGAAGCTCGTATCTCAGGTACCAGTCCTGCAAGGACCGGAGTTGCGAAAGGTCGTTACTGCCGGTCGTGTCCACGAGCGCGTACTCGAAAACCCAGCCGACCCCGGTGGCATCGGGGCCCAGGGAGGGGGTGACGCCGGGTGGAAGACGGTTGGCGACATAATTGAGTTGTTCCAGAACCCGGCTCCGGGCCCAGTACAAATCGGTTCCATCCTCAAATATGATGTATACGAACGAGAGGCCGAAAAAGGAATACCCCCGCACGACCTTGGAGTAAGGAACCGACAACATGGTGGTCGTCAGTGGATAGGTGATCTGGTCTTCAACGATACGAGGACCCTGCCCGGGAAACTGGGTAAAAATGATCACCTGGACGTCGCTCAGATCAGGAATGGCGTCCAGGGGCGTCCTCTGCATCGAGTACCCTCCCCACGCGATGAGGAACAGCGTTCCCACAACAATCAGGAACCGGTTTTTCAATGAGGAGGAAATGATTTTTTTCAGCATAAATCCTGAAACCCTTGCAGTTCACCCACCCGCGCAATATCCGGGCTAATGCCCCATTTTTTCATGGTCGGTCTTTAAAAGAATGTTTCCGGGTGGCCGGGTTGCCTTTTTCTCTTGTGGCGCCGGAGGTGTTTCCATTTTCGACCCTTCCGCCTGGCCTTCCCCGGGGCTTTCGTTTCTCATTGATTTCATTTCCGGCGGTCTGTTTTGAGACTGAAATTTGCCGAGAGCTTCCCTCAAACTGCTCTCCGAATCGATGAGAAAACCGGACGAAATGACCACCGTCTCGCCTTCTTTCAGTCCGTCGAGAACCTGGTAATTGTTTTTTGCCTGCGCCCCGAGCCGGACTTCCCGGCGTTCGAATTCCCCGGCGCTGTTTTTTACGATCACCCGCGTATGCTCTCCCGAAAAGAGAACGGCTTCTTCAGGTACGGCGACGGCGTCCCGGGCTATCACGGACTTCAAGGTGATATTGGCGTACATGTCGGGTTTCAAGTTCCAGCCGGGATTGTCTAATTCCATCCGGACCTTCAACGTTCGTGTTTCCGATTGTAAAAATGGATCGATGTAGGTCACTTTCCCCGAGAAGGTCTTTCCGGGGAAAGAGGTGAGATTCATTTCGGCATCCTGTCCGATTTGGATCCAGGGGACTTCATATTCATAAATGTCGGCCAGCACCCAGATATTGGATAAATCCGCTATGGTATACAGGCTCATTCCCGGTTTTACATACATTCCATGCTGGGCTTTTTTCTCTATAACAAACCCTTGGTGCGGGGAATGAATATGCATTGTCTTGGTGATTTTCCGGTCTCTCATCAAACTTTCAATCTGGTGGCCGGGGACATCGAACAGTTCGAGTCTCCTGCGGGTGGACTCCAGAAGATTTTGCGCGCCCCTCCGGATTTCGGGGAACGAGCTATCCTTGAGAGACTGGTTGTACTTCATGGCCAGGAGCAGTTCCTCCTGCGTCGAAACCAGTTCCGGACTGTAAATTTCAAATAGGAGATCGCCTTCGTTTACCTCCTGCCCGGTAAAATCGACTTGTAGTTTCTCGATCCACCCTTCGTATTTGGTATGGATATGGTGTACTTTGCGTTCGTCGTAAGTCAGGCGGCCAACGGTGCGGATTTCCCGCCGCAGTTCCATTTTTTTGATTTTTCTTGTTTTGACCCCGATATTTTGGGCCATGGTTGGATTGATTTTGATTGCCCCGGTGTCTCCCATCCCGTTTTCATAAACAGGCACCCGATCCATTCCCATTCTGGATTTTCCCGGCCGGTCGCTGATGTCCGTGGCATCCATGGGGTCCCTCCAGTATTTGATTTTTCTCTCACCGGCGATCCCCGATCCTTCCGGCAAGAGGGAAGCTTGAGGAACGGGGCCACTTGGCCCGGGAAAATTTTTATCGATCAATCCGGTTACTGTTAGAGACACCTTTTCTTTAACCGGTTTGACCTCCTGCAGGGCGAAGGACGACCATTTTTTTATATTCATTATCGTCCGGTCCATCATGTCGGGCCGGGTGGCGAATCCGAGCAGATAAATGATCCCCAGAAGAACCATCCATCCCAGCATTTTGAACATGCGGTGGGTTTTCTTCACCTCCCCGAACGGTTCCGATTCTGTTTCCTCATGAAGGGGGAAAATGATTCCTTCCCCTGAAGTCAAGGGAAGGCGGTCCGAATCCGGTTTCCCGTTCGTTTCGCCAGCCGGTTCGGGGGGTGCAGACCTTTTCTCATTTTGCCCCTCTGGATCTTTGGAGTTGGTGTCCATCATGATTTTTGACCTTCCTCATTGGGTCAATTCGGTGCCAACCATATTTTCGAGTTCGGCGATCGCCTTATTGTAATCACTCAGCTCGCGGTGATATTTGATCTCCCATTTGAACAATGTGATCTGGTTGTCCAGCAGGGTCAGGAAATCCACTCTTCCGACCTGGTAGTCGGCCAGCGCGACCTCCAGGGACTGTTCGGCCTGGGGAATGATCCCCGTTTTAATGAGAGTGATCAGTTGGGCTACTTCCGCTTCCTGGTCCAGAATTTGTTTGATCCTGAGATAAACGTCATTTTTTACCTTGCGATAGGTTTCCCGGACCACCTCCACTTTATAGGACTCTTCCGCGACTTTTTTACTTTGCTTGGTGTCGTGCCAAAGCGGAATATTGATTCCCACGAATGCGGAGAAGAAGTCCGGGCGGTCCACCAGGGGCCCGTCCTCCCTCTGGCCATAGCCGAAACCCACATTGAAATTGGGATAGTACTCCCTTTCCGCCAACTGCCGGGAGAGGCCGTACTTGTCGATCAGAACTTTCAATTTATTCAGAATGGGCCGATGTGTTTCAGCCATGGTCTGAAGGGTCTCAATGTCCCGATGGAAGGGAAGCTTGGACATTTGCGGCGAAATGGACAACGGAGATTGCGGGAGCCGGTCCATCAGGGAGTTGAGCCGGGCCTGTTCCGACTGTTTCAGTTTTTCCAGGCGGATCAGTTCATCCAGCAATTTGGACAATTCCACCTGCGCCTTCAGCACGTCCTGTTGAATTCCTTTTCCGACGGTATATTTCGAGGCGGCGATGGTGACAAACTGCTCCAGCAGGGATTTGTTTTTCTCGGTAATCTCCGTGGACGCCAGGATGAACGCCAGTTCGAAATAGGCCTGTTTAACCTCGCGCGCGATCTGGAGTTTCAACTCATCCAGATCGTTCTCGGCAACGCTGACATCCTTGAAAGTGATGTCGGATCGAAGGCCCAGTTTTCCAGGGAAGGGAAAATTCTGGGAAACGGTGATCTTTTTTTGTGTCATGGGTTCCTGGCCGAAATCGAATGTGTCCACCGGCATATTCATTAACTCGAAACGAAGTATGGGATCGTCCAGCGAACCGGCCTGGGGCGGAACCTGCTTCAATACCTTGATGTGGTTTTCCGCCTCCGCAAGGGCGGGGTTATTCTGGAGCGCGGTAGCGATGAATTGCCGAAGTGTCTCGGGAAGAACAGGATTCTCCCCAGCTCCCGAGGGAGTGGCAAAAGTCAATAGTATGAATAACGCAAGAAAACAATGTTTTGAAGGATTCATGGGAAGGCCCGAAGTTTGGGGAACCGGTGGCTCCGCAAAGTCAATAAAAATGCCAAAATAGGCTAATCAGTAGATCGGGTACGGCTGGATTGCGGAGACGTTATCTGGGGGGAGGCTCGAAAGGATCCTGCCGGATTTCCGGAATGAACCGTGTAAAAGGTTCGGGGGTGTTGATATGAAAAAAAACCGGCTCCCCTTCATAGAAATCCTGCACAAGGGAAGATTGACAGGCCGAGCAATTTTTGGAGGTGGTGCAAAACATGTTTTCCATGGAGGTTTCCATGGCAAAGGCGTGGGAACTAAAGATCAGGAGAACGAATCCCAATCCCAAAACCATCCCGAAAGGATGTTTTTTTGAAATTCTACGCATTGGTGGTCTCCGATTGCTTCCAATATATTCCCTCGGCATTCCCATCGTCAAGGTAATATTTTGATTTTTTAACGTTTATTGACTTTGCGGCATATTTTCGTAAAAAATAATCCCAAAAAAATTTTATCTGTCTGGAATGGAATATCGGGGAGGGGCGGGGAAAGTGTTTCTTGATTGGGCCTATATATTGTATAGTCAGCTAGTTTTGGTCCCGTATGTTGTATATTTTTTAGGAAGATCACCGTGTCAATTTTTTGCAGAATCTGGACGGCTTGCCTGGTTTGGGCTTTCTTTTTTGCCGGACTCGCTCTGTTTTTTATGGATTATTTCAAAGGGGCCTAGGCGGAACGCCGGATGGGGGCGGGTTTACAGCTCGCTCAGTATTTCCTGCCTTTTTTTCTCGTATTCGGATTCGCTGATCAACCCGTCACTTTTCAACTCTTCCAACTGTTTTAACCGTTCCTTGATACTGGGTCTTTGACCTCCTTCGGTGGCGGGCAAAGGGGTTTCGGGGACGGTGTGCGCGGGGAGGACCCGGTTCCTTTCGGGACGCACCTGGCCATCAACCACCCAGTTCGTGATTTCCTGCACCAGGTTCTTGAACCGCTCGATGGATTTATATTGCTGACCCCCGTGTGGAACGAGTCTCCAGGTTTCCCCGGAAATGCTGAAATCGCCCACCGGACGGGGCGTGTATTTCATCGATAGGATGCGCCAGTGCAATCCATCCTGAGCCAGGAAGACGTCGCCCCCGAGGTAGGTTTTCCCGGTGGAGGTCAGGACGGCGAATTCCACCTTGTTTACGTTGTTAACCCTTCGAAACTCTTCCACAATTCTGGGTGCCAGCTGGGTGACCAATTTAGGATGAAACACTTTTTTGGGATCCGACCAGCCAAACCCCTTGGTCTGGTAAGCCAACTGGTCCATATTTCCTTGCAGAGTCTGGAGATCGAAAGAATAGGGTTGGATAATGCGGAGACCGTATTTCCGAATTTCATCCTGTTTGAAAGGGCTTGCCTGCACCCGGATCTGATAGGATTTTTCTTCGGACGGGGCAGGAGGCGAAGCCCAAACCTTGCCGTCCATGCATGCCAGCAGGAGAGCTATCCCGACGACCCGGATCCGTTTTCCTCGACTAAGGGTGGCAATCATCTCATATCCTGAGGACCGGCATATTGCCCGGTTTTCGAGCCCGCGCAGTTATTGTATGATAGTATCGGTTTTTCCCATCCAATTCTGCAATTTCGGACCGGACCATGACCGTCAAACCGTTGCCAGGCTGGCTCCTGAGAATGTCCCGGATCTTGCTGGGAATCGGCCTGGTTCTTCTTTTTGAAGTCCTGCTCCGTATGTTTGGTTTTGGCACCCAATACGATTTTATTCTCCAGGGCAAGGGTGAAGGGCGGGAAAACAAATTAGCCCTGAACAGCCAGTACATTGCCCTCCATTACTTTCATCACTTGCCCGTCGATCTCACCTCCGTCTTCAAGGATAACCCCTGGTTTGAGGATACTCAATTCTCGAAAAACAAAAAACCGGGATGTGTCCGGATCTTTCTGGTGGGAGCCTCAACCACCCGCGGTTTCCCTTTTACCGGCCGGGAAATCAGCTACGCCGGATTTTTGCGGCAAATTCTGTCCGATGTCGCCCCCGGCCGCGAGATTGAGGTGATCAATGCCGGATACGACGCAATGAGCAGTTACGGGATTCTGGATATTGTCCGCCAACTGGCCGATTATGAACCGGACATGATCATTGCCTATACGGGACATAATGAATTTATCGGACATTTTGGCGTCAATTCCAACGTGCGGCTGGGACAGAACCGGAGCCTGATCGATCTGGTCCTGCGCCTCCAGCATTCCCGCTTGTTTCTGTTGAATGAAGTCCTGTTGCTCCATTTGAAGTCCTTGTACAAGCCGGAGGCGATGCGTGACAGCGGGGTCAATCTGTTCAAGGCCATGTTGAATGACGAAAAGGTCACCTGGAACGAGCGGGACCACCAGGTGTCGGAGAAAAATTTTGAGGCGAATCTGACGGAGATTGCCCGGTTGGGAAAGAGCGAGGGGGCCACGGTGGTTTTTTCCACCCTGGTTTCAAATTTACGCGATTTCCCTCCGCTTCATTCCCAATTCCACCAGGCACGGACCGAGGAACAGAAAAACCGCATGGGCGATCTTTTGCGCGAGGGAAAGAGCGCCTGGAAATCTCACGAATGGACCCAGGCCCTCGAATATTTTAAAAAAGCGTCGGACATGGATCCCGATTTCGCCATCGCTCATTATGATCTGGGGAAAACCTACGAGAAGGTCAACGATTTCGCCCGCGCCCGCGAGCAATACCTTCTGGCCCGGGAAAAGGACGGGATACATTTGCGGGCCTGCTCCCGGCAGAACGGGATCGTGCGCGAGGTGGCGGAGAAAACTCATTCCTTTCTGCTGGACATGGAGAAGGTGTTTGATGAGGCATCGCCCCATGGCCTGGTGGGGGAAAATTTTTTCATCGAACACGTTCATCCCAATGTGAACGGACATCTCATCATGGCCGATGCGATTGCCCATTCTCTGGAACGGAACCACATGCTGGATCCGGGACCGGATCACCGTTGGCATTGGGAGCGGGAGCACACGGCGGCCGATTACGTGCACGCGGCAGGTTACACCCGAGATGAATTTATCCGAAGCACCGCAACCGTGGGCCGGCTGTTACTTGACTTTCCTTTTTATCATTGCGAAAAGGGGCGTCAGCTTCTCCGATCGGTGGGGCTTGAAAACTCCGAGCGCTTGAAAATCGATTCGTGTTTCAAGACCATCGAAGATCCTGCCTTGCCCCTGGCCGAAGTGGCGGG
>PCWF01000051.1:12124-35250 GCA_002796165.1 Nitrospinae bacterium CG11_big_fil_rev_8_21_14_0_20_56_8
GGGGGGAGGGCGGGAAGCCGCCCGTAAAGTGGAATCCCTCGTGTCACAGGAATGCGAGATCATTGTTGTGGCGCCGGAAGCCGCGAAATCCATCGTGGAGCGGGCCGGGCGCGGGCAGATTTCATGGGTTCGGATGCGGGTTCAGGATGGTGGGTTCCTGAAACAGTATCCCCGGCTTCATCTGGTCCTTGCCGTTACCGGCGACCGTGAATTGAATCGGAACCTTGTGGCGGCCGCAAGAGAGATGCGGTGCTTCGGCTACTGCGCCGACGATCCGGAGTTCAGCGATTTCAGTCATCCCGCCGTGATCAATCTTTATGACCGGATCCAGGTGGCAGTTTCTACCGGAGGCCGGAGTCCGCTCATGGCCAAAAAGCTTCGAGAAGAGACAGAGGCGGTTTTGTTGAAACTCGTGAAGAAAGAAGATATTTACCAGATTGATCTGCAGGAAAAACTCCGCCCGCATGCCAAAAATATTCTTCCAACCCCCGAGCGCCGAAAGGCCTTCCTCGAATCGATAAATCACGATACGGAAATTCTTGAATTGCTGTCCCGCGACCGGTTCGATGAGGCGTGCGACTTGGCGCGCGCCCGGCTCGAACGCGAGGCGCGGAATGAAAAGTCTCGCTGAGGATTTCCGGGTGATTTACTTCGTTTGCCGCCGGGTGCTAAAATAAAATGAACAGGGTGACGGCTGGCGCCATTATCTCTCCCCTTAAATTGCATAATCCGAGGAACGTATGGATACGATAATAGTAGTCATTGTGGTCGTGGTGATCATCTTTATGGTTTTTTCCATGTTCAAATATGCTTCCTTTATCCACAACTACCCCAAGGAAGGGGAAAAAAGGCGGCAGGAAAAGGGTGTTGTGGACCCCACGGGATCGCCCGAAGATTCGTCCGGAAACCGTTGAGGTTTTATGAGCTCTTCCATCGAACAATTTTTCCAACAATATCTTTCGCGGTTTCTTGAGGGCAATCGTGCCGGTCAATACCTCGCGCGCGTGTTGGACGAGT
The DNA here is from genome assembly GCA_002796165.1 of Nitrospinae bacterium CG11_big_fil_rev_8_21_14_0_20_56_8. GTDB lineage: Bacteria > Nitrospinota > Nitrospinia > Nitrospinales > VA-1 > 21-14-0-20-56-8. The sequence goes on from PCWF01000051.1 coordinate 13,142, forward strand.
GTGGGGTCGGGTTATGGCCCTTGATCGATCATTGTACGATCCGGACTCGTCATGTGGACGCCCGCGCGGCGGAAATTCTCGCACTCGGGTATCGATTCGATGAAACCATCGGAAGACTTGATTTTGATTCCTGGTGGGCCAAAGTGTTCCGCAGGCCCGGCTATCCGGCCCTGTTCATCGATCAGGCGTTTGACGGGGAACGGGGAAAGGCCAGCCTGATTCCCGCTTGGGTGGAGGCGCACGGGGACCGTTGTTTTCACCATCTGGCCATTCTGGTGGAGGATATCGAGAAATCGATCCTCCGCTTCAAAGCAAACGGGATCGAATGTGTGGGTGAAATTGTCGGCGGTCCCGGGTCCGACCTCAGACAGATTTTCACTCAACCGGAAATGAGAGAAGGCAAGGTATACACCGTTCTCGAACTGATCGAACGCCATAATGGATACATGGGTTTTCTCCCTCCCCAGGCAGACGGGTTGATGGAATCGACCCGCCTTTGAGTCGCCATGTTTTTAAGCCATGATTCGTAAAACCGGCATTGAGGAGATTGCTCCCTATCTTAAAGACGCATCCAATTTTTCCGCCGGGTGCGCCGAAGAGGTGGTCATTCCCGAAAGCGCCGCGGAAATTGCCGATTTTTTAAAGAACGATCCTCGCCCGGTAACCGTGGCGGGCGCGGGAACCGGGCTCACCGCTTCCCGGATCCCCGCTTCGGGCGTCATTCTTTCGGTTGAACGATTGAACCGCATGGACGAGGTTTCCGATGGAACCATCGTGGTTCAACCGGCGGTGCGGCTCATCGAGTTGCAGAAGGCTCTTATGGGCACCGCCTGGTTTTATCCCCCCAATCCGACGGAATCCCTTGCCTTCATCGGAGGAACCGTGGCGACGAATGCGTCGGGCTCCCGGAGTTACAAGTTTGGGGCCACCCGGAAATATGTCCGGGAGGCCGACGTCGTCCTCGCCGACGGAAGAACGGTGACGCTGGCGCGCGGACTCACGATCGACCAGCCGTTGACGCTCGACGACGGATTTCAAATCCAATTTCCCGAGGTGGCCTATACCAGCCCGCAATTTAAAAACGCGGCGGGCTATTTCATCCAGCCCGGAATGGACTGGCTGGACCTCTTCATCGGCTCCGATGGAACGCTGGGGATCTTTACCCGGCTCCAACTCAAACTCATGGCCCGGCCCGCCGATTTTCTCAGCGGTGTCCTGTTTTTCGATCATGAGGAGTCCAGCTGGGAACTGGTGGATGCCCTGCATCGGAATGTTGGAGGAATCTTGTCTCCCTGCTCGCTGGAATATTTCGACCGTCATTCCCTGCAGAGGCTCCGGACGCAATACGGAAATATTCCTCAACGGGCGCAGGCGGCCCTGTTTTTCGAGCAGGATGTTCCACGGCAGGAAGATTACGATTCTCTGTTGGAGGCCTGGTGCGATTATCTGGAACTCCGTGAGGTGATGCTGGATGACTCCTGGTTTGCTCAAACCGAAAAGGACGTGAGGCTGTTTCATGAGTTTCGCCATGCGCTTCCGGTTCTCGTCAATGAAGAAAACAGCCGGAAGGGGCGGGTTAAATTGGGAACCGACATGGCCGTCTCCCATTCTCATCTCTTGCCGCTCATGGAATTTTACCGCGATGTTCTCGAAGGAGGTGGGGTGGAGTACGTGGTGTTCGGGCATCTGGGAGACAATCATCTTCACGTCAACCTTCTTCCGCAAAAGGGAGAAGAAGAGAAGGCGCGGGAGGTCTACGGGAGACTTGTGGAGCAGGTGCTGAAGTGGGGCGGCACCGTTTCCGCCGAACACGGGATCGGGAAACTGAAGCGGGATTATTTCGTGCGCATGGTGGGAGACCGCGCTATCCAGGATCTCCTTAAAATCAAGCAAGCCCTGGATCCCGCATGGCGGCTGGGACGAGGTAATATTCTGACCGGCAAACCCGCATCCCGCGAGACTCCGGCTTGACAGGGGCGGGTGGGAAAGCTAAACTTCTTGGGCTGATTCGATGTGCTTTGGGGTCTTTGAAACGCAACCGTAAGGAAGTGTGTTATGCTAGACTCTTTGAAAAGCCTGGTTCTCAACTATTCCTACGAGCCTCTCCAGTTTTGTAGTGCCAAGCATGCCATCGTGATGGTATTGACAGGACGGGCGGAGGGCATCGAGTGCGATGGCTACGTGGTTCGGTCGCCCTCAACCCATTTCAAACTTCCGGCCGTTATCCGCATTCTCAAGATGGTGCGGCGCAACCGTAAAAACCGGGTGGCGTTCAGCAAAAAGAATATTCTCCGCCGGGACAATTACACCTGCCAGTATTGCGGTGACTCCGATTCGACTTTGACCATCGATCATATTTTTCCCAAATCGAGGGGCGGAATCGCCGAGTGGCGTAACGTGGTTGTCGCCTGCAAACCGTGCAACTTGCGGAAGGGGAACCGGACTCTGGCCGAAGCGGATATGAAGCTGATTTGCCCCCCAACCCAGCCGGACTTTCAATACATGCAATTCCATGTTCCCCCCGGTCCCCAATCGCACGTCGAGATCTGGCAGAAATACCTTCCCGCCGGGGTGTTTGCGGGATCTATCCTGAATTGATATTCTATTGTAGTATCCGCTGAAAGTTCATCCCCCCGTGGAGACCGGTCGTCTTGGAACCTAAATCCCTGATTCAGATTATCACCGAAGATGAGTTTCTCCCCATGGTGCAGGAGTACTGCACCGGCTTGTTCAGGATTGGAAACACGTTTTCGGAGATCATGGGGCAGGAGAAGGATGTTTCGCGAAAATTTTACTCCACCCTCATTCACGAGGCCGATTCTCTGGAGAGTTTCCTGGATGAACATGGAGCGAGGGAAAACCGCCGCTGGTTCTATTTCACCGAGTACGTCGCATCCATTCGGAACCTGGGCATCGCGGCGTTTTTTATTCGTCATCTAATGGATCGTTACCCTTACTACAACCTCAGGGAAACTCCCGAACTGGTGGAATCGTTCAGCAGGGACTCCGATAGAGCGCTTGGTTTTTTAAACCGCTCCATTATGAACCTCCTCAAGGAAACCTGGAGCACCGGCAAGCGTAACGGACTGGAACCGGTGAACGATCAGATCACTTCCCATGAGATCGCGGATATCGAGGCGAACAAGCGGCTTCCCCGAAACATCAGTCAGGATGAAGTGAAAGGGGAGGAAGACCGGATCGTCGATTTGTGTGAAAAAGTAAAGTCGGTCTCCCGTTTGATGACGCGGGAAAATATCGATCTTGCGCAGGATCTGGATTCGCTCAAAAAACTCGTTCCCTATAAAATGGATGAGAAAAAGGCCCGCATGTTGGCCAATCAGGTGCACAGCGTTCAGTCCGATTTCGACACTTACGTCAAGAATACCATGATCGAACAGTCCCATGAGGGTCTAAAAAAAATACGGGGATATGTTTCCCTGCCCCTTCACCTTCTGGAAGTTGTGCTGTGGCTCTGCCATTTTTACGAGCGCCACGAAGACGAAATTCGCCACGGGGAATGCAAACGGAAAATATCGATGATGGTGGACAAAAACGAATTGCTGAACACCATCGTCAATTACGGTTTTCATTTCAGCCTGCATTTCATCCGGGAAGGGGAACGCATCGCCGATGAGATTTATGCTCAATTCCAGAAGATTGTTCGGGTCGAACTGCCGATCCCCAAGCCCTTGGGCTTTCATGCCCGGCCGTCTACTTATATTTCACTCATCGCGCGGGAACACAATTGCGATTTGTTCCTCATCGTTGACGGCGAGCAATACAACGCCAAATCGGTGATGAGTCTATTGCAGGCGGGAGGGGCGATCGCCGACAAGGGATTGGAGGCCGTAACGTTTGAGGGTGACAAACGCGCGATCGACGATCTCAAGATCCTTGCCCGGCAAAATTATTGCGAAGATAAAAAAATTCCTCAGGAGTTGAGTTACCTTCGCGCACTTAAAGATACGGCCTGACGGGCCGCAAAAAAGGTTCGCATGGATGTGGGAGAAGAAATTTACGATGTGGTGGACCTGAATGACTGTGTCCTCGGGCAGGCCACGCGAAGGGAAATCCATGCCCGTTCCCTGTATCATCGTTCCGTGCATGTTCTGGTATTCAATCCGGCGGGAGACCTGTTTCTTCAGAAACGGTCCCATGAAAAAGACGAAAATCCCGGTTTGTGGGACACCTCTTCCGCCGGGCATGTCGATGCGGGGGAGACCTATGAGGACAGCGCGGTCCGCGAGTTGTTTGAGGAACTGGGGATTCACGAGGAACTGAAACCTTTCCTGTCGCTGAACGCGGGACCTGAGACCTTCTGGGAACATGTCCGGGTGTTCACCTGCACCACACGGAAAACGATTCGAGTCAACCCCCGGGAAATCAGCGAAGGCCGTTATTGGACCCTCCCGGAGATTCGGGAGATTCTCACTGCAGATCCCGCCCAAATCACCTCCACATTTAAAATTATTTTTAATATATATTTAACAAGGTTAGAGGATAAATACTCATAGATTGCTTTAAGCTATGTTTTTCTGATATATCCATCCTTCCTGGAGTATTTCCGCAGTTCCGCCTTATATTATTAATGAGGGAGACTAATACTCTTTGAGTTTTCAGCCGATAAGAGTAATGGGACGTAGTGTTGGCTGACCCGGCAGGAGGTTGTTATGCTCATCAGCGAAATCGAACGAAATCTTCCAACTCCGCCCGATAAGCTCGTTGAAAAAGTGGCGTCTTCCCATTGGAGTTTTCCCATTTCCCGGACCGAGGAACGGGCGGTCCAGCATCGGTTTCGACCGGCACGGAAAGGCGTGGTCCTGCGGTGCTCAGACCGAAGGGAGGGAGAGCGGCGGAAAAATCCTTTAGGGGCCGGAGACCCTCACGTCGGCGGGCAGGATCGCAGGAAAGAAGAATCCCGCAAACTCCTGCCTCCCAGCGATCAGGGTAAACGGTTTGATTATATCGTGATCGCGGTGGAGCACAATGCGTCGGATCCGGATCCCTGGAACCCCGGGGACGAGGTTCTCATTCATCCAATTCCGGCCCACTCGCCCGAGCCATCGGGAACCTTTCCCCCTGCTCCGGAATCGGATCGAAAAAGTCCGAACCCGGACGAAGATAAGGATTATGTCGTCACCCTGAGCCATACCTCTCCCCCGGCTTAGAGGGCCTGGTAAAACTCTAAGGTTTTCCTCGACCCGGAGGCCGGAGGGCCTCTCATGAACAGGCCGAAAAAAGGAATCGCAGTCTAAAAAAACCGGATTTCCTCCCCCAAAGGCCTTGTCAAACAGGTATAATCGACAAGTTGGCAACGGTCCTTCACCTTGTTTTCAAACCTTCCTCTTTTTTCTCCCAGACCGAATGTTTCATTTCGCTTTCCTGATGGTGTTGTTGAATATTGCGTTGCGTTTGGGTTGCGGCCAGGCGCTGGCCGGGGAGTTGGATATTTTTCATTCCGACCAGCCGTTTTCCATCGAAAAAATACTGCCCCGGGAAGAGGTGTATGACTTGGAATCGATTGAAGGGGAGGAACTCGACAAAGCCCTTGCGGTTTACAAAAAGGCGTGGAACGAGGCCAATTCTCAACACGCCAAAAATCTTTTGGGATTGGCGCTGGGTTTTCTCCAGTTAAAGAAGGGGGATGCCAGGGGAGCCGTCAGTTCGTTTGAAAACCGTCTCATGGGAAATTTCGTTCTGGAAGATTTGCGAATCCACTTCGCTTCTCAGGCGCTGGGGGTTCTTGCCGAATCCTGTATTGAAAAAAAGGAATTCAGCCGGGCCGTCAAGTATCTGCAACGCTCCATTCGCCTGAAACTCGATCTGGTTCGCAGTTACCCCGCCAGCCCTCTGCAGGAAACGGTGATTGTCAGCCTGGCACAGGTCGAGAAACGATTGGGCGACGTTTATTTCAAGATGGCCAATTATCATGCGGCGTGGCAGTTTTACCGTCGGGCCCTGATGCGGGAATTTCCCAACAACGCCGTGCACCGGGCAGAGACCAATTTGTCCCTGGCCCGGACCTATCTGGCAGGAGGAGACCTGGAAAATGCATCCGATCTCTTCGTCCACCTGTTGCAGAATTTTTCCTGGGAACCGCTTCGGAGGGAGATCGAAGATTTTTCCCGGTCCCTGGAATCCGGTTTGAAAGCCAGGGGAAAGGATACCGCGTTTCTTGAACCCCTGAGAAAAGATTATCTCGTTCCTCGGGAAACGGCCCGGAAGAACGGGAAGGAAGGTTCGCCCTCCAAACCCGCTTATTCCAATGAAACGGTGCGGGCGTTTTACAATTCCCTTTTGGGGGAAGATTTGGATAAAATTGCCGAAACGGGCTATCAGGTTCTATTGCATTATCCCGGGATTCTGGAGGCGCGTGGGGTGGTGCAGGCCCTCGACGAAGTTCTTTTGAAAACCCCCGAGGGACAACCCTGGATTTCAGCCTATGATCTGGTCCTCGACCTTTATCCCGCGGAGGAACTCTCGAATCTCGGTTTGCAGTTCTGGCGCAAACGGCAATCGGCGAAAGCCGCGATTCTGTATGACAAGATCCTTTCCCGGTATCCCTTGGAAACCCAGACCTGTCACAAGGCCGCCTATTTTCTGGGACGTATCTGGGAGGACAAGAAAGAATTCGACCGCGCCTTGAAATACTATAACATCTTGCTGGACCGGTACGATTTGGGCCCCTATACTCCGGCGGCCTATTTCAAGACCGCCTGGATCGAGCGCGTCCGGGATAAGCCGGATGCCGCCCGGACCCAGTTCCAGCGGCTCCTGCAATTTTACGAGTCCCCCGCTTTCCAGTTTTTCAGATCCAACTTCACCGGAGCGGACGATTTCCAAACGGCAACGTTATATTGGCTTGTCGAAACCGAGTCGAAGCTGGGTCACGCGGCGGAAAGCGAAAGTTATCTTAAAAAACTGGTGGAGTTGGCGCCGTTCGATTTTTATTCCATCCTGGTTCGCTCACGCCTGGGTTCCGGACTCAAGGGATTTTTAACCCAGGGATCGGAACCGGCGATCGCCTATCGAAGACCGGGTCTGGGGGAGGTGTCCCGAAAACGGGTGAGCCGGGCGGAAAAATTGATCTCAGTCGGATTTTTCGGGTTTGCCCGGCACGAACTGGAAAAGGTGACGGAGTGGAGGGATGATCCGGCTTTCCAGTTTTATCTCGCGCATTTGTTCAACGAGGCCGGGGGATTTCAGGATAGTATGCGTATCACCTGGGCGATTACGCAGGAAAGTGAATATCAAAGTCTGTCCCGCACCCTGTCCGAGCGGCTTTTTCCCATGGCGTTTTTCAAGAAAGTGAAGGAGCAATCCGAAAAAAACGGAATGGATGCCTTTCTCGTTCTGGCCCTCATGCGTCAGGAGAGCGCTTTTAATGAGAAAATCACCTCCACGGCCAATGCCGTGGGTTTGATGCAGTTACTGCCTTCCACCGCCGATCGGGTGTCGGTTTCCTTGAATCGGGGAGCGGTGGATCCCGAGGCGCTGACCCGGCCCGAAATCAATATTCCCCTGGGCGTGCAATATCTGAAACGTCTTTTGTCCCGGTTTCATGGAAACGTGATTTATGCCCTGGCCGCTTACAACGCCGGGCCCACCAAGGTCGGGGAGTGGATTGAGGTCCGGGGCGGCGAACCGCCCCTTGAATTCATCGAGAGTATCCCCTATAACGAAACGCGCGGCTATGTGAAGAAAGTTCTGCGGAACTACGCCATTTATCTGATGCTGTATAAAAACCGGGACATTCGCGGGATTAATGATTTATTGACTGCTGGGGAATAAATCCCGAATAATTTTTGATGATTTGTCCAAAGGGCACAATCTAATGACTCCCTTCGATACGTTTGTTGTCATCGTTCTCAGCCTCAGTTTTCTTTATTCCGTTTTCAAGGGAATGATCCGCGAAATTTTTTCCCTGGTGGCCTACATGGGGGGGTACCTCATGGCGGTTCGATATCAGGATGATCTCGCGGAGGTGCTTCAACAGTCCATTTCCCACCCGGCTTTTGCCCGCATCATCAGCTTTATTGGAATCTACATCATCACCGCGTTGATCATCTCCCTGATCGGCCGGGCGGTGCGCAAGCTCCTGGCCGATTCCGCCGGCCTTTCCGGCACCGACCGGGTGGTGGGTGGGTTGATCGGGATTTGCAAGGGGGTCGTGATCATTGTCATGGTGATGTTCCCCTTGAGTATTTTCCCCGACATGTATTCAAAAGTCACTCAGGGGTCCATGTTTATAACGCATCTGGAGGAGGTCTCCGATCTGCTGAGCCGGGGTGTGGGGGGAAAGGGTCTGATCGATAAGATGCCGTCCATGCAGGGGGTCAAGGACCGGCTGGAGCAATTGAAGAAACTCAAGGACCTTGGAGACCACTTGAAAGATTCCCAGAACCTGATGAACAAACCCCTGGATCAATACTCCGATGAAGATCGGAAAAAGCTGGAAGATATCCTGAACTCCGTCTCGAAGGAATAGAGAAAAACCGTCGAGTTTTAACCCCATTCATCCCGGTCCCATTTCCCATCATGAACGTAAAAGTCAATTTTAACGGTACTCTGGTCGAGGATGCCCGCCTCTCGGTATTCGACCACGGATTTTTGTTCGGCGACAGCGTGTACGAGGTGGTCAGCACCCATCGAGGCCGCCCGTGTTTTTTGCCGGAACATCTGCGCCGGTTGCGGCAGTCGGCGGAGGGGATTCATCTGGATTTGCCTTTCGAGGATTCCTGGTTGAAGAACGAATTGGGCCGGACGCTTGAGGCGGGGGGATTTCCGGAATCTTATATCCGGATTGTGGTGACCCGGGGGGAGGGGGAGATCGATATCGATCCTTCGTCCTGTGGCAGGCCGAACGTTCTGATCTACGTCACCGCCCCCAAAGGTTACCCGCTTGAATATTACGAAAAGGGGATCAATGTGGCGATGGTCTCGGTCAAGCGCAATTGGCGGGAATCGCTCAACCCGGGAATCAAGACGGGGAACTATCTGAACAACGTTCTCGCGAAGATGGAAGCCAATCGGATGGGAGCTCAGGATGCGATGATGTTGAACGTTTCCGGTTGCCTGACCGAGTGTACCACCAGCAACCTGTTCTGGGTGCGGGAGGGATCGGTGTTCACCCCCTCGCTTTCCTGCGGGATTCTTGCGGGGATCACACGCGATGCGGTCATCAAGCTCGCCGGGGAGAACGGATTCCCCATGGAAGAGGGGGAATGGCCTGCCGAGATTCTGGATAAAGCCCAGGAAGTATTTTTAACCGGGACCATCAAGAAGATCATGCCGGTCACCCGGCTGGATGGGAAACCCGTGGGGGATGGCAGAACCGGCCCGGTCACGCGCCGGTTGATGCGGCTTTATGATGACCTGCTCAACCGTTTCTATGGGTCTGAGCCGTCTTGAATGAAAGGAAGTCTTATGGGTATCCCGGGATTTCGTGAATTTGCACGCGGCCCATCGGCTGGCCTGTTATTCATTGAGCCCTGCCGGGGCTGACGGTAATTTTCAGGGGTTCTTTTGTGTCATTGCTCGTAGGATTGACCGGCGGCATGGGCTCCGGAAAAACGCTTGCCGCTTCCATGTTCAGGGAATTGGGGGTTCGTACGATCGACGCCGACGCCATCTGCCGCGATTTGGTCGCGCCGGGCGAACCGGCGTGGAAGGAAATCGTGGATCAGTTCGGGGAGGGAGTTCTGGCCGGCGATCGAACCCTGGACCGCCAGCGGATGGCCGGGATTGTCTTCAGCGATCCCACGCAGAAGAAAAAGCTCGAGTCCATTCTCCACCCCAGGGTGTTTGAAGAAGAGGCGCGGATTTACGATCGGCTCCGGAAAGAGGATCCCAGGGTCATAGTCATCGTGAATGCGGCACTCCTGATCGAATCGGGCAATTTCAGGAATATGGACCGCGTGGTGGTCGTCCGTGCGGAGGAGAAAACCCAGGTCGATCGGGTGGTGAAACGGGGTGGAATGAGCCGGGACGACGTTCTCCGCCGCATTCGCAATCAGATGAGCCTTGAGGAAAAAATCAAATTTGCCGATCATGTTATAGATAACACCTCGTCCGTGGACCATCTTCACGCCCAGGTGGATCAATTGTTCGATCTGTTCAAGGCTCTTGCCTGACCGGCCGTCGCCGATCGGGTAGGGCGGGAAAGCCACCCTGCAGGAGGTTGGATGGCCGAAGACACCGATACCAAGAACACGACGGCTGATGAGGCGGCGGAATTAGAACGTCTCCTTGCCGAAGCGGAACAGACGGGGGTGAAGGCGCCTGCCGGGGGGCTCAAAGCCCTGATGGCCAACAAGAAGCTCCTGGTGATGGTCGGCCTGGGAGCTCTGCTGTTGATCGGCGGCATTGGCGCCGGGGTCTATTTCCTGCTCAAGGAACCCCCGCCCGAGGTTTCTCCGGAAGCCCAGAAGGCCGCCGCTCCGCCTGCCGAAAAAAAAGAAGAAGTCCTCAAAAAGGTGTATGTTTTCCCCCTGGACACCTTTTTTCTTCCCCTCAAGGAAAATGAACATGAGGTGGGGCGGTTTGTCTCCATCACACCCAACCTGATGCTGAGTAACCCCACGCTCTACAAGGAAGTCACCAAGGTCAAACCGCTGATACGCAAAAATATTTATAACATTCTCCGCAGAAAGTCGCCGGACGAATACATCAATCGTAAAACAGACACCGAAGAAAGGATCAAAAAAGAGATCCTGACCACCTCCAACGCCCTTTTGTTAAGCGGGACGGGAACCATTGAGGACGTATTTTTTACGAAATTTCTGGTGAAGTGAATATTCCCTTTGACCGAGAAGGCCGGTCCTCAGGTTCGCCTTGACAAAAACCGGCAAGGGGAGTTATTCTGAATAGAATAAATAATTAGTTTTCAAAGGGTTCAGGCCATGCCGACGACCGTTCCCGTCAACACACAACAGGTGCTTCAAATGGGGATGCTGGCGGAAAAACTTCAGCAGACCCTTCAGCAACTTCCTGGCACCACGGGTCAACAGTTGGATCAGGAGCGGGTGGTGGATGACGAAATGAAACGCTCCGAAATCCAGGATATGGAACAGGCCAATCAGTCTCTGCAGACCGACCCGGAAGCCTCCCGCCGCGGACGTGTCCGGGTCCGCAAGAAAAAGTCTCCCGAGACAGCCGCATTACCGGAAACTCCCCCGGAAATGACGATTTCCGACGACGATCACGGTCATAACATCAATGTTAGAGTTTGAGATAATTCGCTCATGGTCTTGACCCCTTCGTTTTTCCTGCTCCTCTCATGCAATGCGGTCCTGATGGCCGTGTTGGTATTCGGGTTTTTCCGTCTCAAAAAGATGGAACGGCGCTTCGCGGAAAACCGCAATTACCTGGAAACCCTTGCCGACATGAAAGAGGCCATCGACCTCAGCATCCGCCAGGGGATGAGAGTGGTGGAAGAAATAACCCTTAACCTTGAACCTCCGGAGATGGAGCGGTCACCCCGTTCCAAATCGGAACGCGATTCCAGCACCCCGCTTCCCCCCCCCAGCAAAAAAAAATTCAGCCTCTTCAGCCAATCCTCCGATAAATATGAAGAAGTATTGAGGCTGGCCTCCAATGGGCTCAGCTCCCGCGAAATAGCCAAACAAATCAATTTGCCCCTCGGGGAAATCGAATTGGCATTAACTCTCAGAAAGTAATCCCCCAAATTAGTCCTGGATTCCCTCAGGGGAGGAGAGGTGGATTTGTTTATCGAGCAATTTGCACCCAATCTGCTGACGGTTCTTACCGGAGAAAACTCCCCCCCGTTGCCCCAGAATTTCGTCCGGACCCTGTATCTGGGCCAGTTTTTAACCGGTGAGGTGATCGACCTGCCGTCCCCCGGCAGGGCGGTGTTGCAGTTCGAGGGGCAGAAGTTGATCGTCGAGCCCCGTTATCCGGTGGCTCTTGGCCAGATCCTGACTGCCAGGGTCGAGCAATTATCTCCCATTCCCACTTTAAAGTTGATTTCCCCAGACTCCCCCGGGTCTCCCGAAAGGACCGTCTCGTTGCCTGCGACCGCCGCTAAGGATGTTGCCATCGAGACGCCTGTGACGGATGTGGTCCGCAGTTCGCTCATTCCCAGCCAGCGGCCGCAGGTTCGGACTTTGTCCGCCGCACTTATGGACACTTTGAAATTGGTTCCGGGTCAGGAATTCAGCGCCAAAGTGATCGGAACGTCAAGTGACGGAAATGTGCGGGTTCTTTACCAGGGGTTCGATGTATCGGTATCCGTTCCCGAATCGGTGGGGGACGCCACGCAATTACGCGCCGGGAGCCAGGTTTTTCTTCGGGCGGAGCCCCAGGCCCCAGGCGCATTTGCCCTGGTACTGTCGCGGCAGGATACCGCGTCCCCCAAAGTGAATGCCGACTGGGTTAAACCCTATCTTGCCTCGCGTCAGTCTTTGGGTGAAATGTTGTCCCACCTGGAGCGGGTTTTATCGAAGGCCAATGGAATCAAGGGAACTTCGGTTCTGGATGGCGCCGTCCTGGACCGTCTCAAATGGACTCTGGAATTGCTTTCGGCGCAAAAAGGCAAGGCTCCGGACGCACCCACTCTTCAAAAGCAGGTCGATTATTCCGGTTCCGGTTACGAGTCCAAAGTGCGGGACTTCCTGTTTTCAGGAAAGGAGGGATCGCAGACCTCCTTGCCCCGTGAAATTTCGTTCGACCTCAAGGGATTGTTATTGAAACTGGGGGAGGATATACAGAAACATCTCAAGTTGGAAGCTCCGCAGGCGTCTTCTTCCCATCCCGTTCGCGACCTGTTGGCGGGATTGCAAAAGGCGGTTGACAACATTGAGCTCAACCAATTGACGCACGCTTTGGCCCGGAACGAAAACGCCCCTCTGGTCGTTCAAATTCCCAATCCATTCGCGGGGACGGAAAAGTCCGTCAAGCTCCTGGTGCGTCCGATGGAAGACGAGGATGGGACGAATTCCCCCCGGGATCGGAAAAATTTCAACCTGGTTTTCCTCCTGAACCTGTCGATTCTTGGGAATGTCCGGGTGGACGCGCAGGTGAAGGGACAGACCGCCTCGGTTCGTTTCACGGTCGAAAATAATGCCATCGCCCGATTCATCGATTCCCAGGCGGGGTTTCTCCAGGATCGCTTGCGCGGATTGAACTACAACGTTCAGATGACCTCCTCCGTTTCCGAAGAAGTGAGAATGGATGAGGATGAATTGGGACTTCTTCTGGTGGAGGCGGAATCCCGCCTGGTGGATCTGCGGACATGAAATCCAACAATAAGCATCCCAAAATTCGATCGGCGGTTTCTCTCAAATACCGAGCTTCGCAGGACAAGGCTCCCAAGGTGACCGCGAAGGGAAAAGGCGCCATGGCGGATCGCATCATCGCCCTGGCCCGGGAAAAACAGATCCCCATCAAGGAAGATCCCGATCTGGTGGAAGTGTTGTCCCAGGTGGATGTGGGGAAGGAGATTCCCCCTTCGGTCTACAAAGTCGTGGCAGAGATTTTGGCTTTTATATATCACCTGAACCAGAAATACCCGGAAAGAGTGGGAAGTTCCTTTTGAATGAACGATTTTCACGCACTAATAGGGTATAAATTCAGGGGATTGGAGTCATGGGCCCAATTTATCTTGACTCCCCGGCTCGGCTTTGCTATCTTTCTAAAAATTAAGGGATTATGACTCTCTTGACTTTACCGGAGGAGCGTCGTTCCTGCCGGACTTCTTGCCTAAAAAATCCTGCTATGTTTTCAAACACCCTCAGGAATTCAATCCGCCCTTTTTATTGTCAATTTCAAGAGGTTAAAGGAGTTTTTCCCGGTTTTCCGTTGCCCGGCCTGGTGCTGATTCTGGTGTTGCTCCTGTTTCCCGCAACCCCGGTTGCGGCTGGCACCTCCGATGGCTCGACGACCTCGGTCGAATACGATTTTCCCATTCCTCCCGGCCTTGAAGGCCGGGTTGATTTCTGGAAGAAGGTGTACACCGAGTACACCACCGATCACGCGGTCATTCACGACATGGACGATCTCGGGATAATTTATGAAGCGGTTTATCTCGGCGATTCCAAACTGTCTCGAAGGGCGAAAGAGAGGCGGACCGAAAGTATCAAAAACCATTACCGGTCCATTTTAAGGCGCCTGGCCCGCATAAAAGAATTCTCCGATCTCACCGAGGACGAGAAACGGGTTTACCGAATGGTCAAAGGGGATTATTACCGGGCTTCCCGAAACATCCGGGTGCAGATCGGGCAGAAGGATCGATTCCGTGAAGGATTGGAACGATCGGGAATGTACATGGATCGGATCCGGAAGATTTTGCGCGAATACGGGGTCCCCGTGGATTTGGCGGTGCTTCCGCATGTAGAATCGTCCTTTCAAATCGGGGCCTATTCCAGCGCCGGAGCGGCGGGGATTTGGCAGTTCACCCGCGGAACCGGCAATCTCTTTCTGCGAATCGGGTACGACGTGGATGAGCGGCGGGACCCTTATCTGGCGACCGAAGCGGCGGCGAAACTGCTCAAACTCAATTATGATAACCTGCAAAGTTGGCCCTTGGCCATCACGGCCTATAACCACGGTCAGCAGGGGATGAAGCGGGCCAAAGCCCTGCATGGGGACGATATTGTAAAGATCATCGACAATTACCGGAGCCGAACCTTTGGTTTCGCTTCCAAAAATTTTTACGCTGAGTTTCTGGCGGCTCTGCACGTTGATCAGAACCGGGACCGCTATTTCCCCAATCTGGAAGTTTCCAATCCCCTCAAGCTTGTGTCGCATCGATTCGACGACTATGTTCATGTCGAGACGGTGATGGACCATTTTAAAATTTCACGGGAAGAGGTTGCGCGTTACAACCCCGCTCTTCGCCAGCCCGTCATCAGCGGGGAGAAACGGATTCCCCGCGGGTATGCCTTCCAGGCGCCGGCCGACCGGTATTCGGACCTCCAACCGATCTATGCGAGCATCCCCGAAACCGACCGATTCGGGGGACAGATCCGCTCCAAGTGGCATACTGTGGGCAGAGGAGACACGCTCTCGGGAATCGCGGTGAGGTACCGAACCACCGTGAACGACTTGAAACGCATCAATAATCTCGGGCCCAGCAACCGCATTTACGCGAACCAGGTATTACAGCTTCCCGGCGGGGTGAGTGAAAAGCCCGCGTTCATACGGGCCAAAGCGGAACCGCGCTCTTATTTCAAGACCGGCGAGACCATCGACTACCGGGTTCAGGCGCGGGACAATTTGACCAAGATCGCCCGGAAGTTCAGCTCGGATCCCGGGGAACTGGCCCGAATCAACAGTATCAGCAATCCCGACGCCCTTCATCCCGGCCAATGGCTTAAAATTCCCCAGCGGGAAGTGGTGGCCCAGGCCATCAAAGAGGTCATCACTCAGCCGGAAACGGAAACCAACCCGAAGAATTTTTACCTGAAGGTCGATAAACCCGACTCGGAGGAAAAAGAAAAAGGTCCAAATGTAAAGGTGGATTATGCCCAGGAACCTTCGCAGATGGATCGGTTGAATCAGCGCCGACCCGCCTTCCTCCCTGTGGCCTTTGCCTCGGATGAACATCGCAGTCTGGGAATCGGCGAGATCACGGTGGATTTTGACGAGACGATCAGCCACTACGCGGAGTGGTCCAACCAGAGCGTGAGTCAGTTGAAGCGCGTAAACGAGCTTCGGGGGAATGCGCCCATTACGGTCAACGACCAGATCAAGGTTCCCTTTACCCGGGTGACTCCCGAAAAATTCGAGGAAAGGCGGCAGGAATATCACAAAGCCATTCAGGAAGACTTCTTCAGCAATTACAAGATCAGCAAGCTTGTGGTTCGTAGCGTAAAGAAAGGGGAAACCCTGTGGGAAATCTGCAACGAATCGACCTTCATTCCGTTCTGGCTTCTCAGCAGTTATAACGCGGACAAAAACATCAATTCCCTCCATGTCGGGGAGCCCATCGTTATCCCCCTCATCCTCCCTTCAAAATCCGAGGATTCTTAATCCTTGATTCCCGTTCCATCAGGATCGGGAAATGCTCCAGCGCTCCCGAGATAGCCGCCAGGTGCGCCTTCACCCGTGTTGCCATAGGAAACCGGGGTGAGCTTTCCAAGGTGAGGCAAGCCTGAGTGCCCTGGGCAAGGGCGTACAAGGCCATCGGCCAGAAATCCATCTCCCCGGGATTTTTCAGGCGATGGATCACTCCGCCTTCGGCTTCCATCTCTTCGATCATTTCATTCCGGTTGATTGCCATATGCGGTTCGACTCGTTCGACGATCCGGAATCCCAGGCCCTCCTGCCGCGCGGTGGCGGTTTTCTGGTAGAGGTAATACCCCGGACTGTCCACGTCCTCATGAAGCTCCAGCGTTAAATGAAATGGAAACGGGGTTCCATCCCGGACCAATGAAACTTCCCGGGGGGGATCGGAATTTTTAAATTCCCGATTGAGATCCTTGCCCTCGTAATTATTCCGGGTGCCATGTTCGTAGCCAAACGGATTGATGCAGGGAAGAACAGAGATTTCCCAGGGTCCCTTTGCGAGGAGATTTCCCCCTTGTTCGAGGAAGGTGCACACCGTTTCCACTCCGGCGGGCTCGTCCCCGTGGATCCCCGCCGAGATCAGAACCCGGTATGGGTTTCCTTGTCCCAGGACGATCCGAATCAGGGGGTAGCCGTCTGAGGGAGTGCGAATCGTTCCCAGGTCGTGGCGGGAAGCGCTCCCGTCCAGGGCGGACTGGAGACGCGCAAGGATATCATAATAATTCCGGATCTTTTTCACGGCCGGCGTCCGAATTTATATCGTCTTTTTATTATACTCACATTCCTTGACGATGACGCATTTCGAGCAGTCAAATCGTTTGGCGGTGCAAATGTAACGCCCATGCAGAATCAGGTAACGATGCGCCATTTTCAACCATCGGGCGGGCGTAACGTTGAGAAGTTTTTGCTCGGTTTCCGCCACGTTCTTACCCGGTGCGAGACCCGTGCGGTTGGCGACGCGAAAAACATGGGTGTCCACGGCGATCGTGGGGATCCCGAATCCCTCGTTGAGCACCACATTCGCGGTTTTTCGTCCCACTCCAGGCAGGTTTTCCAGGGCCTCCCGGTCACCGGGGACGTTTCCCTTATGGAAATCGATTAGAATACGGCAGGTTCGGATAATATTGCGGGCTTTGGTGGGGGCGAGGCCGATGGATTTGATTTTCTCCCGCAGGGGGTCTTCACCCAGACGGAACAGGGCGGCGGGGGAGGAGTATTTCGGGAACAGTTTCGGGGTGACGGCGTTGACGGATTTGTCGGTGGCCTGGGCGCTCAGGATCACCGCGACCAGCAACTCGAAGTTGTTGGCGTATTCCAACTCCGAGCGGGGGTTGGGAAGGCTTTGGCTCAGACGTCGATAGAGCCGATTGATGGTTTTCGGATCCAAGGTTCGACCCGTAAGCAAGCCAGCTAGTTTTTGGTTTTCGGAGCGTTTTGGGCGCAACGGGCGCCGACCCAGAAGTCCTCGGTGGGATCGGCCAGGCCACGCATCCGGATGGTGATCCGGATATCGATTTCTTCTTCCACCCAGGAAGCACCGCGTATCACTCTCCAGCTCTGGCGTTTCTCGGGTCCCCTGGGATTATTGACCGGGCTCTTTTTATAATAATCTTCCTCATACCAGTCCTTCACCCATTCCCAGACGTTTCCCGTCATGTCGTAGAGGCCCCAGGGATTGGGTTTCCGGGTGGCCACGGGATGCGGGGTTCGGGCGGAGTTCCCCACCCACCACAGGTAGTCATCATCGATGCCTTCACCCCAGAAATTGGTCCCCTGGGTTCCCGCCCGCGCCGCATATTCCCATTCCGCCTCCGTGGGCAGTCGTTTCCCCTGCTTGAGGCAGAAATCCCGGGCCGCCTCCCAGCTCACCTCCTGTACGGGGAGGTCGGGGCCGCGGTAGATACTGTTATGATGCCCCATGACCTTTTCCCATTGCTTCTGCGTCGCCTCGGTCCGATCCATTAAAAAGGGATCCAGACAAACTTTGTGAGCCGGACGTTCTCTTACATTGTCCCATTCATCGGGTTTGTACCAGAAGATTTTGTCGGTTCCCATCATGAAGCATCCACCCGGGATGGCCGCCATTCCCTCGGGTGCCGGGGAAGTTACAGGATCGGCTGGAACGGGAAGGGATGACGCCAGGAGGAAAATCGAAATCAGGAAGATCGTTTGTGCAAATTTCATAGGAGCCTATTTTACTTGTGCCCCGCTTGAGGGTCAAGCGACAGTATGGGTAAAAACTTATATTTAAAGCCAATATCGGTGTAAATTGCAATTAATCTTGTGAAGATTTTTCCGATTAAGCCGATAGTGGATATAGGGTTCGTTTGCCTGGGAGATCTTTTACGATATGTTCATTCGCTCGATACTGATCTGGGGATTTTTGGGAATTCTGATTCCCGGGCCGATTTTTGCCGGTGAAACGGTCTTCCGGAAAAATATTGAGGTGGAACCGTTTCAAAATTCCGAAGAGGTGAAGGGCGGTGTGGACATCGGAGCACGGGTGGCCCAGTCCGTTAAAATGGCTCTTCGGAATTCCGGAAAAATCTACCTCGTCATGCCCACGTCCGGTTCGGGAAATATGAATATGACGGCGGGTGAACCTTCCGAATCCATGCCTCCGGCGTCTCCTGATGCCGATCCCTCCAAATCGATGTCCCCCATGATGGGCGAAAACTCTCCGGAAATGCCAGAAAAAGACACTATGGGATCGGAGTCCATGTTGGAGGGTGACAAGGAAATGATGAAGAAACCCGGGGATCCGGAAAAATCCTCGATGCTACCGCGCCATCCCGCGCAGATTGTGGTGCGCGGGACGGTCCTGGAATTCCAACCCAAGGTTCCGAAGGGAAACGGGGAATCGCCTCTGGACATGGGGGCATTCCAGCGAGAGCGTGCCCGGTTGCGGGTGGAACTGGAGTTGTATAATCCGCACTTGAACCGTACCCTGATCCGCCGGAAGTTCGAGGCGGAGTCGGACTTGGGAACCCGGGCCTTCAATTACCGGGATACCTCGGACGACCTGGACGAGGCTCACCGGTCACAAAGCTCCATGGAAATTTCGCTGTCCCGGTTCAATGATGAGGCGGTGGATTTTATCGAAGGTTTCCTGAGCGGGGTACCCCTGGAAGGATTCCTGATCGGGTTTGATGCGGAGAACCGGCAGGCCTGGATCAACCTGGGTCGAAGGAATGGCCTGCATGTTCAGGATCAGTTCGTCGTGTACAAAGTGGATCCTCGATATCGTGATCCCATGAGTCATGCCGACCTCGGGGACCGGTTCGATCATCTCGGGGTATTGGTGGTGAGGGAGGTTCAGGAAGGCTTCAGCCGCGCGGTGGTGGGGGCGGGAAACCATTTCCCCAAGGGGGCTCTGGTGCGGTCCAGAATGCCCGGGATGCCCCCTTCAAATCGGAAGCTCCCGCCGGAAGATGAGTCCGCGTGGTGGTTGTTTTACGGGATGAACGCACAGGTACAGTAGTTCCCTCCTCTTGGTGTCCGATGCGGGTAAAACTCTTCGGTGGATTTATGCCCGTTGCCAGTAAAAATCCTCGGTTTATTTCCGGAAGTAATCTTGTAAAGCCGTAATGGTCAGGTCCCTTTCCTTGACCGCCTGGAGAGCGCCGATCAGGGCATTGGCTCCATTAATCGTGGTGCAGTAGCACAGGTTCTGGTTCAGAGAGGCCCGGCGCAGGGAGAAGGAGTCCCGCGTGGGTTGCTCCCCGAACACCGTATTGATCACCACCGACACCCGGTTATTGAGAATGGCCTCGACGATATGAGGGGGCCCCTCCATAACCTTGTTGATGGGAGTCACTCGAATGTCATGATTGCGCAGAAATTCGGACGTGCCGCGGGTGGCCAGGAGATCGAACCCGAGCGAAAGGAGTTTCTGGGCGATTTTGATGCATGCCGGTTTGTCCGTATCCTTGACGCTGATAAACGCCGTGCCGCCCGGCGGAAGCCGCACTCCCGTGGCGATTTGGGACTTGGCAAACGCCCGGCCGAAGGTGGTGTCGATTCCCATGACCTCCCCGGTCGATTTCATTTCCGGTCCCAGCAGAATATCGACATCCGCGAATTTGTTGAAGGGGAAGACGGCTTCCTTCACCGAAATATGGCCGATATGCTTCTCCTCGGTGAAGCCCAGTTCCGTGAGGGTTTTTCCCGCCATGACGCGCGCCGCCAGTTTCGCCAGGGGTACCCCGATGGCTTTGCTCACGAAGGGTATGGTGCGGGAAGCGCGGGGGTTGACCTCCAGGACATAAACCATTTGGTCCTTCACCGCAAACTGAATATTGATCAGGCCGATGACATCCAGTTCCCGCGCCAGCGCCCAGGTCGCTTCGCGGATTTCGTTCAGGATGGGTGCGGGAATCGATGTGGGGGGAAGGGAACACGCGCTGTCGCCGGAGTGGATTCCCGCTTCCTCAATGTGCTCCATGATGCCGCCGATGACAATGTCGGTGGTGTCGGCGATCGCGTCCACATCCAGCTCGATCGCTTCTTCCAGAAAATCGTCGACCAGGACGGGATGTTCGGGAGACGCCTGGACCGCGTGGGCCATGTAATGCCGCAGACTTTCCTCTGTATAAACGATCTCCATCGCGCGCCCCCCCAGCACATACGAAGGGCGCACCACAACGGGATAGCCGATGGTTTCGGCGATGCGCACCGCTTCCTCGACAGAGGTGGCGGTTCCGTTTTGGGGTTGCCGGAGGTTCAATTTCCTCAGCACCTGGTTGAACCGTTCCCGGTCCTCCGCCCGGTCGATGTTATCGGGGCTGGTGCCGATGATGGGAACTCCCGCCTGTTGCAGGGATAGAGCCAGTCTCAGCGGGGTTTGACCTCCGAACTGAACGATAACCCCGTGGGGCTTTTACGTTTCGACGATATGCAGAACGTCTTCCAGGGTGAGCGGTTCGAAATATAATCGGTCCGAGGTGTCATAGTCGGTGCTCACCGTTTCGGGATTACAGTTGACCATGAGCGTTTCGAATCCATCCTCCTTCAATGCGAATGAGGCGTGGACACAACAGTAATCGAATTCGATTCCCTGGCCGATGCGGTTGGGTCCGCCTCCAAGGATCATGATTTTCTTCCGGTTTGTCGGTTGGGCCTCGCATTCGTCTTCATACGTGGAATAGAGATAGGGAGTGTGCGCCTCAAATTCCGCCCCACAGGTATCGACACGCTTGTACACCGGACGGACCTTGATTCGTTTACGGCGGCGGGCCACATCGGCTTCCTTGCATTCCAGCAGGCGGGCGATGGCGATGTCGGAAAAGCCGTATTGCTTGGCTTTTTTCAAAGTGGAGTCGGAGAGGCGGTCCAGGCACTCCGCATCCCGGATCTGATCTTCCATGATCAGGATTTCCTTCAGGTTATGCAGAAACCACGGATCGATGCTGGTAATGGCGTGGATCTCCTCGATCGACATACCCCGGCGCAGGGCCGCGCCGACGTACCACAGGCGGTCCCAATAGAAATGCTTTAACGTCTCCCTCAAGGAGTCGAGGGTTATTTCCCGGTTCTGAAGCTTGGTCTTGAAAATTTCCTCCAGACCGGAGGCCCCGATTTCCAGGGAGCGAATGGCCTTCTGAAGCGCTTCCTTGAAGGTTCGGCCGATTGCCATGGCCTCTCCCACCGATTTCATCTGTGTGGTCAGCACCGGTTCCGTTTTGAAAAACTTTTCAAATGTGAACCGGGGAATCTTCACCACGCAGTAATCGAGCGTGGGCTCGAACGAGGCGGGAGTCACACGGGTGATGTCGTTTGTAATCTCGTCCAGCGTGTATCCGACCGCCAGCTTGGCGGCGATTTTTGCGATCGGGAAGCCCGTGGCTTTGGACGCCAGGGCGGAACTTCGCGAAACCCGGGGGTTCATCTCGATCACGATCATCTCGCCGGTTTGCGGATGGGTCGCGAACTGGATATTCGATCCGCCGGTCTCCACGCCGATTTCACGGATGATGTCGATCGCCGCATTCCGCATGATCTGGTATTCCTTGTCCGTCAGCGTCTGGGCGGGGGCCACCGTGATGCTGTCGCCGGTGTGGATTCCCATGGGGTCGAAATTTTCA
>PCWF01000253.1 GCA_002796165.1 Nitrospinae bacterium CG11_big_fil_rev_8_21_14_0_20_56_8
AGAAGATCCCTTCCCAATTGCACGGCGGATCAATCGGCCATAACCCGCGGCTTTCAGCAATTTTTCCGTTTCGCTGAAGGTGTAGGTCTTGCCGGTTCGTGTGAAGAGGAGCATGGTGAGGGAAAACAGGGCGGCATCGTAAGGTTCGGTCCGGTTTCCCTTGAGAAAGAGATCCACGAGTACCAGCCGCCCCCCTTTCGCCAGAGCGCGCCAGATTTTACGGAGAAGTTGCCGGTTCTCCTTTGGATTATAGATGTGCAGGATATTGGAGAAGAGGACCGTATCATAGGCCTCCGATTCATCGAGATCGAAAATGTCGCCTTTTCGAAAGCGGATGCGGGAGAACTGGGAGAGCGGCGACAGGATTTTCCGTGCGGATTCAATCGCCGCAGGCCGGTCAAAAATCGTGGCGGTCGCCTTCCTGTCTTTTTTTAAAATGGCGGCGGTGTAGGAACCGGGTCCCCCACCCAGGTCCAGAAGTCTTCCCACCGGTTTGGCCGCGACACAATCGGCCACGGGGCCGGAAAACCGAAGGCTTCGTTCATGCATGGCGTAAGTGAATAGCCGGCGAAACTCCGGATCGTCCCCCCCTGCAAACGAATCCAAATCACGTCCCGAGCGGATAATCTGAATGAGAGAAGACCATTCATCCCGGTTTTCCCGGCGAAGCCTCACCGTTCCTTTTTTATAATCCGGGCTTGTTGCGCAAAAATGCCGGTACGTCTCCGCGGTATTTTCAAAACGGTCACCCCGTTTTTTCAATGCCCCCATCGCCGCCAGGGCATGAAGCAACAGGTCCGTCCCCTCTTCATGCGTTCCCGCGCGCCGGGCTACGGTCCGGGGCGAAAGACGTTCCTTCCCCAGGTGAGTGAAAATGCGGAACTCCAGGGCCGCCAGTAAAATATTGGCTTCTTCCAGACGGTCAATGGTTTCGACGATCTGATTAAATGAGAGCATAAGGAATCGAGAAAACTAACAGGTTGCTGAAAAACTCCCCAAATGTCATCCTGAGCGCCAGCGAAGAATCTGGCTCGACTTGATAAACCAAGCTGGGCAAGGGGTTGGAACAAGATTCTTCGCCGAAATGCGGCTCAGAATGACCCCTCAAAGAGTTTTTCAGCAACCTGCTAATAATAGGTGGATCGAACCAGTTGCCGGCAGACAAACCGGTCGTCGTCGATCCAGCTCACCTCGAGGTATTCCGGGATCAGGGTCGAGCGATCGAGAATGGCTTCCTGAACCTGAATATGAGTCAGGTTTTCGGCGAATTTCAGGTTTGCCCCTTTCAGGTTGGCGGCGGTCAGTTTGGCTCCCATCAAGTCGGCGCCACGAAGGTCCGAATTCCGCAGATTGGCCCCGATAAAATTGACGTTGATGAGGTAGGCGCGTACAAATTGGGAGTTCGTAAGGCTGGCGGCATGAAAATCGGCGCCCGTGAGATCCGCCTTGCGGAAATTCGCCCGGTTGAGAAACGCACGGCTGAAATTGGCTTCGCGGAGTGTCCCCTCGCTCAAATCCACTTCTTCCAAATCCTTGCCAATCAGGACCGCGCGCACCAGATTGTGTTTGAACGTTTCAATTTGATTGCGGTTGGCATTTGTTTCCAGAATCATGAAATCCGCCTTTAAAACATGTCGAAATGCTTAAAGAATCGCAAAGGGACTCTCCCATTTATACACCTATTCTTTTTCCTTGAGCAATGCCTCGACGTAATTTTCAAGCCCCAACCCGGACCCGAACAACTTCCATCGAAGATTTCCTTTTTTATCGATGAGAATCGCCGATGGAGTCCCTTGGAGCCCGTACAACTCAAAGGTACGCGCCACCTGAGTTTTCTGCCTGAGGTATTCCTCCACCTGGCTCCATATCGCCCTCTGATGGAACGGGTCAACCCCCCCGAACGTCGGGAAATCCCGGTAAATGATCTTTTGCACCTCCTCGGCACCGGACCCGGCAAAATTCGGCTCCAACTTGTCCCACGCTACGGGAAACGGTATCCGGTAACTCAACCGGTTCAATTGCAGGAGGTTGAGTTGCCCCAGCCGGGCGAGGGTCTCGCCGATCACCTCGCCGTCGGTTAACAGTTTTTCCAGGTTTGCCCGTGAATTCTTGTCAAAATCCTCAAACGCGGTCGCAAGGCCCCATACCACCACGGGGGTCTGCTTGAATTTCTCATAGATCCCGATCGCCTCAGGAAGGCCGCTCAAAAAACATCCGGGACAGTTGACCTGAAACACTTCGATGAGCACCACCTTGCCCCTCTCCTGCTCCAGGCTCGAAGGCGTCCCCTGGATCCACTCTTCGATGATCGGTTCGGGAGCCCTGCGGTTAACCTGCGGCATCGGGCACTTCCGCTCCCTGAATGGCTTTGATCATATCATTTATCATACGGTAAATATCCGTGGGCGGGTTGTTCCCCAGCGCCTGCTTCAACGCGTAAAGGGCCTGACTGGTCTCTCCGTTCACGTTGTGAATCAACCCGAGCATGATGTAGCCCATGTACCACTTGTCTCCGCGTGGATATTCCTTCACCAGGAGATTCATGTGCTGGAGCGCCTGGGGATAATCCTTCATCTTGTAAAGCGCGGAGCCCATGCCGAAATGAATATTGTCCATCAAGGCCCGTGGCGGATTTTGCCCCAGCGTTTTCTGGAACGTTTCCACGCTTTCCTTATACTTCCCATTTCGGAACAGATCCACCGCCGAGAGATAGGTTTCCGGACTGAAGATGATGACCGGCTTCACTTCCTTCATCTTGTTGACTTGCCCCTCGATTTTGCCCAGAGAGGCTTTGGCCTCCCCCAATCCTTTAGCCACCCCTTCCCGCCGCTTGATCGCCTCGTCAACCTTCCCCTGCAGACCTTTATCCATCTCTTCCAGTTTGGGAACATAAGACGCAACTTCGGTTTCGAGCCCCAGTTCCCGCTGGATATTCTGTTCGTGTTTGAGAAACAACCGGTCCATCTCCGCTTCGATTCCATCCAGATATTTCTGCCGGTTTCGACGCGCTTCAAATTCGGGTTCATCGGGAGGGAACCAGGTATGCACCTTCGCCTCACTCGGAGGAGCCGGCTTTAAATTTGAAGGGCCCGTGGCGCAACCGGACCCCAAACTCCAGATCAAACAAAGAATGAAACAATATTTAATTTTTTTCATATATAATTATCGACTGGAGATCCGCCTATTTTACCGAATTCAAGTTTAGATCAAAAACCCTTTAAATTCAACCTATTAGAGAAAAAATGAAAGATTATTACAGCATCCTGGGAGTAAACCGGAATGCCACCGGGGATGAAATTAAAAAGGCCTACCGCAAAAAGGCCATGGAATTTCATCCCGACCGAAACAAAAACAATCCGCAGGCAGAGGAAAAATTCAAGGAAATCAGCGAGGCTTACGCCGTTCTCAGCCACGCGGAAAAACGCAAGCAATACGATACCTGGGGGGCCGAAGGATTTCGCCAGCGGTTCTCCCGGGAAGATGTTTTTCAGGATTTCGACTTCGGGGAAATATTCAGCAGTTTCGGTTTCGGCTCGGGATCCGGGTCCGCCGGACGCACCGCGGATCCGTTTCGTAATATCGAGGACTTCTTTCGGACATCGGGATTTGGTCCGGGAGGCGGCGCGCGCCGAAAAGGGCCGGACCTGGAAGAGACGTTCACCGTCGCCTTCGAGGAGGCCGCACGCGGCACCCAGAAGATGGTGTCGATTCAGCGGCAGGGAAGCCGGGACGACATCAGCTTTAAAATTCCCCCCGGCATCGAGGACGGGAAAAAAATCCGCCTGGCGGGAAAAGGTTATGCCAGCACGGGAGGCGGGCCGCCGGGTGACCTGTTGTTAAAAATCCAGATTCTTCCTCACCCCTATTTCCGGCGGGAAGGGAAAAATATTATACTGGAACGGGAAATCAACCTGACCGATGCCCTCCTCGGGGCCGTCCTTAAGGTTCCCACACTGGATGGAGAAAAAATGGTCAAGGTCCCCCCCGGAACCCAGTCCCACACCAAGTTGCGGCTTAAGGGAATGGGGATCGCCACCGGCAAGGGAAACGGAGACCAGTTCGTTTTGGTCGTCGTCAAGTTTCCCCGGGAATTGAACGCCAAACAGCGTCAATTGATCGAACAATTAAAGCAAAATGACCTCTAGCCTCACGGAGACGCACGATTTCATGGCCAAAGTCACCTTTATCCCCGACAATGTGACGCACGAGTTTGAAGACGGAACCCCCCTCATCGAGTGTTGCGAGGAGGTCGATGTCTCGCTCACCTTCGGTTGCACCGAGGGCACCTGCGGTATTTGCGAATTAACGGTTGTCAAAGGAAGGGAAAACTGCTCCCGGTTTACGGAAGAAGAAAAAGACTACCTGCTCCCCGAGGACCTGGAAGAAGGCATGCGGTTGGGATGCCAACTCAAAATCCGCCGGGGAGAGGTCGCCATCACCTGGAAAGGAAACCGGGCTAAATAAACGGGCCTGGGGCGTGGATCATTTCCAGCGCCAATCGGGAGTGGATGAACTCCCCGGTTGCCAGAGAAATTCCGCCTCCCCCATGTGGGCGGCCGTCCACCGGCCGAAAACGAACAGAGCGTCCGAGAGACGGTTGACGTAAGCCAGGACCAGGGGATCTTCTTTTTCCTGCAGACCGAGGGACACGATACGCCGTTCCGCACGGCGGCAAACGGTGCGGGCCTGATGCATGAAAGCATTCACCGGGCTCCCCCCGGGCAGGACGAAACTGTTCAGCGGCTCCAATTCCTCGTTCATCGCATCGATCACCTCTTCCAGCCAATCCACGTCGGCCTGAGCGAGGAGCCGGGTGGACGCCGAGCGGGCCTTCGGCAGGGTCGCCAGGATCGATCCCAAATCGAACAGCTTCTGCTGAACCTGCTGAAGGATGGCTTCCAGCTTGTCGCGCCGGACCGACCCGGGTTTCTGCAAATTAAAACACCGGACCAGGCCGATCAGGCTGTTCAATTCGTCGATCTCACCGTAAGCTTCGACCCTGGGATTGCATTTCAGGATGCGGTTCCCGCCTCCCAATCCCGTTTCCCCTGCGTCCCCCTTCCGGGTGTAAACCTTGTTGATGCGCACCATTGCGCTTGCCCCTCCCAGCGGTGATTTTACCGTTAAAATTTTGATGCCAAAAAGACCTGAAGCATTAAAGTCCCGGCAAGATCTCTTCGACGTCATTCCGAGGCTACTCGCCGTAGGGGCGCGGGCCATGCGTTCCAAGGCTATCC
>PCWF01000128.1 GCA_002796165.1 Nitrospinae bacterium CG11_big_fil_rev_8_21_14_0_20_56_8
AACCCTTTTATTTCAAACAGGTTACGGCTCCGTGGGCAATTTTCGGGATCCCGGCTTTATTTTGGTATGGGGATTGCTACTATCTTAATGTCGCACTTTTATTCACTGGCAAGGGAACTTAAATGGATCTGCTTACGCCTCTCGGAACACAATCCAAAATACTGACGGACATGCGGGAAGGTCGCATGATTGATTTAAAAAACCGGGTCGATGGTCTGTTAACCCCGGGACAACATTCCAAAAAGGCGGAATTACGCAAGGCGGCCGGCCAATTCGAATCTCTGATGACGGATTACCTGCTCAAATCCATGCGCCAGACCGTTCCGAGATCCGACCTGACGAACAGTTTCGCCACCGACATGTACCAGCAGATGCTGGATGAGGAGATCTCCAAGTCGGTTTCAAAGAACAAGGGGTTGGGAATGACGCAGATGATTTTCCAGGAATTGAGCCGCAAGGATGATATCGCCCGCGGGAAGATGAAGGCGCCGACGGTAGGCCAGGATGCCGCCCCCAAATATTACAGTTTGCCGGCTCTCGATGCGGTGAAGGGAAATGAGGGGGTTCGAAACGAGGTCGCGAAATTTTATGATCTTGGGAGGGAGAAACGTCCATGAACGGAATGCTCCGCAATCTGTATCACCTGATGGAGATGAAAATAAAGCTCTATGAGCGGTTCATCGGCCTTCTTCGAGAGGAGTGGAATGCGATCGCCCAATACTCTCTGGACCGGATGCAGGAGATAATTCCCAAAAAAGAAGAGCAGGTTCTGGAGATGCAACTGCTCGAAAAAAAACGCGCGCAATTGATGAAACGCATTGCCGAATCTCTGGGTCACAATGAGAAGGACCTTTCCCTCAAGAATCTGATCCGCATGCATCCGGACCCCTATAACGAGAGACTGAAGCGGTGCCGCAAGCGGCTTCTGGTCCAGATTACCGAGGTCAACCGATGGAGCCACAAGGTCACCCACCTTATGGACCGGTCCTCTCTCCTGTTTAAAAAATCCATGGCTTTCATTCATCAGGCCGATGAGAAGGCCATGCTTCCCTACGAGGCGAACGGGAAAATGCGGGAAAGCAAATTATCGAGTTGCATGTTGAGTACCAGCGTCTGACCGGTTAAGAGGAAACCCGATATATGTCCACCAGTAACATATTCAGCGTATTGAACACAGGGAGAGTGGGTCTCCTCGCTCAGCAATTGGCGTTGGAGGTGACGGGCCAGAACGTGGCGAACGTTCAGACCAAGGGTTACTCACGGCAGGAAGTGGTGTTCGAGGCCAACACGCCGCGCATGACCGCCCAGGGCCAGTTGGGGACCGGGGTGCGCGTCGCCGGGTTGAACCGGATCCATGACGAGTTTCTTTTCAGCCAGATTCTGGCCGAAGGGGACACCAACGGAAATTATCAGGTCAGGAAGGATGTGTTCGACAAGCTGGAAGTTCTGTTTAACGAGACGAAAGGACGGAGCCTCAACAACCAGTTGTCGGACTTTTTCGCCAGCCTCCAGGACCTGTCCACCAATCCCAGCGGTTTACCCGAGCGCGCCAACGTGGTTGCGCGGGGGCAGGAACTGTCCACGGTGTTCAATCAGTTGGGAGACGGACTGTTCACCATCCAGCGCAACCTGGATAATAACGTCGTTGCGGAGGCGGAAGAGATCAATGCGCTGACGGCACGCATTGCGAAGCTCAATAAGGAAATTCATGAAAACGAGTTGCCGGGCCAGTTTGGGGCCAACGATCTGCGCGACACGCGCGACCGCCTGATCCGCGAGTTATCGGAAAAAATCGACATCAAGACGGTCGATGAGGTGAACAACCAGGTCAACATCACTCTCCAGGGGGGTCTGCCCCTCATTCTGGGAGATACCACGTTCGATTTGTCCACCACCCTCAACGGCAACAACAATTCCTTTCGGGATGTTCTGATTTCCAATTCGGGAGGCGGGACCACCAATATCACCTCCGGAATCAAGGGAGGAAAGTTGAAGGGTTATCTCGACATGCGCGATACCGAGGTGGCCCAGGTCAAAGATACGCTCGAGCGCATGGCGGCCTCGTTTGTGCGCGAGTTCAACCGCGTCCACCAGGGCGGATTTGGCGCCGATGGAAGCACGGGGGTGAATTTTTTCAAAAATCTCGTCCCGGTGGTCAAGACCAATGTGGATAATACAGGGTCCGCGCAGGTCTCGATGTCCAATGCGGCGCCGGGAACCACTTCGATCGACAAGTATGAAATCACGTTTACGGGATCAAACTCCTTCATGCTTAATAACCTGACCACCAACGCTTCTTCGGGGTCGTATACCTTCACCGCCGGGACTTCATTCAACCTGATCGGTGGGCTTGCGGTGAGCATCTCGGGAACGGCGGTTGCGGGAGACAAGTTCCGGTTTTCGGTTTCGGAAAACGCGGCGCGCCTGATTTCGGTTTCCTCCACGGTGGTGAACGATTCGAGGAAAATCGCCGCGGGGCAAACGGTGAACGGGGACGGGAACAACGCCCTGTCCCTGGGCGACCTGCAGACCAGCCTTTTGTTCGATGCGACCACACTGGCCGCTTCGGGGTCGGGTTCGTTCACCTTCGATGAGTTTTACAACGCATTGGTCAGCACGGTGGGAATCCGCTCGTTTTCCGCCCGGTCGACCGTGGACCAGCAGGAGGGGATCATGCTTCAACTGGACAGTATCCGGGAAAGTACCTCGGGGGTGTCCATCGACGAGGAAATGATCAATATGCTCAAGTTTCAGCAAGCGTTTAACGCATCGGCCCGGGTGATCACCACCGTCCAGGAATTGATGGATACGCTGGTCAACCGGACCTGAATGTATTTTTTCGGATGAGTCTCCCGGCGGTATAAACCGGGCCGGGCAGTCTGGGTAAAGAAAATCGGCTAATGCGGCTCTCTTTTCGGTGAACTAATTATGGTATCGCGAGTAACGGATCAAGCTATTCAGGCGAATGTAACCCGAAACATCTTCCGGATTACGGAGGGTCTTTTCGAGGCGCAGAAGCAGATCGCATCCGGGAAACGCCTCTCGCGTCCGTCGGATGACCCGACCGGTATCCGCGATTCGCTGTCCTTCCGCACCAGTATCAAAAAGCAGAACCAGTTCATTCGGAACATCGACAATAACCGGATCTTTCTCCAGCGCGCCGACACGGCGCTCAATGCGGTGGGGATAACGCTGAGCCGGGCAAAAGAGCTGGCCATCCAGGGGGTGTCGGGTTCCGGGACGGCCGTCACACGCGGATTCGCGGCAGACGAATTGGACAAACTGATTTCCCAAGTGCTTCAGGAAGCCAACACCCAGGTCAAGGACAACTATATATTCGCCGGGACCAAAACCCGGACCATCCCGTTTTCGGCGAGCGCTTCGGGCGTCGTGTACCAGGGCAATTCGTCCCGTTTTTCGATCGAGGTGGCGAAGGACGTTCCTCTGGATATTGCGATACCCGGATCGGAAATCCTGGCCACCGATCTTAATCCGACGGTGTCGAACGCCACCGCTCTTTCGGCATTGAACTCGGGAAGCGGAATAACGGCGGGATCGTTTTCCATTACCGACCGGGCGGGGAATTCGGCAACAGTTACCGTGACGGCCGGGCAAACGGTGGGGGACGCGATCAATGCCATCAACGCCGCGGGAATCAATGTCACAGCGTCGCTCAACAGCAGTCAGAATGCTTTGCTACTCACCGATACCAGTGCGGTCATCGCCCAGGGTCTGACGGTGGCCGAGGTGGGCGGAGGGTCTACCGCGTCGAGCCTGGGAATCCTGGGGAGCCGGGACGGAAATTTCGAAGGCCGCGATCTCGATCCTTCTTTGACGGCTTCAACCCTGCTCTCCCAGTTGAATGGGGGGAGCGGGCCGACCCTGACATCGATCCGGGTCGTCAACGGCGCCGCCTCGGGCGTGGTGAGCCTCAGTGCGGCCACCACGATCGGGGATGTGCTCAATGCCATCAATGCCGCCGGATTGAATGTGACGGCGGGGGTCAACAGCGCGGGCAATGCGCTTCGCGTGGTATCGAACTCCAGCTCCACGGTGGCCGTGGTCAACGAGATTGGAACGGGAACCACCGCCGAGGACCTGGGCCTGGGGGGGGGACGCAACGTTCTGGATACGCTCATCACTTTGCGTAACGCCCTGCGCGCCAACGACAGCATCGCCGTGCTGACGAGCTTCGCCAATATCGACTCCAGTCTCGACGCCATAAACGAATCCCGCGCGGTCTTTGGTGCAATCCAGGGCCGCCTGGAGTCCACGTCTACGGTTCACGAGCAGGACATTGTGGACCAGAATCAGCAATTGTCGGACATTGAGGATGCCGATGTGGTCGAGCAAGCTTCCACCGTCGCGAACCTGGAGGTCGCTCTCCAGGCGACATTGAGCGCAACGGCCAGGATCGTCCAACCCACCCTGGTTGATTTTCTCCGTTAACCCGCATATGGCAAGAGCGGGAAAGGACTCCCCCCGGGGAAGAGCATGAAATCAAGCCGGGAAAACCGTCTCGTATGAAACATTGCAGGCACACATTGCACCCGACACCTGTCATTGCGAGAAGGCAGAAGGTCGGCGAAGCAATCCAGTGCTGGTCGCGCGGGCGCAAGGAAAAACTCCCGATGCCATTGTTTCCCGTTGCAAGAGATCGGGTGGTCATGAAAAGCGCCAGCTTGTCATTCTGAGGCGCTTTGCGGCAAAGAATCCTGCCGGAAACCCTTGCCCGGCTTGATTTGGCGAATCAGGCCAGATCCTTCGCCAAAGGCTCAGGATGACAGTTAAAAAAGGCTCAGGATGATATCCAGAGCACCCACCTGTCATTCTGAGGCGCAGACGCGCCGAAGAATCTTGCCGGGTCTGCCATGGGGCCGGTGCTCGCTGTTCGCTTTTCGGGTGCATGCGTCTCGGCTCGCCAGGGCGGCGCCGTGGCAAGCCCGGTCGTTCCAGCCAGATCCTTCGACAAGCTCAGGATGACAGCTAAAAAAGGCTCAGGATGACATTTAAAAAAGGCTCGAATTACATTTAAAAAATGCCCGGAATGACGTGCTACAAGGGCTCGGGTGGTCATGAAAAGCGCCAACTTGTCATTCTGAGGCGCAGACGCGCCGAAGAATCTTGCCGAAAACCCTTGCCCGGCTTGATTTGGCGAATCAGGCCAGATCCTTCGCTCAGGCCAGATCCTTCGACAAGCTCAGGATG
>PCWF01000133.1:0-851 GCA_002796165.1 Nitrospinae bacterium CG11_big_fil_rev_8_21_14_0_20_56_8
GAGTTGATGCAAACGATCCACGGCGGCCTGGTTCCGGGCGGGGGGCTGATCCTCATCGAGAAGGTGAAAGCCGAGACCGATGCGTTCGACGCCGCATTCGTGGACCTGCATCACGCGATGAAACGGGACAAGGGGTACTCGCATCTGGAAATCGCGCGCAAGCGGGAGGCCCTCGACGAAGTGCTCATTCCCTGGAAACTCAGCGAAAACCTCGAATTGCTCCGGGGCTCCGGATTCCGCTCCGCCGAAGTATTTTTCAAGTGGAACAACTTTGCCGGTCTCGTTGCATTGAAATAAAAACTGTTGTATTCTCTATTGCTTGAACATTCCGGCCCGGCCCCGGCCGCCGGATAAATGGAGATTGGAGTCATGCCGCACTACGACTACACCTGCGAAAAATGTAAAAAGGATTTCGTCGTGGAGATGAAAATTTCCGAGCTGGACAAAAGGAAAGTCGAGTGCCCCGGGTGCAAATCCGAAAAGGTCACCCGAAACGTCACCAATACCTCGTTCTCGTCGGAAAGCATCAACCGCTACGTCTGGGACAAGTGAGCACCCGCACCGGGCCCGATTGACCGGAACGGCGCGAGTGAAATAAATTTCAGGAATAAGTAAGGATTCCGTTGCATGCTGGATCGAGTCAAACCCGCAGTCAGGAAAGTGCCCGGACGCATCGGCGAGCTGGTCACCTTTCCCCTCCAGCGCATCCACATCGAACTGACCAACGTCTGCAATTTCGACTGCACCTTCTGCCCGAAGCAGGAGATGACCCGAAAATACGAATACATGGAGTTCGAGAAGGCCTGCGGGCTCATCGACCAGGTGGCCGAGTACAACATGGCGGAAAAGGT
>PCWF01000133.1:870-5227 GCA_002796165.1 Nitrospinae bacterium CG11_big_fil_rev_8_21_14_0_20_56_8
GAACCGTTCATGCATCCCCGCTTTTTCGACATTCTCGACCATGCCGCCCGCATGGGCGTTAAAACCGGGATCACCACCAACGGGACCTATCTGAACGAGGAAATCGCCGGACGGCTGGAGCAGGTGACCGTCCACCAGATGAACATCTCCCTGCAAACGCCGGACGAGGAATCGTTCAAGACCCGGAAAGCGCGGCGCATGGATTTCGAGCTGTACAAGCAGAAAATCCTGGAATTCATCGCGGCGACGCTCCGGCAGAACAATCCGCCGAAGATCAAAATGCATTTTCTCAATACCACGATGCAGTCCGAGGTGCCCGGGGAAGACTGGAGCCTGGGAACGATGCGGGTCATCAACAACACCCGCGAACTGCGGGAGACCTTCCGAACCTGGGCCGAGCTGGTGCACCAGGTGGCGCCGCCGGTGGACGATTCGTTCCGGCAGAAGGTTTACGACAAAATTGCGCACCTCTCCGCGTTCAAATGGAACGTGGTCCAGGTGGCGCCGCAGATTTATTTCGAGACCTACATCCTCGACACCTGGGGCAACGCCTTCGTGGGTGACAACGTCGTCCCTTCCACCGTTGGGTACTGTAGCGCGCTGACCGACCACTTCGCCATCCAATGCAACGGAAACCTTTCGTACTGTTGCAAGGACTACGACGGAAAGACATCGGCGGGCAACGTGTTCGAGAATCCCATCGTCGAGGTTTTGAACAGCCAGCCCATCATCGATGCCGTGGAAGGATTCAAAAAATTCAAGGTGGTGCATCCCCATTGCCAGAAATGCCTGGGGGGAAGCACCTGGTTGAAATCCTTTGGAAATCGGGTCGGATCGATTATAATCTGGAAATTCCTGAAGGACTTTTTCTACAAAAAGAACTAGGCGGGCAATTCACTTCCTGTTAAAACAATTCAAATAGTGTCGGGATGTAGCGCAGTCTGGTAGCGCACTTCGTTCGGGACGAAGGGGCCGGAGGTTCAAATCCTCTCATCCCGACCATTAAAAAAAGAACGGGTCAGGCTTTCGAGCCCGACCCGTTTTTTATTGGAAATTGGTTTTGGGGTGGTGTCTATAACGGGGTAGTTAGTTTGGGATGACTGGCGGATGAGCAAACGGGGCGTGGCACGGGGACGAAGTGGGGAACCCACAGGTCAACATGGACCCTTTCAGGGAGATGACCGAGGATCCCGCCGCGTATGAAATTTTGCCATTTCTCCATTCAAATGTGCGAAAGATTCTTGACACTACCGAAAAACTGCAAAAGGATCTGGACAAATGGTTGAAACACTACAACGAGGAAAGAGCCCATCAGGGCTATCGCAACCGGGGAAAACGACCCATTGACACCATCAAACAGTTCGTCAAAAATGTCGCCTAGGAAGGTTAGTTATACAGTTTGGCAAATCGGGATATTTCCATATATCCAAGCAGAGATTTGACCCCAATGACAATTTATTGACCCCTATTTTCTTACCAAAAAAGAGAATAGGAAGACAAACTAAAACGGGAGGCTATAGTATGAGCATTAATTATTCGTATTTTCTGTTTCCGCTGGTGGTTCCTCTGCGCCGTCTTCTCCACTATTGATTTCAACCATATTATCTTTAGCGTCATGATCTGGTTGGTCATTTTCCTGTTTTGGTGAACGGCTTTTTTCTGTTGGGGCATTGAGTTTTTTCATAAGACTTTTATTTATTTCTAGCTTTGCCTCATTCCCTATCCTTGATTCGATAACCTCACCTACCATTTCCTCTCGAACCTTCATCTCGTGGAGGTCGCTTAATATTTTAGACACAACCCGTAGAACCTTGTTACTAAGAAGAACCGTGTAAATATCATTAGCGTTTGTCACTTTTTTAATTGTGGCAACATTTTCCCAGTCGCCCGCCAAGTATGACGATCTTGAAAATATATAAAAATCATCGGCCATCGACTCAAGATTGTTGATGCCTGTAAAATCTACCTCATGAATCAATCTTGCTGTTGGCTGTGTGTTTTTTTCGGGGGGGTCTAATTTATATAAACGCCATTGGCGTACATTTGTTAAAATGAAGAACGAAGTGTTTGTTGTCAGACAATAGGTTAATGTTTGGTCGATGTACTTTTGCGTTAATTCCTGATGAATTGCCTTTGCCTCCACAACACAATCCATCTTATCCCTTTTGCTTGCATTAGGCCCTTCTGTAAGTTTAATAATATAATCCAGTCTCCCGGCCTTCTCCCTCTGCTCGGTTCTCAGTTCATTATATTTGTCGTAGCCCAAAATATCATTAAGCATATCATTCAATATAATTCTTGAGTCATCCTCGGATGTCGTTGTCCCCTTTGCTTTCAAATTTTGAATTATCGGGGTAAATCTTTTGAGTTCTCCTGAAATATTTCTTTTTAATTTGATCGGGATTTTAATCATATCCGCTTTTCTCCTTGTTTTACCGGCCTCACAGTTCCCAGTTCCAGTTCAGTTCAGGGGTCATTTAGAGGTCACCCATTAGGAGGCTCCGTGCAATGGGCAAACTTTTCTCTACAGATTTTTGCTGAAGTTTTTTCTTTTTTTCTACAGTCCATCCTTTTGTTACACACCCCGGTCTTCATTGAATTGGATGGCGTGCCGGGCGGGCACGCAGAAGTCACCCATCTGGATCAAGGATTATGAAAGGAGCCGTTTGAAGATCCTTTCCTCCCCTGGCTTTTCGTCCCAGAAAACCTTCGGTCCCCTGCCGCGCTCAAGTCATAAGCGTTAGATACGCTCACTTGGACAAATCGATGGCTTGCCATCTTTCGGATGACATCCAGACCCTTGTTGATTCACGGCACGGGCGTAACCCACCTGGATCGCCTGTAGATGAGAGACCGGGGCGGTTCAATCAAGTCTGTGGTTTGAGCCAACCCCTTTACGAACTCGCCTCGGCATCCCGTTATCCGAAAGCCCGGGTGGCGTCGAATTTTAATCCGTCACGCAGGATGTAATAACACGCCCGGGCCAGTTTATGCGCCACCGCCTTGACCGCCACCATGCCGTTGGTCCTGGATTTCTTGCGTTGATAAAACCTCTTCACCCTGTCGTTGTAGCGGATCGCGAACGTCGCCGCCTCGACGAACGCCCAGGCGAGGTATTTATTCCCGTTTTTCGTGTTGCCCTTGCCCTTTCGCTTGCCGTTGCTGACTTTTTGGCTCCCCACACAGCGGCAGTAGGACGCGAAGTTGCCGGCCTTCGGAAAACGTTCTATCTCTCCGGCTTCCAGCAGGATGGTCAACGCCAAAAACTGAGGGGTCAAGTCTCTGCTTGGATATTTGGATATATTGCAACTTCGCGTTTCGCCTTATCGATTTTACCCTTTTCGCCTGGATATTTCTAGAGGGAATGCAAATTTTTTGTATGTGAAACCGCACGAGACCGAATGGCCCCAATTCATTTCACCAGCACCCGGACGGTTTTTCCGAAGTTGTTCCAGCGGAGGGTGAGGAAAAATTTCAACCGGCTCGGGGTGTAGGAGGGAGGCAGGCGGGGAAGCGGCGTGGATAATTCCAACATCTGCCGGAGGACTTCCTTAAAGTCATCGATTTTTCCGGAATCGCTTCCCTCCTCCTCAACGAAACGCATTCCCTTGACCACGCCGTTCCAGTTGATCTCGACTTCCGCGGTGAGTTGTCCCTCTGAGTTGGGATCCAGAACGGACTTCTTGGGATACCAGGCGGCATCCTGTAATTTGGCCCGCACATACTCCAGGTAGGTATTCATTTGGGAGCGTTCCAATTCTCCCATCTCTTCCTCGCCCACAAACGCACCCGCCCCCGGAACCAGCAGGAACAGGGCACAGATCGACAACAGGACACAGCGTCGCAATCGATTCAGGATCGAATCACGGAACAGGGAGGGCTTTATCCTTCCCGGCGATTGTGCGGAGTCTGGCATTTGTCTTTTCAACATGGTCTCCCCTTCAACGATTGCGCGCATGTCTCCCGTTTCCGAACATTTTCCAAATTATAACTGTAATTTGGATTTATGCCAAATCGGGAGAAAGGATTTTCAAATCCCTATTTGTAGCGGATCTTCATGGCGAGGATGAGGGTAGCCAGCATGAGGGTCACCGCATTGGCCCATATGACGGGAGACGAGCCAATAAGCACGCCATAAATCAGCCAACAGGCCACCCCCACGCAAAAGGTGCCGAACATGGCGAGCGAGATATCCTTGGTGGAACGGGTCCGCACGGTCTGCACCACCTGGGGAACAAAGGCGATCGTCGTCAGGATCCCGGCAAAATACCCCAGCAGGGTCACGGCATTGGACACTCGGGGTTCCTCCTTTCCAGAACCGGAAATATACCGCAACAGGCGGGGAAGGAAAAATATC
>PCWF01000258.1 GCA_002796165.1 Nitrospinae bacterium CG11_big_fil_rev_8_21_14_0_20_56_8
TTGAAGGTCCCGCCATAGTTCATGAGCGGCGTCTTGATCCGCTGTTCGTTCTGGATCATTCCATGGCCGAAGCGGCCCTTGGCGCAGAGGTTTCCCTCGTTGATGCCCACGTCGTATCCCTCGTCGGCGACGATGCGGATCACGTCTCCTTTTTTGGTTTCCAGTTGCAGGGTACAGCCCCAGGAGCAGAAATTGCAGGTGGTTTCGGTTTGTTTGAACAGCGCGGCCAGCCCTCGCGCCTCGGAGGACAGGTCGTTGAGCGCTCCGGTGGGACAGACGGTGATGCATTGACCGCAGAATTCGCAATCCAGCGGTTCGTCGTTGGCGGTGCCGATGGCCGATTTCATCCCCCTCTTGTGGAAATCCAACGCCTGTACGCCCTGAATCTCGTCGCAGGCCCGCACGCAAAGTCCGCAAAGGATGCACCGGTTCAGGTAGAACTCGATGAGAGGATTGGACTTGAGGCTGGGTTCGTTCCGGCGCTGGATCTCAAAGCGGTTCTTTTGCAATTCCAGCATTTCGGTGTTGTCCTGCAGGGGGCAGACCCCGGATTTGTCGCAGATGGGACAGTCCAGCGGATGCTCCACCAACAGCATTTCGAGACAGGCCTGGTTGTAGCGGTCGGTTTCCTCGGTGCTGATGCGAATGGCCGCGCCTTCGGAAACGGGATGAGTGCAGGAATACACCAGTTGTTTCTTGCCGTTTTCGGTCACTTCCACCATGCACGTCCGGCAGGCGGCGAACGGCTTGAGTTTGCGGTTATAGCAGAGGTTGGTCACTTCAAATCCGCTCAGCTTGCAGGCTTCAAGAATCACCGTTCCTTCCGGGGCGGTGAAGGCTTTTCCGTTGATGGTGATATTCAGATCTTTTTTCGCGACGACGCTCATGTCTATGGGTGTCCCTTGGGGATGAACCCCTCTGGATGAAAGTTACAGTTTGTATTCGTTCAGGAGTTCAAGGGTTTTTTCCGGATCGATGGTCCCGTGCGTGTCTTCCCCGACGATGGCCATCGGCGCCGCGCCGCAGTTGCCCAGGCAGGAAGCGGTCTGCAGGGAGAACAGCTTCGAGGGATCGGTCTGACCCGGTTTGATGTGGTAACACGCGTGAATTTTTTCCGCGATGATGGGGGCCCCTTTTACGAAACAGGCCGTTCCATAGCAGAGTTTGATGATATATTTCCCGGGCTCTTCGATGCGAAGCTGGGGATAAAACGAGATCACTCCGTAAAGTTGCGCCCGGCTCAATCTCAGTTCGTCCATCACCAGTTGCAGGGTTTCCGGGGGAAGGTATCGGTAAACGTTTTGGATTTTTTGCAGGGTGGGGATAAGGAAGCGCCGGTGTTTCTCCGGCAGTTGGTTCAAAATATCCCGGACCGGGGCCACGTCGATGACCTTTTCTTCCACCTTTTCAGGTGCTTTTTCTGCCACCGCGGTTTCGTTGGTGTCCATAAAAACCTTCCCTTTCAGCAGACCGGAAACGGGTTCCTGAACTCGAGTTACTATTCCGGCGAGTGTCCTTCCTCTCTCAATCGAAAAAACCCTGAACTGCTTGTGTTTCTATACGAAATCAAGCCTACCCAAAATAGAAAACGAAGTATATAAGCTAGGTCAATTTACTGTCAACTTATTTGTTAAGGAGCGGTATTATTGACCTCCATTCAGGTCAAACCATCATTTTTAAATGGCTTTGGCAAGGCAATGGCGGGAGAGGAGGGAAGGGGTGGGTGCAGTCCAAGCAAGTCGCGGGGCAACTCATTGCATAACCCCATTCCATTTCCGTCAGGTTCTCCTCTGCAGGTTCCATTTGGAATTTTGGTGTCCAATGCGAAAATTTCAGTTACAATTTTGCCGGGACTTTGTCCCCACCCCTTTGTTATTAAAGGGATCATTTTTCTATGAGGTTTTCCTCGATCGAGTGGGGTTTTCCGCGAGACTGGAATGAAAATGACTGACGGGTTGCGCGTATGGATGTGTTCTCTATTAGTTTTGATCCTGGGTGGGGATTCCCTCGTTCTCGCGGCGGAATCGCGCGGAAGCCAGGTGGTCACCATCCGGGACCGCGAAGGGAAGTCTGTTGGATT
Source organism: Nitrospinae bacterium CG11_big_fil_rev_8_21_14_0_20_56_8 (assembly GCA_002796165.1). Taxonomy (GTDB): domain Bacteria; phylum Nitrospinota; class Nitrospinia; order Nitrospinales; family VA-1; genus 21-14-0-20-56-8. The sequence continues at coordinate 2,081 of PCWF01000258.1, forward strand.
ATACAAAGGGAGCTACGCCCTGTTGATCGGGGTTAGTGATTACAAGGAGGGATGGCCCAAGCTTCCCGGAGTTTCCAAGGACGTCGAACTGGTCGGGGAAATTCTGAAAAGTCACGACTTTAATGTGGAGCGAGTGGAGAATCCGACCCGGGCTCAGATGATTCAGGCGTTCGAGGGATTCATCAATCGATATGGTCAGGACCCGGACAATCGGCTGTTATTTTATTTCGCGGGGCATGGCCATACGCTTCGACTGGCCTACGGGGGGGAGATGGGGTACATCGTCCCGGCCGATGCGCCGAACCCCAACCGGGACAAATCCGGGTTCATGGCGCGGGCGGTCGATATGGAATTGATCGAGGTGTTTGCCAAACGGATCCAGTCCAAGCATGCCCTGTTCTTGTTCGACAGTTGTTTTTCGGGATCCATATTTGCCCTGGGCCGGGCGATTCCCGAAAATATTTCCTATAAGACCAGCAAGCCGGTACGCCAGTTCATCACCGCGGGAAGCGCGGATGAGCAGGTTCCCGATGAAAGTGTTTTCCGCTCCCAGTTTGTCGCCGCCCTGCAGGGGGAGGGGGATGCGGATCAGGATGGATACCTGACGGGGGTTGAACTCGGCGAATTCCTCCAGTCGAAGGTGGTGAATTATTCCAACGGGACCCAGCACCCTCAGTATGGGAAGATCCGCAATCCCCATCTGGATAAGGGAGATTTCGTGTTTCTCCTTCCCAAACACCGGATGGAGGAGGCTAAAAAATCTTCTCTCCAGGATGAATTGACCCGGCTGGAAGGAGAGCGCAAGAAATACCAGGATGAGTTGAAAACGATGGAGGCCGAGCGCAAGGTGGCCGAGGAAAAGCTTAAGCTGGATCAGGAACGCATCGAGCAGGAGCGGCTGAAGGTCAAGCAACAACGCGAAAAACTGGAAGCGGAAAAGCGGCTGGCGGAGGACCAGAGCCGCCTGGAGCGGGAACGGGTGGAGCATGAGAAGTTGGCTCTCCTGGAGAGGCAGGAGGCGCTTGAAAAGCAGACCAGGGAGGCCCAGGAGGCACGCCGCCGCGAGGAAGAGCTTGGGCAGTTGAAGGAGTTTCAGCGGAAACTGGAGGAGAAAAGGAAAAAGCTGGAAACCATGAATGCGGTTCCGCCGTCGCCGGGCCGGGCGACGCCCCCCGAAAACAAGGCAGACGAAGGCAAAGGGACCCCGGCGCCGGGGGTGAAAAAGGCAGAGGTTGATAAGATGCCGGAGCCCGTGGATCTCGCGCGCCTGGAGCCGCAGGATTCATCCAAGGGTTCCGGGATCTTTGTTCCCGGTGGGGAAGGGGAGGTTCTGCAAAAACTTTATCGCATGCTCAAGGCGGTGGAGGGGAAGGGAAATTCCGCTTGCGAAGCCGATCCCAAAACCAGGCAATGCACCGAAGAGGGCTTCGGCATTGGGCTGGTGGCGCCCATCCCGGGTCTCGCCACGCACCATGAGATCGTCATCAAGAATGTTCAACTCGACGAGGCGAACCGTCAAATCAAGTTTGTTTCCGTCAACCGGGGAACCTACATTGGCACCCCCGTTCTCTGTTCCGATTCCGATGTGGTTCTGAAGGTCCATTCCTCCACCGATATCCGGGTGGACAAGTGGGAATACTTCTGCAACTGGATGCTGATCGGGAATGTCAGTTTTGAAAGGACCCACTCGTTCGATTACGTGAATTTCGGGAAGGGAGTGATCGGCGGGGCCTATACCATGTCGGGGGCGGGATTCCCGGCGGCAGGGAGCGGGAAAGGTTACAGTCTGATCGATTTTTCGGGTCGGGACTCCGGCAAGGCCAAGGCTGGTTCCAAAAAAATGTGCTACGACGATTCTCTCGGGATGCAGGTGCCTTGTCCCCAATAGCGGGACAATGGGGTGCCGGCTCGGGAGGAGCCCGGTTGCGCGGCAACGATCAGGGCACCACGATTTGTCCTGCCCGTGGCTGGATCACGATATGGGGTTGGCCTTGTTGCTGAGTTTCTTTAAGGTGTTCTTCAGACCGGTCCAGCCGCGCATGCGCTTCGGTGTGATTGGGATTGATGCGCAGGGTTTGCGTCAGTTCCGCGATGGCGTCTTCATAGTTTCCCAGTTCCCCATACACCCAGCCCAGGCTGTAGTGGGCCTCGGGATTGTTGGGGGTCAGATCGACGGCCTTGCGAAGGGGCTCGACCGCCTCCCGGTAGTGTTTCATTTCCGCAAGAACCCAACCCAGGTTGTAATACGCGTCGGAGTGATTGGGGCGCAGGCGGATGACCCTTTGGTACTGGTCCGCCGCATCCTGATAGCGTCCCATGACCTCGTACACCAGCCCCAGGTTGTAATGGGCATCGGAAAATTCGGGATCGATGGCGGTCGCTGAAAGGAATATGGGAATGGCCTTCTGGTAATTGCCCAGAACGGTGTGTAATGCCCCAAGATTGTTCTTGGCTTGTGCGAAGTCGGGCTTCAATCGAATGGCGTCCTCAAACTGCAAAATGGCCTCGGGGAACCGTTTCAGTTTCCAGAATACCGTCCCCAGGTTATTGTGCGCTTCGGGGAATTCCGGATTCAGTTTCAGAGTTTGGATCAGAGGATCCAGCGCATCCGAATAACGTTCCAGCTTCATGAGGCTGTAGCCCATGAAGTAATGCGCGAGCGCCAATGAGGGGTCGATTTTCTTGGCCTCGTTAAGAAAGTTTACGGCTTCCTGGTACCGGTTCATTTCAGCGTAAACGAGACCGAGACTGAACCGGGCCGATGCGTGCCGGGGATCGAGCTTGACCACTTTTCTCAGCGGGTCCAGCGCCTCGGCATAACGTCCCAGGTTCAGATAGGAGTTCCCCAGTTCGAACAGGGCCTCGGTGTACTGTGGATTCAGCCGAATCGCCTCGATCAGGGGTGGGATGGCTTCCTCATACCTGCCCATCAGGCGGAAGGTGTTACCCAACCGGTAATGCGTTTCGGGGAATTTGGGATTGATGCGGATCCCTTCATTGAATTCCCGGATGGCGTCATCGTACCGGTTCAGTTGAAAATAGACCCACCCCAGCCGGGCATGGCTGGCGACGTGATCGGGATTGAGAACGACGACTTCTTCGAAGGCCTGGGCGGCTTCATCCAGGTTTTTCATCCCTTCTTCAATCAGGCCGATGTTGAAAAAGGCTTCGATGTTTTCAGGGTCGAGGGAAGTCACCTTTTTATAAGTGTCCAGGGCATTTTTTATTTCCCCGAGGTGGTCGAACGCCAGCGCCATGTTGAAATAGGCTTCCGAAAACCTGGGATCGAAGCGGACCGCCTCCTCAAAACTCTTGATCGCCTCGCGGTACATTTTTGAGTCGGCCAGTTCCTTTCCCAGCTTGAAGTGCGCCACCGGATCGCGGAAATTGATTCGGGTAAAGTCGCGGTAGATGCGGACCGACTCGTCGTGCATCCCAAGAAGTTTATAGGCCTGTCCCAGGATGTCATAGGTCCTGGCGTAATCGGGATTGATGCGGAGGGAGTTTTTCAAAGGTTCGATGGCGTCGGCGTATCGTCCGGCCTGAACATGCGCCCAGCCGATCCCCGTAAAGGCTTCGTGAAAATTGGGATTGAGCGAAATGGTTTCCTGATACGCCTTGATGGCTTCATCGAATTTCCCAAGGTCCCCGAGGCTGAGTCCCAGGCCATAGCTGGCTTCGGGGTAAATGGGGTTTATTTTCAGGGCCATCCGGTACTCTTCAATGGCACCCGAGGGATTGCCCATCCCGGCGAAAGCCTCGCCGAGGGAGTAATAGGCCGCGGACATTCGGGGGTTCAGTTGGATCGCGTTCTGCAGGTGTTTGCTGGCATCGTCGAACCGTTCGAGTTTGGTCAGTGCCCAACCCAGCCCATACTGCGCGTCCGGGTAATTGGGATCGAGCCTTACCGCTTCCCGGTAAGCGTCCGCCGCTTCTTCGTATTTGGCCAGTTCACCGTAACTGCCGCCGATACCGGCCCAGGACGCGGGATAAAGCGGTTCCAGCCGCAAAGATTCGCGGAACTCCTTAATCGCCGCTTCGTACAGCCCCATGATCTGGAACGCCCGGCCCAGGCCGAAGTGCGGAAGATAGTCCTTGGGATCGGCCTGGATGGCTCTCTTGTATTCCTCGATTTTGTCAACAAAGGCGAAAGACGGATTCGCCTCAGTGAGGCACAGAATGAGTATGAGGAGAAAAACTGCCAATCGGTTCATGGAGCCTTTCCCATAAATAGAATGGCCGAGGAGGATTGGAAGATTATCGGAACGATGTGGTCCGATCTTCGGGAAGAGATTCCAGTTTATGGATCACAAGATCGGACCCGATCATTTCTTCCTCTTCGGAAAGCCGGATTCCAAACATTAGGTCCAGAAATTTGTAAACTGTGAAGCTGAAAACTATGGCCATGCCAATGGCGGCGAAGGAGCCGACGACCTGGGCCACGAACCCCACGCCGCCCATCCCCCCCAGAACTTCCTGTCCGAAAATTCCACAGGCGATGCCGCCCCAGCTCCCGCAGATCCCGTGCAGGGGCCAGACCCCTAACACATCATCTATCTTAAGCTTTTCCTGCTCCCATGTGAAGCCCCGGACGAATATGGCGGCGGCGATTCCGCCGATGATAAAGGCACCGAGAGGATGAACTTTGTCCGATCCCGCGCAAATGGCGACCAGTCCCGCCAAGGCTCCATTATGAATGAAACCGGGATCGTTCCTGGATAGCACCAGGGCCACAAGGATTCCCCCGACCATGGCCATCAGAGAATTGATCGCCACCAGGCCCGAAATGCCCTGAATGCTGGCGGCGGACATGACGTTGAACCCGAACCAGCCGACGCAGAGCATCCAACTGCCCAAGGCCAGGAAGGGAACGTTGCTGATCGGGATGGGGGTGCTTCGGCCCTGATGATCCCAGCGGCCTCTTCGGGGACCCAGCAAAACCACCGCAACCAGAGCGATCCATCCGCCCATGCTGTGAACCACCACGGAGCCGGCATAGTCGTGAAACGGGATCCCCCCGGTATGCTGGGCGAGCCAGGAGTCGTTTTGACCCAGGAGTGAAATACGCCCCCAAACCATTCCCTCAAACAGCGGGTAGGTGATCCCCACAAAAATTCCCGCCGCAACGGCCTGGGTCCAAAACTTGGCACGCTCGGCGATTCCCCCCGAAATAATTGCGGGAATGGCGGCGGCGAAGGTCAGAAGGAAGAAGAAGTGGACCAGTTCGTATCCCTGATTTGCGGCCATCAGATCCTTGGCGGGAATGAAAAAGTTTATCCCGTAGGCGAGGGTATAACCCACGCAAAAGTAGATCAGTGTCGAGATGGAGAAATCCACCAGAATTTTCACCAGTGCGTTGACCTGGTTCTTACGCCGGACGGTTCCAACTTCAAGGAAGGCAAACCCGCCGTGCATGGCGAAAACCATCACCGCGCCCAGCATCATAAATAAAACGTCACCGCTGTTGGATAGTGTGTTTACCGTTTGTTCCATTTCCCCCCTCCGTAAACGAAACTTCGCGTGGCGCAATTATGCCGAAAAAGGCTTATGGACTTTGCCGAATCGAGGCGGTTCGGTGTCTGGGTGTAAAGATTGCATTGCGGCGAGTTCCCAGGCCAGAGTGGGACCGGGCAGGATTGGTTCGTCTTCAACTCGTAGCCGCAAAAACTTCAGGAAAACAATACCCAGTCTTTTGAGGAAAAGCAAAAGTTATTTGCCCGAAAAGGGGCAAGAAGGGGGCGCCAAAAAATAAATTGCGGGTTTCCCGGGAATCCTCTCATGTTTTTTGTCTGGAGTACTATAATGGGAAGAATTATTCCGGAAATCGATTAATGATTCAGGCAGTCCAGAAGATTGGGGTCGGAAAACATCTGGAGCAAGATATTGGACAGGCTCGCGTTGATCAGTTTTTCGTTGGGGAAAGTGCTCGCGGGCGTGCTTTCCAGGTTTTTCCGATCGGTATAAATTTTCCCGTAAGATTGCCCCTGGTTCTTACACTCCGCATGAAAAGCCGTTTTAATCTGAACCTTCATGTTGGGAAGTTTTTCCTCGTACCGGGCATGAATTAAGAGAAGTTCAATAGTCAGGAGGCGTTCGAGACTTCCCGAATTTCGTTTGGGGTAGTAACCCAGCCGCCCCAGTCCCTCGCTGATCTTGAAATCCAGCGTGTCGATGATATCGGAGTCGGGAACCACGTCGAATTTGCGCAGATTGATTTTGTCACTCCATTTGGCGATGATATTGCTCTTTCGGCTGTCGACTACTTTCAGCCCGACTTTTTTTCCTCCACCCGTTTGGGAGGATGTTACCGGCACATAGGGGTCGATAATGACCGTGTGCCGTGTGGCACACCCGGCCAATCCTCCAAGCACCAGCAAAAACAGGATGTTAAGGAAAAATCGTTCCACCGGAATCGAGGGGTAGAAAGGCAGGTTCATAAGCAGAAATCGACGCTGAGGCCAGGGTCTGGATTTTTCGGCGGTTATCATGTGCAGGACGTTCGAGTATTAAGGGCGTTTAATTAAAGTACCCCAGCGCGATTCTCCCCCCGTTGGCCCCTTTGTTTTGAGGGAGCGACTCATGACGGCCGGCAACTTATAAGGATCCCTTTTAAAAGTTTACAATTATAGAAATCTTGTTTAACTTGAAAAATGCCAATTTATTATAATCAGCATTCTTTCAAGATGCGAATGTTTATCCGGGGTGCTTCCTATGGCGAATGTCAAACTGAAGGATTTGAAAGAAGGAATGTTTGTTTCGAAAGACGTTAAGGATCGTACCGGCCGGGTGGTGGTTACCGCGGGCACCCGGATGAACTCCAAGCATTTGAAGATTTTCAAGTCATGGGGGATCATTTCGGTGGAGGTGGAGGATAAATCGTATTCCGGACTGGGCGCGGGCAATGAAATGGATGGAACGGAAGGAATCCCCGAACCGGTAATCCGGGAAATGAGTGCTCTATTTAAGTATACGGATAAAAGGCACCCTGCAATTCGAGAGTTATTCAATATCTGCCTGAATCGTAAGCTCAAAACCGGAGAAGGGGGCGACAGTCATGCCACTTGATCCCGAAGCCCTGGTCAACGAATCGGTTCAAATCGCCTCCCTGCCAAGCATTTTTTATGAGATCGACTCCGCCGTGGAAGACCCTGAAAGCTCGTTTTCCGAAATCGCGCAAATCATCAGCCGGGACGTGGCGCTTTCGGCTCGCTTGCTCAAGATCGTCAACAGTTCATTTTTCGGTTTTTCGTCCCGCATTGAAACGATAACCCACGCCATCACCATTGTGGGCCTGGCACAACTGCGCGACCTCGTCCTGGCGACCACCGTGGTCAGCCAGTTTCGCGGAGTGCCCCAGGAGGTGGTGAATATGGAGCGGTTTTGGTCCCACAGCATCGCCTGCGGGCTGGCGGCCCGAATCATCGCCATTTACCGCCGCGAGCCCAATGCGGAACGGTATTACGTGAAGGGTATTCTGCACGACGTGGGACGTCTGATTCTGTTTTTGAACCTGCCGGATAAAATGAAAGAGGCCTTCTCTCTTTATGAAAACGACGGGGGTCTGCTTTATGAGGCCGAGAGAAAAGTATTGGGATTCGACCATTCGGAGGTGGGAGGAGCCCTGATTCAGACCTGGAATCTTCCTCCGACGCTACAGGAAACGGTTCGGTATCATCATAATCCCTCCAAGGCTCCTCAGGATCCCACATCCGCTTCGATTATTCACCTGGCCGACATCATCGCGCATGCGATGCAGTTGGGAACGAGTGGGGAGCGTTGGGTTCCCCCCCTGGACGCGAAAGTATGGGGGAAAATCAATCTCCCTTCGCATTTGATCGGTTCCATCGTGGACCAGGTAGACCGGCAGTTTGTGGAGGCTTCCCAAATGTTTCAGGCCAGTTGACCGCCCATGCCCGATAGTGATCTCAATGAAGAATCGCTGAGTAAGATGCGTCGCCGCATCGACTACCTGGAAAAAGTCGCGCGTCAGAATCTGTTTGTGCTGGACCGGCTCGCCTCGCTGGGGGAGTTGCAATACAGTGCCAGCATGGCCCGGGACCCGGACCAGATCATCAACATCAGCCGCGAGCATCTGGGGCGGTTGACCCAATTTCGTGCTTTTTCCTTCTTCATGGTGAATGAGGAGGATTCGGAATTCGTTCTTACCCACGTGGAGCCGGAAAGCGAACGCCATGCGATTCAGAGCGAAGTGGATGTGCAAATCGACAACGGAACGTTTGCCTGGGCGCTCAACCAAAACCGGCCGGTGGTGGTCAAGTCGATTCAGGAGGGTCACACGCTCATCCTTCACGTGCTGTCATCCAAGTCGCGCGTACGGGGGATGTTTGCCGCTTTGTTGGGAATGAAAAAAAATGAAGTCGACGACACCCTTCTGTATACGATGTCCGTCATTCTGCAAAATACCGCCAATGCCCTGGAAAGCGCGGCGCTCTACAAGTTGATCGTGGACCACAATCAACGGCTGGAAGAGACGGTCCGATTGCGGACCAAGGAATTGGAGGACCAGGCCTCTTCGCTCAGGGAAGAAATCATCGCCCGCCAATTGGTCGAGGAGTCGCTGGTCATCGCCAAGGAAGAGGCTGAGGCGGCCGCACGGGCCAAGAGCGAGTTTCTGGCCAATATGAGCCACGAGATCCGCACACCCCTGAATGCCATTCTGGGATATGGAGAAATTCTCCAGTACGAGTGCAAAAAACTCAACCTCAACGAGTTCCTGGATGATCTCAAATCCATTGAGTCCGCGGGCCGCCACTTACTGTCCCTGATCAATGATGTTCTGGATATTTCCAAAATCCAGGCCGGACGCATGGATTTCCATTTTGAAACGTTCCGCGTCATCGACCTGGTGGATGACGTGATTTCGACCATCCGGATCCATGCATCCAAAAATGATAATGCGCTGGAAGTTTTTTACGAGGGGCTTCTCGATACCATGGTATCCGATCCCGCCCGGGTTCGGCAGATCCTGATTAATCTGCTGGGGAACGCCTGCAAGTTCACTCATGGGGGCAGTATCACCCTTAAGGTATCGAGAAAAATGGATGGCGACCTGGATTGCATCTATTTCAGTGTGGCGGATACGGGAATCGGGATTCATCCGGATAAAATAGATTCCCTGTTTCACGAATTCAGCCAGGGAGATTCCTCCACCACGCGAAAATACGGGGGAACCGGACTAGGCCTGGTTATCAGCCGACGGTTAAGCGAAATGTTGGGAGGCGACATTCTGGTTCGCAGTCAACACCAAATGGGTTCCACCTTCACCCTTTGGTTGCCGGTGGACGGAGCCATGACCCGAGAAGGAAGAAAACAGGCGGTCCGGAAATCCCTGGAGGATCAACACATTTTTCTTCATCGCGGGGAGTCCGGAGGGGTGGCGTCCTCCACTCCCGCCAAGGCGCTCAAGCAGGAGGAAGAGAAAGACCGCCGGGAATCGGTCGTGGTGATCGATAGCGATCCTCTCGTATGTGACCTGGTCCGGAGATTTCTGGAGAAAGAGGGAGTTCGGGTAGAAACGGCCACCCGGGGAGATGAGGGAATCAAGTGGGTGCAGAAAATCCAACCCGATCTGATTGTCCTCGATGTGATGTTGGCCGAACTGGAAGGATGGCAAACACTTGAACGATTAAAGGCGGACCCTCATGTTTCATCCATTCCCGTGGTGGTGCTTACGCTTCTCGACGAGAAAGAAAAGGCTTTGAGCGAAGGAGCCTCGGAGTTTTTAAATAAGCCGCTCGATTGGGACAAATTCCTCTCGATTTTTAAAAAGTACCGCAAGAGCCGCATTGCGTCTTCGATTCTTCTGGTGGAGGACGACCCGGCGAATCGGGATACTCTGACCCGGCTTCTCTCCCGGCAGGGGTGGAAGGTTCGAACCGCTATCAATGGGAATGCGGCTCTGGAAGAAATTAAGCATTCTGCTCCCGGTGTTCTCCTGATCGATCTGATGATGCCGAGCATGGACGGATTCGAACTGATCGACATTTTGGGCGCGGATGAAAAATATAGTTCGATCCCGATTATCGTTCTGACGGCGAAGGAACTGAACACCGAAGACCTGGCTCGATTGCGGCCCCGGGTCAGTAGTATCCTGCAGAAGGGGGTCTATACGCGAAACGAGTTGTTCCAGGCCCTCCGGAACACGGGTCGGTGATTCTCCCCCCAGGCGGTTCCCCGGTTTCATCTCAAGTGTAAGGTTTGTTCCCCTTGACGGAAACGCTAGTCCGGATATTGCACCCGCAACGATTCAGCCTTCGGGATTTCGGCGCGCGCCGCCCACTCGCTGATACTGGGCGCAGGGCCTCAAGGCCGGAATGTTTCGATTGCGCCAGGTTTGGGACCCAGGCCCTCCTGCCCCGGCGCTACGCCGGTGCGCCCGTTCTGCTGGCACCCACTTGCTGATACTGGGCGTGGGGCCTCAAGGCCGAAATGTTTCGATTGCGCCAGGTATGGGACTCAAGCCCTCTTGCCCCGGCGCTACGCCGGTGCGCCCGTGTGGCGAACACCTGGATTGCTTCGGCGGCTTTCCGCCTCCTCGCAATGACAGGTGCAGGGCACAATGTGTGCCTGCAATGTTTCATACGAAACGGTTTCCCCGGCTTGATTCAATGCGGTTCCCAGGGAGTTATCCTTTCTCACTCATGCCATAATCGGGCTAGGGCTCTGTCTTTTTTTGTGCCGGTTCGATCAGCGCAAACAGGATGGATTTGGGACTGACCCGAAGGGTAAATTTCCCCGTTGGATCTGACGTTCTGTTTCCTCGTACCAGGGGAAAGCGCCAATCGGCGACCGTTCCGGGGGTGTGCGTTTTTCCGTCTGCCACCATTCCCCCCCGATGCGGATTATTGACCAGCAACAATCCGCTGGGTTGCCCATTCGCATCCTCCGAATATTTGTAGATCCATGCATGGATATTGCTGATGGTACGCGAGGAATTGTTGCGAATCGGGAAAATGATGAATTCGTCCCCCGGCTTGATTTTGTATTCTTTGGAAAAAGAGATCGTCCCCAGATCGACAAAGGGATCCGCGGCTGGAGTGTCCTGCGCCTGTCCCGGGTCTGGGCAGGAAAGAAGGCATAAGGAAACTAAGACGAGACGAAGGAGCCGCGTAAGGATGTGGGTTCGATTTTTCATGAGCGTGCATTGGGAGGTTTCGGTTTTGGGTAAAATTGCGGTCGGCTGGTTGTTCCACAACTTATTGAAAATTATAGAATAAATTAAAATCCCTTTACAAGTGCGAATAGGGGCGATATATTATTAACAGTTACTTACAATCTCAGTCTTATGGTGTCGGCCGATGGCGGCCGAATGATTTGCAGTCTTTCATTTAAAGCAGGGTATCCCCATGGCAAAAGTAATGTCCCCCCCGGAAGAAAAAATCAAAGTTCTCATTGTGGATGATGAGGCCAAGATCCTCACCGTGGCCACGAAAATTTTAAAGACGGAAAATTATGAGGTGGTCACCACATCGGACGTGGAGGCCGCTATCGATTTAATCTCGCTGGAGGGGCCCTTCGCGGTTTTACTCTCGGATAACCGGATGCCCACCATGAGGGGGACGGAACTTTTCCGCCAGGTCAAACAAATGGCGCCCAACACCGTAAGAATTTTGATGACGGCATTTACAGATTCACAATTGACCGAGGACGTGGTGAATCAAGGGGAGGCTTTCCGGTTTTTAAAGAAGCCGCTGGATTTTAAACAGGTCAAGGTGACGATACAGGAAGGAATTCAGGAATACCAGCGCAAGCAGAAATTAGACGCGGTTCAAGCGAACCTCCAGAAACTGGAAAGTGAGACGTCCACTCTGAAAAATCAATCGGAGAACCTGGGGGAGGTCGTGGACCATCATATCCGCGCCAAAAAACGCCTTATAAAAGGCTTTGCCTTTTTGCTGGTCTTGCTGGTGGGGTATCACTTTTACAGTAATTGGGATCGGCAGAAATCGCTTGAGGCGGAAAGTGTCACCCTGGGGGAATGGATCAAGTATAAAAACGGCACGGCCTTGCATTCCCGAACGGGCCTGATGTGGATGACCCTCGATTTCCGGAACATCGAACACCGCCAGCCCAATACCTGGCACGAGGCGATGGCCTGGCCGGAGAAGATCAATAAAAGCTTTTACGCCAATTACAGCGACTGGAGAGTGCCGACCATCGCCGAATACCGGGAAACGTTTGATTCCGATCGTACCCGGCTGGCTTACGACAAAAAACAGGATTTCCCCGTGGGGTACGCCAAACCCTTTGAGAATGGGGGAGGGTATGGCTTCTGGTCATCGGAGCAGGAAGGGCTCAACGCGGCTAAATATTTCTTCTTCATCGGGGGGTATCCGCGCACCGGGAATATGAATTATAACAATCCCACCATGAGCGTTCGGCTCGTCCGGAAAAGTTAAACCTCCGCCATATTTTCCCTCGAGTTCGGGCCGGGGTGAAAAAAAAGGGCCGTGGAGTCCACGGCCCTTTGAACATCGATGGTCGGGAAGAGAGGATTTGAACCTCCGACCCCTACACCCCCAGTGTAGTGCGCTAACCAGGCTGCGCCACTTCCCGAATTTTGAATCGGATAATAAAAATTAAACGAGGAAATCTATAAAAACCTGTTTCCTTAACTGCGGCCAATGTTGCTGAACCCCTAACCTCAGGCGATTGAGTGATAGAAAATAGTTTATATCAACGTGGAAGTCAATAAAATTGAAAACTTCGAAAATTTCCCCCTTCATTTTTCCTTGCGGCTCCTCCCAACTGTGATAGAATTTCCTCAACTCATGATTTCTCAATAGCCTTTGAGCCCATCTCGGGCTTGGTTTCGGGCTATTTCCGGATTGAATTTGGCATTCACCCGGAGGTCCCCAAGGAGCGATGCGGCCGGGACCGGCTCAACCATATTTCAGGATTTGGAAATATTTTATGAAAGTGCTTCAAGTTCGAGATGCGGTCAAATTCAATCCCGAAAAGTTGAACAAGGTCAGTCTTTTCGATACGGATAAATTCTTCTGTGATGTATATTGTTTGCAACCGGGCCAGTCCCAGAAGGTCCACTCGCATGAGGGATCGGATAAGATTTATTATGTCCTTGAAGGGAAAGGCAAGGTTACCGTGGGATCGGAGGAACGCGAGCTTTCCCGGGACGAGATAGCGCTTGCCCCTTCAGGTCTGGATCACGGTGTGGTGAATCATACCCAGGAAAATCTGGTTATGCTGGTATTCATGGCTCCCAAGCCCTGACGGGCGGGTTTCGATAAAGGACCGGGAATAATGATTTATCTCGTATTTCCTTCTTCGTGGCATCCATCTCAACCCTATCTGAGTTTACCCAGTCTTAAGGGATTCTTGCATCAGCACGGTATCATGGACGTGATGCAAAGAGACCTCGCGATCGAACTGCTCGACGATCTTTGCACCTGGGAAAAAACCAAGCCCCTCTACGAACGCATTGTCCGCGAGTTGAACGAACTTGGGTCCCGGCCCCGGCTTTCCGAGTTCGAACGGCAGAAGTTGGCCAAGCTGAGGGAAGCCGAGGAAGTCATTCCCGCCCTTAAAGGCCAGATTGATTCCGCGACGGCCTCGCTCCGGTGCGACGATTTCTACGATCTCGATCGTTACATGGAGAGCCTCAAGATCATCGATGTATGGCTCGACAACATACTCGCTCCGTATTTCCCTTCCTCCCTGACGGTGATCGGAAGTCAGCTTCGCTTTTCTCCCTATTCGTCCCGGGAGATTCTCGAATCCTTCAAAAACCCGCAGGAAAATTTCTTCTACGATCTTTACGAAAAATGGTACCTGCCTTCCATTCTGGCCGAGGATATCGATATCCTGGGGATCTCCGTCACCTCGGTGGAGCAGATTATTCCAGGGCTGACGCTGGCTTATCTGGTCCGGCAGTACCGGAAAGATATCCATATCTGCATCGGCGGGAGCGTATTCACCAAGTTGGTGGACCGGATGGAACGCGACGGCACTCCGCTGTTCCAGTTTGTGGACAGTTTTATCGTGCACGAAGGGGAGACGCCCTTGTTGAGCCTCGTCAATGCCTATCGGGGGGATGGGGACCTGAGCCAGGTTCCGAACCTGGTGTACGAAGTTGACGGCAAGGTCAAAGTGAACCGGCCCTTCGCCAAGGAAGATCTCAATGCGCTTCCGGTTCCCGATTTCGATGGAATGCCCTTCGACCTTTACCTTTCTCCGGAGCGGGTTTTACCGGTTATGGGATCACGCGGGTGCTACTGGGAACGGTGCGCATTCTGTTCTATTCCCTTCGATCACATGGATTTTCATGTCCGATATGCGGAAACGGTGGTTCGCGACGTCAAAACGCTTCAGGAACGGTACGGCGCAAATTATTTCTTCTTTACCGACGAGGCGCTCCCCATTAATTTTCTCCGAACCTTTGCTTCCAAATTGATCGAGGAAAAGGTGGACGTTCAATGGACGGGCGAACTCAAATTTGAAAAGAGCCTGTTGCGGGACAACCGGCTTGACCTGCTATACAAGGCCGGATGCCGCAAACTTATTTTCGGTCTGGAGTCCCACAACCAGAGAGTGCTCGACGCGATGAAGAAAGGGGTCGAGCTTTGGGTGGTGGACCAGACCGTGGAAGAGTGTATCCGCATTGGTATTGCCATGCATTGTTACCTGATCTGCGGTTTCCCAACCGAAACCCGCGAGGAAGTTCTGGATTCGGTCAACTTTATCCTGAACAACCGTAAACTGCTTGAATCCCCCGGGTTCTCCTGCATCATTTCCCAGTTTGACCTGGAAAAGGGAACCCCGATCGAGAAAAATCCCGCCGAGTGGAAAATTACCCGTATCTACAACCCCCCCGATCACGACCTGGGTTTGGGATATTCCTACGATATTTCGGTGGGAATGAATTCCGATGAAGCGGAAACGGTTTACCGGGAATTTTCTGAAAAGTTGGCGCGCGAAGTAATGACCTTCCCGGACAACTATTCCCTGTCGGATGGATTGCTTTACCTGGGATACCGCCAGAAAGAGAATATCCGCGAACGCCTGACCCCCGCCTGATTTTTCCCGCCTCCCGCGAGTGGGGCGCTTTTTTAGATTCCCATCACCAGACTGAACATGGGAACCCAGCCCATCCGGGATAAATGCTCCCGGCGCACGTCCGAAATTTCAATGTCCAGACGATTCATGGGATCGATGGGAATGGATTTCTGCACGGTTACGGGATCTCCGTTTACAAATGCATCGGCAATCAGGACCACCTGGAGGGCTCGTTGATCGTTTTTCAGGGTGAGATTAAGCCGGGATCCGGAAAAATCCAGCTTCTGAAAGTATTTCGATTCTATCGTCTTGCTCAACTCCTTGAATAGACCCTGGTGCAGAAGCATCTCCACCTCGATGCCGCCGATTTGATCGGAAATTTTCGACAGAATCCCGAACGTGCTCCGTGTTTTCATTTTCCACGCGTCCCGGGAAGCGGTCACGGGGATGTCGATGGTGGCTAAAAGGTAGGTTTCCATCCCCGACTGCTCGCAGGTCTTGGGGGTGAAATTGATAAAAAATCGTTCCAGGCTTGCACCTAAATTAGCGCGCTCATTCTGGCATGTATCCAGAGACGACATTTCCAACCGCAAGGTGCCGGGAGTCAGGATGGTTTCCTTGTGTCCAAAAGCGACATTCATCAGATCCCCGATGATGACATCTCCGGAAACGTTGATTTTGCATCCCGCCATCCAGAATGCAATGGATAAAAGGATCAGACATCGCATGAATAAAATCATCGGGTCCTCGTTCAAGGAAGGTGATTATTTGGGATTTAAAAACTTCGGTTCCGGAATCCGAACAAACAACGCGGCTCAAAAAATTGACACACGCGTTTATTTTAAATTATTATATGCCCCCTTGGGAGGCTAAGTTTTGTCGCCGCGTGGGAATAATGAATAAAATACGGAATTACATGATCGAAAAACTGGTGAGCGTGGATTACCAAAATATGGTGCTCCGCGCCTCCCAGGTTATGCGCGATTCCGACACCAGTTCCATTCTCGTTAAAAGGGATGATGAGTATTTGGGAATCGTGACGGATTGGGATTTAACCCGCAAGGTGATCGCCGCCGAGAAGGATCCCGCGAAGGTTCTTGTGTCCGAGGTGATGAGCAAGCCCCTCATTTGCCTGGATTCAGACCTCCCCATGGACGAGGCGTTTTTCCAAATGAGGAAGTATCGCGTCCGGCATATCCTGGTTACGAGGGAGAAGAAGGTTGTCGGGATATTATCGTCCCGCGATTGTGCGACCTATTTCAACCAGAAATTCGGCAAAAACACGGATCCCGTCGCCAAGTTCTGGAGCAATTACGAATGTCTGTTCGGGGAGACGGCTTTCCAGAATGCCGTGAAGGAACTGATCGTGGAATACCGCAAGAGTATCCCCCAGACCTGCAAGACCGCAGGAGCAATTGACGGAGGAGAATCTCTGCCCCGGGTTGCGCAATACGCCGAAGAAGAAGGCTTTGCCGATTTGGCCGAGGTCCTTCGGCTGGTTGAAAATCCCAACTTGAATTACAATTCCTGAAACTTCCAGTCCCCCCTCGGTAGTCCTGGAAAATTTTCCTTAACTAATTGTACATGGTTTTCCGGAAGCGGGGGTTGCGTTTTCTGGAGAGTGGTAAACGAATATTTGAAAATTACAACCGCTTCACAATTGGGCGTGGTTTTCCCGGAGTTCCTGTTGCGCTTCCTGGAGGATGGAAATGGAAGATTTGAACACCACACCCGCGATGGCGATGCCGACCACAAGATCGGGCCAGGCTTCACCGGTCAGGAATACCCCGCCCCCGGCGGCGAGAACACCGGCATTGGCGAGTGCGTCGTTCCGGGAGCAGAGCCAGATGGAGCGCATGTTCAGATCGTCCTTGCGGCGCTTGAGAAGGAGCCAGGCACAGACAAGGTTGACACAAAGAGCGAGAAATCCCACTCCCCCGATTACGGGCGCGAGGGGTTGGGCGGAATTTAAAAACTCAAATAGGCAATGGACCAGAATCCCAAGGGCGAACGAGACCATGACGAGGCCTTTGAGGATGGCCGCACGCACCTGCCAAATTGCGGCCATGTTGATCACCATCAAGGTAAATCCATACAGCGTGGCATCTCCCAGCATATCGAGGGAATCGGCCATCAACGCGTTGGATTCGGCCAGCAGACCCGAAGCGGCCTCGATAAAAAACATGGCCAGGTTGAGATATAACACGGTCCAGAGAATCCGCTTCTTGGAATTTTCCGCCTGAAGCGAATCGGTTTCGAAGGGTTTGCAACAATCGCTCATGGATGTTGCGGAGAAAGTGAGATGGGGCTGGGGGCGACAGAAAGCATATATTTATGATACAGGCAAATCGGGATAAAAATCAAATGACCCTTGAGGATTTCGGAAAAGATTCGTCATGGTCCGAAAATCTTTATGGGCGAGGGGCGGAAATCAGTCTTGTTATCAGGACGAAAAGGAACACCGCTCCAAACGCGCACACCAGCGTGGCGCCGGTGGGTAGATCCAGGTAATAGGACACGCCCAGTCCCATCAGGCTGGTGAAAGCACTTAGGATCGACGCGGAAAAGAACTGCCGATAAATGGATTTCGTAAACAGGGTCCCACATACCGAAGGGATGATGAGGAGTGTGAAGACCAGAAATACTCCTGCCTTGTCCACCGAAAAGACGATGACCGCTCCCAGGGTCAGGTAAAAGAGGAAGTCCCAGATCCACAGGCGGAACTCCGCAATCAGGGTAATCCCGTAAGACTCGGATACGGCGACGAACTTTCGGTGAAAGACGGCGTGCAGGGTTCCGACGGCAAGAACGGCGAGGGTGAGTTTGCCCACCCCGTCCCAGGTGATCCACAGCACCGATCCGTTCAACATGCTTCGGATATGTTCCGCCCCATGCGGCGACCGGCTCGCAAGGATCAACGCGAAGGAGGCGCTCACCACGTACACAATGCCGATCACCGCTTCCTGGGAAATTCTGACGCGGGCGGTTTTGATCCAGGTGAAGAAGGCGGCTCCCGCAAGGACAAAGAGGAATGAGAGAATGGAGACCCAACCCGATTCGTGGTCGAAATCGAACGCGAAGGCGACGGTGGTTCCCATGGCCGCCAGTTGGGCGAGGGAAAGATCCACGAAAATAATCTCCCTCCGTAAAACGTGGACCCCGAACCAGGCATAGGTTATTCCCAGGAGGATGCAGGCCACTGCCGGTGCTTGAAGTAAAGTCAGCCCCAGATTCATGATTTCTCCCCCGATTGAAATGCGGCGGCCATCCGTTCCACAAGGTAATCGAACAATCCTATGTAATCCGTAACCTCATCCACGCCCCCCGTTGAGACGGGCATGCTGAGAATCCGCGCGCCGGTTTTGGACGCGAGCAGTTCGGAAAATCGGGTTTCATGGTAATTGGCCGCCAAAATAATCTTTATCTTTTCCCGGTTCATTTTGTTTGCGAGATCGGCCAGGTGGCGGGGAGACGGGGGCACTCCGGGTTTATCTTCCAGAGTTCCCACCGATTGGATGCCGAACCGGTGCAAAAAATAACTCCAGGTCGTGTGGTAAGTCACCACGCGCTTGTCGGGAATTGCATCCAGCCTTGATTGCCATTCGATAATTTTGCTTTCAAGCTTTTGACGGAAACGATTCCAATTGTCCGTATAACCCGCCGCATTTTCCGGATCCAATTCCTTGAGTTTTTCGGCAATGGCGGAAGCCATCATGAGTCCGTTCTCCGGATCCAGATGGTAGTGGGGATTTCCCAGGGGATGTATATCCCCCCGCGACCGGTCCACCTCTCCCACGGGAACCTCCAGCGGAACAATCGCTGACGACAGGTTGAGCAGGCCTTTGCCCCCAGGCATGATCTGCGGATTTCTGGCGCCACGAATCAATAGCGGGAGCCAACCCACTTCCAATTCCAGTCCCTGATAAATGAGCAGGTCGGCCCGGTTGGCCTTGACCATGTAACTGGGTTTGGCTTCGATGTAATGGGTGTCTTGATAACCTCGGGTGATGGCGGAGACCTCGACTTTATCCCTCCCGATCTCCGTCGTGATCGACGCGATATCCTCCGTCGTGGTGACGATGCGAATTTCCGCGTGGGATATTTGCGGCAGGATCAGGGTTAAAAAAAGGAATGTTGAATAAATATAATATTTTTTCTGGAAGGTCATGATTGATTTCCCTGTTGCGTTCGGTTTGGATTCGGACTTGTCAGTAATTGTGTGCCGGATGCGACCCGAAGGTGTAATTGAGCTGTAAAAACACCTGATGTTCATCCGTGGTGAAATGGTTGAGACGGTTGTATTGAAGCCGAAAAGCCGAAAACTCGCTTGGGGCAAACGCCAGAAGCGTACTCCAGCGGTTTTTTTCTTCCGTGACGTTTTCCTTGATTGTTGAAAAATCATAGCGTCCCTGGATCCACCAACTCCGGGCAAACTGGTACTGGACCATAGTGTAGGCCCCCGCCCGGACCTGGTCCCGCGAGGACGTCAAAAACTCGGTTTGCCAGATCAGGGTCTGGTGGCGCTCTCGCCCTCCCGGTTTCCATTTGAACGTGAGGTCTGCGCCGGAGACATACGTCGTATCGTAATCGCGGGAGTTCACGTCGTTTTTCCCGGTGGCAAAGGATCCCCCTGCCTCCAGGGTGACATCGTCCGTCAGATCCCAAAGATTTTTCAGGTTTGCGAGATAGAGGAAGTCATCGTTCAGCTTGCCGTTGAACTGGACGTCATTGCTCCCTTCCAAAAACTGAAAACTCAATTCGGAAAAATAGGGTAGAGGGAGAAGATAACTTAACCCCACGCCGATTTCATTTAAACCCTCCTCTCCGAAAATGTCTTCGTTGACTAAAGGGGGATCGATAAAGGGGAATGCGTGCGTGTGGAGCCGGTTATGCTTGCCAAAGGAGGAATAGAATTTCCCCGCCTTGAAGGACAGGTTTTGAGCAACCAGTATCTCGGCGATGGTTTCCTCCACGTTTACCGTTTGAGTGCCTTCGATGGACAGTACGAGATCCGCTTTCAGCCAGGTATCGACCCAGGATGAAAACACCAGCTCGACTTCCTGAATCCTCATCCCGGTTCGAGTTTCGCGGGTCTGGTCGGCGTTGCCCTGGTCAACATAGGTTCCAAGGGCCAGGACGTTGGCGCTTATGGCAGGGTTGAACGCGCGGGACACGCCGGTGGAGGTGGAAGATTCAGATACGGTATTCCGGCTTGCAGTCGGGGCTTGGGTATCCGTGTTTTTTTCTTTTTCCAGTTTTTCCAGTCTTTGTTCGAGTTTGCGGATCTTTTCCTTCACCAGTTCGGTCTCCTCCGCGTAAGCCGGAGACAGACAATTCAAAAATAAAATTCCAATCGGGATCAGGTACCGGGTTCTCATCATTTTTCTTTCCGCGTATAGGGTGAGACATACCGTTTCCTTACGTTCGTATCTGGAAGAGAGGAAATGGATGTCAGAAGTTTAAAGGAACCAACAAAGCGGGCAGTCCCGGGAATCTTCGGTTTGAAATTCACGCGTCACACCCACGTTCCAGAGTGGGCGGATACTGGCCGAAGGGTAGTGTCAAGAAAGTTTCGCACTTTTGATTTTGGAAATTCCTCGGTTCAGGTCTGTAGTGGTTGAGCCTGTGGAC
>PCWF01000143.1 GCA_002796165.1 Nitrospinae bacterium CG11_big_fil_rev_8_21_14_0_20_56_8
GATCGAAAATATACGATTCGCCCGTCTGTCCCGTGCGTCCCATTCGAGTGACCTGTGAAAAATCCAGCTCGGGTGAAAGGCGAAAAGCAAGAACCGCGGCCACTTGGCCTCCATCGTCCTTTATCGGTGCGGAGACGAACTGCGTCGGCCCTTCGGCTTGCATATTCCCTTTTGAATCGGGAAGTGGGATATCCCGGGGGAAGGGAGGGGAAAATACGACTTCGCCCTGAAAGGATCGTTTGACGAAATCAGATAACCTTATAATGTCCCGGAGGCCTACCGGTGCGTCCAGCAATGCTCCCACCTGCAACCCTTCGCGGTTAAATACAACGAATCCGATAAATCCGTACCGGGAGCAAACAGGACCCAATATTTTCCGCAAATCCTGGTTGGCCGCGGAATGGATCAATCGTTCGGGGTCCGTTCCCTCCCGTTGAGCTTCCTTAAGCAATTCCAGGATATTATTTCGAACGTGGGCTTCCTGAGCCCACACGCTGACATCTGATTTTCGCTCACGAACCCAGTCTTTCAGATAGAGCGAATCCGCGCGCAACATCCCCCTCAACTCTTCGGCCAGGTTATCCTTCATCTCCCGTTCAACCAGGGCTATACCTATCCATCCAATCGCGATAAGAAGGATCAGACTGACCAAGGGGAAAAGAATCTCGTAAGGACCCGTCAACCAGGGAACCGATCTGGATCCAGAACGAACTTCCTTTGATAATTTTTCCATGAGACCTTATCCACCAGGCCTGCATCCTGGATAAGAACGGAATCAGCTGACCCACGGCTTGTCAAAACAACAAACCGAATACCCAAGGGAATCGGAAAATTTTCAAGGCATGCTATTTGACGGCGACGCTGATATCCTTGACGCCGCCAACCTGTAGCACACCCATAACTTCCACAACTCCACCAAAAGGCAAGCCTTTATCCGCGCTAATGATGGCGGTTTTCTTTTCATCAGGAGGGGAATTTTCAATGGCATCTTCCAGTTCCGCCAAGGTCATTTGAGTTCCGTGGAAGTAAATTTTCTTATCCGCGGTCAATTCCACGTTAAGGTTCTTGACGGTTTCATCGGGAACGGAAGATTTTGATGTAGGGAGGGCGATGTCCATTCGTCGGTTGAAGTCGACAAAAACGGTGGACACCATGAAAAATATAAGGAGGAGGAACACAACGTCAATCAGAGGAGTCAAATCCAGCGCATAATTTTCCTCTTCTTCACGCCGAAAATGCATGGGTTCGCCTCAATCGGCCGAGACGGCGCGCACCCGGGGCTGGGCCTTGGCGGAAGAACGATTATCCGCCGGCTGGGGCTTTCGTTCCCGGACCGCCTCGTAGGAGAGCTCTTCTACCAACTGGAAAGAAATTTCTTCCATCTCGAACACGTATCGGTCGATTTTTCCTCTGAAATAATGATATAGCGCCAGCGCGGGAATGCCCACGACCATACCCGCCGCGGTCGTTATAAGCGCCTCGGAAATGCCGCTGGCCACCAGGCCGGGGTTCCCGGTCCCGCTTTGCGAAATGACGTTAAAAGCCTTGATCATCCCGAACACGGTGCCGAGCAGGCCCATCATGGGGGTGATATTGGCCACCGCCCCCAGGACGCGGAGGTTGGAGTTCATCAGCGAAGCCTCGTGCAATCCCGCCCCTTCGATGGCCCCCTCGATCTCATCCAGACGCCCGCCGAACCTTAGAAGGCCAGCCTTTAAAATCCGGGCCAGCGAATTATCGTGCGAATTGCACAATTTCAGACCCAGTTGGATATCTTTCCAGTCCCATTGTTCCCGGACCCTCTGTAAAAAAATGGGATTGATGATGTTTTTGCGCCGCAAGTTATAACCCCGCTCCAGCGATATACCCACCATGAGAATGGAGCAGAAGATGATGGGGAACATCATGAACCCGCCCTTCTCGATGACAGCCAGTACTCCCCACCCTGAGGATTGGGATTCCGCCGCAATCGCTTCACCCGGGACCCCTAGAACCCCTAATCCCGAAAGCAACACGAGCGAAATACCCAAGCAATTTTTTTTCATAGTCAAAGACCGGAATATATCGAAGTTATTCCTTTAAACAGGGGCGCCACTCCCGCTTTATTTCAGCCCCCATAATCCCTGCTTTTATAGCATGAACGATTCTTGTATGGCAAACACAAAGGGAATTGATTTTTTGAACTTTTGCCCATGGGGAATGGTATTATATATTTGATTTATATGTTAAACCACCCTCGTTTCCCTGCCAGATGATGCGTTTTATCAAGGAATACCGCCGCCTCACCCCTATCGTGGCCTTGCTTGCCGCCGTGGCGTTCTTCGGCGCCTGCGCCACCGGCAAAAAAGAACCCTCTCCCCCGCCCGATGAACTGCTGAAATCTGCCGTCACCTCCATGAAACAGCGCCGCTTTGAAAAGGGCAAGGAAGATTTGCAGAAAATTCTCGAAGAATACCCCAATAGCCAGGAACGCATTTCCGCTTTAATGCTCCTGGGTGACGCGCATTACAACGACGAGGAATACCAGGAAGCCAAATTCCATTACAAAAAATTCACCGAACAGCACCCGGCCCACAAAAACGTCGACCGGGCTCATTTTTACAAAGCCATGGCCGATTATAAACTTATGGATATCGCTTCCCGGGATCAAACTCCCACCCGCAATGCCATCGAAGCGTTCAACCACCTGATCAATAATTTCCCCAAAAGCGAGTATTATAACGAGGCGGTTAAAAGGAAAAGGGAATGCGAAGACAACCTGGCGCAAAACTTCTTCCAAGTGGGGAAATTTTATCATCGAACCCATGCGTATCAGGCGGCCATTGTGCGGCTCAATAGTTTCCTTAAGGAATTTCCCGAGCAAAAATACCGCGATGAAGTCCTTTTTCTTCTGGCCGACTCTTATTACCAGGAGCAGAATTTCGATATGGCCCAAAGCACGTTTAAAAAACTCGTCGGGGAATTTCCTAAAAGTCAATTTACCCTGGAAGCCAAGGCCCGGTTTACCAAATCCCGTTGACCTGATATGGCCCGAAAAATCCTCAAAAAAGTAAAAGTCAAAACGAAAAAAGGGCGCGAACGTAACCATGACCCCGATGCCCTGGCAAGTTACATGCACGAGATCAGCGGCATCAAACCGCTTACCCGGAAAGAAGAAAGGGAACTCGGGCAAAGAGGAGCCAGGGGCAACCTCTCCGCTCTCCAGGAACTCGTCAAGCGAAACCTGAAATACGTCATCACCGTGGCCAACCGGTACCGCGGGTGCGGACTCTCCCTTCAGGACCTGATTGAAGAAGGCAACATCGGCCTTATTCAGGCCGCGAAACGGTTCGACCCCGAAAAACACGTCAAATTCATCACCTATGCCGTGTGGTGGATCAAGCAGGCCATCCTTCACTCCCTGGCCGAACAGTCCGGAACCGTGAAACTTCCCATCAAGCAGGCCGGAAAAATGTACCGCATGGGCAGAAAGTTCAGCATCCTCAGCCAGCAACTGGAACGTGAACCGACCCAGAAGGAATTGGCCGATAACATGGGGTACCGGGAAGAAGACGTCGCCTCCATCATGCGCGCCTATCGAAATTACGTCTCCCTCGACTGCCCGCTCAAAAACGATGAAGACACCCTCTATCTGGAACTCCTCGAGAGCCCGAATACCATTCCATTCGATGACCAGATCATGCAGGAGGTTCTGAAAACCAAAATCGACCACCTGCTCCAGGACCTGGGGGAAAGAGAACGCGAAGTCCTGAAATTGCGCTTCGGGTTCAAAGGCGAGATTCAGACCCTGGAAGAAATCGGAAAAAAACTTGGCCTGTCCCGCGAACGGGTACGCCAAATCGAGAAAAAAGCCAAAGCGAGGCTCCGGGTCCGCGCCAAAACCGTCGACCTCGCCGACCACATTTACTGATCCGTAAAAACGGCGACCGGAAGCACCCGCGAATGAAAATCCTGGCTCTCACCCTTTTAGCTTACTTCCTGGGCTCCATACCCTTTGGGCTGATCTTCGGCCGCGCAAAGAAAATCGACATCCGTCAACATGGGAGTGGAAACATCGGCGCCACCAACGTCGCGCGGGTCCTGGGAACACAAGCGGGAATCCTCACACTCATGGGAGATGTGGGGAAAGGTCTGGCCGCCGTGGCCCTGGCCGATCAACTGACCGGAACCCTGTTGGCCGCCGCCCTTGCCGGGCTCGCCGCCTTTCTCGGGCACCTGTATTCAATTTTCCTGAGATTCCAGGGAGGCAAGGGCGTCGCCACCGGACTGGGCATTCTGCTCTATCTCATGCCCGTGCCGGCCCTGTGCGGCGTGGGGATCTTCGCCCTGACCCTCCGGGTTTCCCGGTATGTGTCCTTGAGTTCCATCCTGTCGGCCCTGTCCACTCCCGTGTTTGCGATCTATTTTAAAACACCGCTTCCTTACCTGTACGTATCCGTTATCCTGGCACTGCTGGTGATCCACCGGCACCAGGGCAATATCGACCGGTTGCTGGCGGGAACCGAATCGTCCTTCAGCCGAAATTAGAATTGACAAACCCGATCCCCTTAATATAATGATAAACCTCAAGCACGGTGCAAATCAAAACCAGCAAGCGGGAGTAACTCAGTGGTAGAGTGCAACCTTGCCAAGGTTGAGGTCGAGGGTTCGAGTCCCTTCTCCCGCTCCACCCCATCTTTCCTCCGTTCCAGCACAACAAACGACGGCGCCGTCGCCAAGTGGTAAGGCAGAGGTCTGCAAAACCTTTATCGGCGGTTCGAATCCGCCCGGCGCCTCCAGTCCTCCGTTCGCCGATGGCGAAACCGTAAATTTTAAAACCCGCCCCGGTCACCCCGATCCCTTCGAGGAGTCAGCATCCGCCCTTGGTGGCCGCTTCGAGGATGCTCGACAATTCGGTCATAAAGGTGCTTTGCGCCGCATCGAGCACCTCCTGTTTCTGCGCCGCAAACGCCGCCTGTTTGGCCTGAATATCCCGGTCGATGACCCTCGCCAATCCGGTCCCCCCCGCCGTCACCGTCGTCAGCGTCACCGGTCCCCCGGCCTCGATCGTGATATCCCCGTTCACCGTCGTTACGTTGTTCAAATCAATGGCGTCCACCTCGTTCAGGTAAATCCCCGAATCGGGAGCCGCGTTCGTCGTCGAGGCGTTCAAAGTCGCCACGTTGATCTCCAGCGGATTCCCATCGTCGCCGATGTCCGTC
>PCWF01000104.1:0-3724 GCA_002796165.1 Nitrospinae bacterium CG11_big_fil_rev_8_21_14_0_20_56_8
CAACTTGTCATTCTGAGGCGCAGACGCGCCGAAGAATCTTGCCCCGATCCAGCATGAAACATGCTCCAATTGCGTTCCGGCCAGATCCTTCGCCAAAGGCTCAGGATGACATTTGAAAAATGCTCAGGATGACATTTTTGTAGTTTTTCAGCACCCTCCTAAACAAAAAAGGGGCCGGCTCCGAAGAGCCGGCCCCTGTTCAGCTTCAATTCCGCCGGGACCTGAAAAGCGCCGGGGGGAAGGGGATGCGGACTAGATGCGGCCCAGGATGCTGTTGAACGTCTGGCTTGGGCGCATCGCGGCGGCGACCCTCTTCGGGTCTCCGTGGTAATACCCGCCGAGGTCCTGCGGCTTGCCCTTCGCGGCCTTCAGTTCATCGAGGATCTTGTTCAGGTTGGTCTCGAGGTCCTTGGCGATCGGTCCGAAGTGCTCTTTCAGTTCCGGATCGTCGTCCTGGGCGGCCATTTCCTGCGCCCAGTACATGGCTTCGTACACATGGCTTCCGGCGTTGTCGAGCTGGCCCAGCTCGCGGCCCGGCGTGTTATTGTTGTCCATCAGCTTGCCGGTGGCGCGGTCGAGGGTGTCGGCCAGCACCTGCGCCTTCTTGTTGTTGCGGAAGCGGGCGAAGTGCGCGAGCGATTCGGCCAGCGCCAGAAACTCGCCGAGCGAATCCCACCGCAGGTGGCCTTCCTTGATAAACTGCTGAACGTGCTTGGGGGCCGAGCCGCCGGCGCCGGTCTCGAACAACCCGCCGCCGTTGATGAGCGGTACGATCGACAGCATCTTGGCGCTGGTGCCCAGTTCCAGGATCGGGAACAGATCGGTCAGGTAGTCCCGGAGCACGTTACCGGTCGCGGAGATGGTGTCCTTCCCCTCCTTCGCGCGCTTGAGCGAGTGCTTCATGGCGTCGACCGGCGCCATGAACTGGATGTCCAGGCCCTGGGTATCGTGATCCTTGAGGTAGCGACTCACCTTCTGGATCACCTGCGCGTCATGGGCGCGGTTTTTGTCCAGCCAAAACACGGCGGGCGTGTTGGAAAGCCGGGCACGGATGACCGCCAGCTTGACCCAGTCCTTGATCGACACGTCGGTGGTGTAGCAACTGCGCCAGATGTCTCCTTTTTGCACCTTGTGTTCGATCATGGGTTTGCCGCCGCCGCACAGGACGCGGATGACCCCGTCGCCCGGAGCCGTGAAGGTCTTGTCGTGCGAACCGTATTCCTCCGCCTTCTGCGCCATGAGGCCGACGTTGGGAACCGTTCCCATGGTGGCGGGGTTGAACTCGCCGTTCTGCTGGCAGAATTCGATGGCGGCCTGGTAAATCCCGGCATAACTGCTGTCCGGAATGATGGCCTTGGTGTCATACTCCTTGCCGTCCACCCCCCACATCCTGCCGCCGTTACGGACCAACGCGGCCATCGAGGCGTCCACGATGATGTCGCTCGGAACATGCAGGTTGGTGATGCCCTTGCTGGAATCGACCATCGCAAGTTCCGGCTGTTTCTTCCTGGCCGCCTCGATGTCCGCCTTGATTTCGTTTTTCTGGGCATCGGGAAGTTTTTCGATTTTTGCGTAGACGTCCCCCAGGCCGTTGTTGACGTTGACCCCCAGCTCCTTGAACGTCTTTTCGTGCTTCTTGAAAACGTCTTCGAAGAACACGGTGACGGCGTGGCCGAAAATGACGGGGTCCGAGACCTTCATCATGGTGGCCTTCATGTGCAGAGACAGCAGGATCTTGTTCTTGTTCGCATCGTCGATCTGTTCCTTGAGGAACTGGCGCAGGGCGGGGACGCTCATCACGGTGCCGTCGATCACGTCGCCTTCCACCAGCTTGAGCCCGTCCTTGAGGACGGTGGCATTGCCGTCGGCGCCGACGAATTCGATCTTGCCCTTGCCGGCCGCTTCCCGGGAGACCACCACGGATTTTTCGTTGGCGTAGAAATCTCCGCTCTTCATCGTGGCCACGTGGGTGCGGGAATCCTTGGGCCATTGGCCCATTTTATGCGGGTTTTTCTTCGCGTAGTTCTTGACCGAGATGGAGGCGCGCCGGTCGGAGTTCCCCTGGCGCAGAACCGGGTTGACGGCGCTTCCCATCACCTTGTCGTACTTGGCGCGAATGGCCTTTTCCTCGTCGGTCTTCGGGCTTTCCGGATAGTCCGGGAGGTCGTAGCCTTGCCCCCTCAATTCGGCGATGACCGCCTTCATTTGCGGCACGGAGGCGCTGATGTTGGGCAGTTTGACGATATTGGCTTCCGGCTTCTGTACCAGTTCGCCCAGAATTGCCAGGTCGTCCGGTTGCTTCTGTTCGGGCTTCAGGCGTTCGGGAAACTGGGCGATGACCCGGCCCGCCAGGGAAATATCCTTTGTCCCTACCTTGACACCGGCCACACGGGTGAACGCTTGAATGATTGCGAGAAATGACCCGCTGGCGAGCTCGGGCGCTTCGTCGACTTTGGTGTAAATGATATCGGGTTGTTCGGACATCTGTTTCGCTCCAATAGAAATTAGCTTGATGAAGATGAAATTGTTTTTTTCGAAATGTTAGCCGGGATTTCCCATAGGGGAAAAAAAATTCATAGAAAGTGTTTCCAAATAAATGAACCTCCTTTTGAAATTAAAGTTATTTATTGGAATAGCCCCGTAGTCTTCCATTTTTTGCTTTACAGGTCAATATCTGAGTCTGCAAAAAATATTTTCCAAAAATTCCAGCTAAAACATGCCGTTTCCGTCCGGCTCCCTTTCCCCGTACGACAGGACAAAGCCGCCGGGTTCGCATCAAGACGATTTTCCCAACCTTGATAAATGCTTAGCGGACCCTCCCTCCAGGCGTAGGAAACCCTGTGTAAATTGTTTTCGGACCTGCCTGCCCCGGCGCCCCCCTTCCCGTCCGGCCCAGTGACCTCCCTTTGGAATCCTGAGGGCCGGAGGGTCCCGGGACTTGAAAATCAAGGCTGGCCCCCGCCACAAACCCCATTGCGGAGCGGGGTCTCCTTCAAGCCGTTATATTTTATAAAAATACGAGCTTTGGACGGGCCGGGGGAATTGACTTTTACCGGTTCGATCTCTAGAATTGCTGGAATTTCCCGAATTTTTGTGAGAAGTTAAAATCTCAACCCGTTACAGGTTGAATCCGCCCCGTGCGGGTGGGGCGGATGAAGCGGAATCTCAATCGGAATTCATACCTTTATTTATAAGCAGATCTGAAATCGCGCTAAAGGAGAACGTTCCATGCCAGTTGCGGAAGAACAGGTCCAGGCAACCGAACAGAAGACGGAGACGGTCAAGATCACCGTCTGCAAAAGTCTGAGCGGTATCGCCGAGGGCGCCGAGAAGGTATACGCGGAGTTCGAGAAGCAGATCGCCGCGATGAAAGCCAACGCCGAGCTGGGTAACAAAAACTGCCAGATGGGGCAGGTGGGTTGCCGCGGTTATTGTAGCCGCGACGTGCTGGTGGATGTTTATGTTCCCGGCCAGCCGCGAATCACTTATGAAAAAGTCAAACCCGACATGGTGTCCAGTATCCTCAAGGAACACGTGGTCGAGGGCAAGGTATACAAGAAAGCCGCCGCCAAGGAAGACTATTACGAAAACCTGGAAAAACAATCGCGGGTGGCACTCGAGTTCGGAGGAAGAATCGATCCCGAATCCATCGACGAGTACATCCAGGTGGGCGGATACGAATCGCTTCGCAAAGCGCTGACCACGATGAAACCGCGCGAGGTGA
>PCWF01000104.1:3735-8823 GCA_002796165.1 Nitrospinae bacterium CG11_big_fil_rev_8_21_14_0_20_56_8
GTGGGAAAAAACCGCCAATGCCCCGACCGACGAGTTCGGCACGCGCTACATCATGGTCAATGGCGACGAGGGAAATCCCGCGTCTTACATGGACCGTTCGGTGATGGAAGGAAGCCCGCACCAGGTCGTCGAAGGGCTCCTCATCGGCGCCTACGCCATCCAGGCGACGGAGGGGATCATCTATACCCGGTCCGATTACTCCATCGCCGTGCGGCGGCTCAACAAGGCCCTGCAACAGGCGCGCGAGCGCGGCTTCCTCGGCAAGAACATCATGGGATCCGATTTCTCCATCGACGTGCGCGTGCATGAAGGACTGGAATCCTTCATCAACGGTGAATCCACCGCGCTGATGCTGTCGGTGGAAGGGAAACGGCCCATGCCCAAAGCCCAGCCGCCGCATTCCTGCGACAACGGCCTGTGGGGCCGGCCCACGCTTCTGAACAACGCCGAAACCTGGGCCACGGTGCCTGCCATCATCAAGCGGGGCGCCGGCTGGTACAACAGCATGGGACCGAGCAACGCCCACGGGTGCAAGGTCTGGGCCATCTCCGGCAACATCAAGTACAACGGACTGATGGAACTGGACATGAACACCACCTTCCGCGACGTGATCGACGGGATGTGCGGCGGCATCGCCAAAAAGAAGGAACTCAAGGTCATCCACGCGGGCGGCGTCACCGGCGGGTTTCTGCCCCCCGAGCTGGCGGACACCAAGACCGACTACGAGAGCCTGCTCAACGCGGGGGTGATCATGGGCCAGGCCAGCTTCGCCGCCTACGACAATTCCGCATGCGTCATCGACCTCGCCAAGTTCTCGATCGGCTTCAACGAGGGAGAAACCTGCGGCAAGTGTACTCCCTGCCGGATCGGCCTGACCATCATCAAGAACAAACTCGACGACATCTCCGAAGGCCGCGGGAAGCTCGAAGATATCGACAAACTCCAGGCCCTGTGCGAGGAGATCAACGTCACCTCGCTTTGCGGGCTGGGCGAGACGGCGGTGCACGCGGTGCTGACCGGGATCAAGTATTTCCGCAAGGAATATGAGCGGCACATCGTGGAGCAGATCTGCGACGCGGCCAAGTGCACCGGCCTGTACCGCTACCTGGTGAAAGAAGAGGAATGCGTCGCCTGCGGCGCGTGCATCAAGCCGTGTCCGACCGGAGCGATCACCGGCGGCACGAGAAAAGAAGCCGCCCACATCGACATGGATCTGTGCATCAACTGCAACGCCTGTTACCAGGCCTGCAATTTCCTGGCGATTCTCTGACGATTTTTCCCCGAACGCACAAAAACCCGCGGCCGGCGCCGCGGGTTTTTTTTTGCCCTCTCCCCAGCCGGTTGCTGAAAAAGTCCTTGATGTGTCATTCTGAGCCGCATTTCGGCGAAGAATCTTGTTCGCCCCCCCTTGTCCAGCTTTATTTTTTAAATCGGGCCAGATCCTTCGCCGAAGGCTCAGGATGACATTTAAAAAGGCTCGAATGACATTTGAAAAATGCTCAGGATGACATTTAAAAAGACCCGGAAGGACGGATGCCAGTGCCCGGGTTATCATGAAAAGCGCCAACTTGTCATTCTGAGGCGCAGACGCGCCGAAGAATCTTGCCGAAGGACTCGGACGACATCCAAAGGGAAACCCTCGTCCCCCCCGGCCCCGTCGTCGCGAGCCGCCTTGGCGGCGTGGCGATCCAGTTACCTGGATTGCTTCGCTTCGCTCGCAATGACAGTTTAAACGTTAGCAGGATGCTGAAAAACTCTTTCGGGTGTCATTTTGAGAATCTTGCCCCGATCCAGCATGAAACATGCTCCAATTGCGTTCCGGCCAGATCCTTCGCCACAGGCTCAGGATGACATTAAAAAAGGCTCCGATGACATTTAGAAATGCTCGAATGACATTTAAAAAAACTCAGGATGACATTTGGGGAGTTTTTCAGCAATCGGCCAGTCTCACCCCCAGCCTGCTTGCCGATAGGGCGCAAGGCCAAACTTCCCACGCTTTTGTTTCATCCCAATCAAGACCGGCCGATTTCCGGGAGGACAGCCTCCTCTCCTTGCTCTTTGTTCAATGGAAGAAAGACGCTGACGGTGGTTCCTTTACCCGGGGGGCTTTCGATGTCGATGGTCCCCCCATGCTTTTCAATAATCCCGAGACAAATGGGGAGTCCCATTCCGGTGCCTTCCCCTTCCGGCTTGGTCGTGAAGAACGGTTCGAAAATCCGTGAAAGATGTTCCTTTGTAATTCCGGTCCCCGTGTCTTTAAATTGCATTTTGATAAAGGGGATCTTCTTAATTTCGACGGGTTGCAGGGAAATCGCCAGCATTCCACCCTCCTTCATTGCATGCCGGGCGTTATTGATGAGGTTCAGGAAAACCTGCCGCATCTGATCTTTTTCGACAATCACTTTAGGCAAATTGGGGGCGAACTGGCTCAGAACCCGGATATTGCTCAACTCGAATTCTTTTCCCAGCAGAGAAATCACGTCGTTCAGGACGTCCTCCAGGGAAACCGATTCCGAACTGATTTCAGTTTTCCGGGAGAAGGTTAACAACGCCCGGAGAATTTTCTCGATCCGTTTAATTTCATTGGACATTTTTTCAAACGGGCGGATCAGCTCCTCGTTGTCCTGATGTTTCTTCATCAGCATTTGCACGTGAAGGGAAATGATGTTGAGGGGATTGAGGACCTCGTGGCTGACCCCTGCCGCCAGTTGACCGATAGCGGAAAATTTCTCGGTTTCGATCAGTTGCTTTTGCGCAAACTTGAGCTTTTCCTCACTTGCCTTTCTCTGGGTGATGTTCTCTTTCACCCCGATAAAGTGCGTGATGTTCCCCCGCCCATCCCGCACCGGAGAAATGACCGCCGACTCCCAATACAATTCTCCCGATTTTTTCTTGTTGTGCAGTTCGCCTCTCCACACCTGCCCGGAAGTAATGGTTTGCCATAAGTCCCTGTAGAACTCTTCTCCCTGCTCCCCGGATTTTAAAATCCTGGGGTTCTGTCCCCGGGCCTCCTCCTCGGTGTAACCCGTGATCTGGGTGAAACAAGGGTTGACGTACTCGATGTTCCCCTCCTTATCGGTAATGACCACGGAAACGGGACTCTGCTCCACCGCCCGCGTGAGTTTCCGGATTTCCTCTTCTGCCAGTTTCTGTTCGGTGATATCGCGGAAAATTCCCAGCACCCCGATCGCGCGACCCTGTTCATCCTTGAAGGGCGCCTTCACGGTTTGCACCAACCGTTCCTTCCCATCGCAAATATATTTTTCCTCAAACACTTTGACCTCTCCGGACTGCATGACGCGGGCATCGTCCACCCGGTATTTATCGGCCAGTTCTTTCGGGAAAAAATCGTAATCGGTTTTGAGCAAAATATCTTCGGGCTGTATTCCCAAATCTTCCGCATAATTCCGGTTGCAGAACACATAGATCGAATTTGTATCTTTATAAAAAATCTTTTCCGGTAGGTTCTCGAGCAGGGTGCGGATCTTCCTCTCGTTTCCCATTCGGCGCGCGATTTCTTCCTTTAACTCCCGATTGCTCCGCGTCAGATCCGAAGTTTTCTCGGTCACCAGCCGTTCCAACTTCGCGTGCGACTCTTTCAACTCCTG
Organism: Nitrospinae bacterium CG11_big_fil_rev_8_21_14_0_20_56_8; assembly: GCA_002796165.1. Lineage (GTDB taxonomy): Bacteria > Nitrospinota > Nitrospinia > Nitrospinales > VA-1 > 21-14-0-20-56-8. The sequence continues at coordinate 7,344 of PCWF01000104.1, forward strand.
AACGGCGATTTTCCGTTCTTCTTCGGTTCGCCATGCATCCAAAATCCCCGCGCAGGATTCCACGAGCGGGGTCAGAAAATTCATCAACTCCGTCTCATAACCCCCGTCCCGATTGGCGATCAACGCCGCGCCCATCCCACCGCTTCCACTCTCCAGAGGAAGCGCCATGCAGGTTCGAATGGGAGGGGCGTCCGGAGTGATGGAATGGAAAGACTCCTGCCACTCGGTGGGCATTTGATTTTGGATGAACGGTTTCCGGGTTTCGTTCAGGAAATCGATTAATTTGTTCTGCGTCAGCAAAATGGAATCCGGCAGGGGGCCGCCGGGGGATGGTTTCTGGATGACCCCATCCTCTCCAAGCCGCAAAATAGCGAACGGTTTGAAGGTTTTCTCGTCGCCCGTGCCGGGGACAATTTCGCCGATAAACCCGTAACGGCTTCCGGTTAATTGCAAAAGCCTTTCCAAAAGGCGGGTGAAAGTGGTTCCGAGGTTGGTGGAGGCGATAAAAATACCCTGGATCTCGGCCAGGGCGGACAACAGTTCCTGGTTTATCTCCAGCCTTTTTTTTTGCGACCGGTTTTCCAGCGTGAGCGCGGCCAGGTTGGCCAGGTTCGCGATCATGGAATTCAGGGACTCGAAGGATTCGCTCTCGGCAAAATTCACCAGGAAATAACCATAGGTCCTGATGGAGGTTTTCATCGGATAGCGGGCGAAAAGAAAACCCTCGCCCAGCATGCACTTGAAGTGAGGGGTATCCCTTGAAATGAGGCATTGGCCGCACGATGACGTATCCACCTTTCCGATGGGTTCGGGTTCTCCCCGCAGGCAAATTCCGCATGATTCCACACCGGGCAGATCTTTGAGGAATTCCACGATGAACTCGCAGAACTGCCGGTCATGCGGGAGAACGTGGAGCATGTTCTTTACCGCCAGAAACTCCGCCCCAATCCTTATTTCGGTTTGGACGTCCATGAGAGATTGGCCTCGGTATCACTATCGGTTTGTTGAAAAAATCTGAAACAGGTCGTTCTGAAGTTTTATTTTGGTTACCGTGGGCTTTATATTGTCATCCCGAGTCCTTCGGCAAGATTCTTCGGCGCGTCTGCGCCTCAGAATGACAAGTTGGCGCTTTTCATGATAACCCGAGCTTTTCTAAAAATGTCATCCTGAGCCTTTGGCGAAGGATCTGGCCGGAACGCAATTGGAGCATGTTTCATGCTGGATCGGGGCAAGATTCTCAGAATGACACCCGAAAGAGTTTCTCAGAACCCGGCTAATACCGGTTTTTCAAAAATTCTTCCGGTTTCATGTAGCACGGATTATGAACCACCTGCCCGTGCACGATCATCAACGGATGGACCTTCAAAACGTCATAGATCATTTTCCCGTCAAAAACCTGGGCGTCATACAAACAGACCGTCGTCAATGGATAATCCACGATGACGTCATTGATCCGGGCCTCGTATTCCAGGAACCGATC
>PCWF01000188.1 GCA_002796165.1 Nitrospinae bacterium CG11_big_fil_rev_8_21_14_0_20_56_8
AATCGATATTGAAGGAGCAGTTCCAGTTCGCGAACATTGTCGGAAAGAGCTCGGCGATGGTCAAGGTGTTCGACGTGATCCGCAAAGTGGCCCAGGGCAACGTGACGGTCCTCATTTCGGGCGAAAGCGGCACCGGCAAGGAATTGGTGGCCAAGGCGATCCATTACCACAGCCCGCGAAAGCACTATCCTTTCGTATCCATCAATTGCGGCGCCATGCCCGAAAGCCTGCTGGAAAGCGAATTGTTCGGGCACGAGAAAGGCGCCTTCACCAGCGCCGATGCACCCAAGGCCGGCCTGCTGGAGACGGCCAACCGGGGGTCGTTTTTTCTCGACGAGGTGGGCGAAGCTCCCCTGTCCATCCAGGTCAAACTGCTTCGGGTTCTACAGGAAAAGGAGTTCACCCGCGTCGGGGGAACCCAGACGACGCGGGTGGATGCGCGGATCATCGCCGCCTCCAATCACAACTTGTCGCAGGCGGTAAAGAACAAGACCTTCCGGGAGGACTTGTTTTACCGGCTCAACGTGGTTCCCATCCACCTTCCCCCTCTCCGGGAGCGGAGGGAGGATATTCCTCTGCTGGTGGATCATTTTTTCAATAAGTACAACGAAGAACATCAGCATAAACCCCGGATCCGGGGGTTTCATCCCGAAGCGTTTCGATTGCTCGAACAGTACCATTGGCCCGGAAACGTCCGCGAATTGGCCAACGCCGTAGAGCGGGCGGTGGTCCTGGAGACGGAAGGAGTCATCCGTCCCTCCAGCCTTCCGGAGGAAATTGTCTCGGGGAAAGAAAATATCGTCGAATTGATTCCCTCCCTGGACGGGCAACATCCCATTGCGCTGGAAAAAACGCTCGATCAGATCGAGAAACGGATGATTGAAGGGGCGCTGGAAAAAACGGATGGTATCATTCACAAAGCCGCCGAAATGCTCGATCTGAGTTTCCGGTCCATGAGATACCGCATCCAGAAACACAAACTCAAAGGTAAACCCGGGCCCCCCAAATAGGGGTAAAATCGCGCTTTCTCATCCCGTTCTATTATCGATCCGCATCCATGACCCATTCCAAATTATCCCGATCAACCCCGCCGCGTTTTGAAAAAGTAATTCTCCGCGGCCCGTTATGTGCCGTGTGGATGGTGGCCTGGACCTTGAGCCTGGGGGCGGGTTCCCTAGGGGTGCAAGGGGCGGGGGAGGCCACTCCCGTTCAATCGTCCGCGCCGGAATCTGCATCTCCCGCGATACCCAATCCCGAATCGATGACAATTTCGGGCGGGGCGGGGGAGGTCAAGGGAGAGGAACCTCCGGTCCGTTCGTCGACCCCTTTCGAGAAAGCCGAGGAATTATTCCATTCGGGACAGTTCATCGATGCAAAGATTTATTATCAATCTTATGTCCAGGGGTCTCCTTCCGGCCCCAATGCGGAGACGGCCTATTTTCGGCTTGGCCAGATCGATCAACAGATCGGATCGTGCTCGACGGCTATTTCCTTCTATTATCTGCTTCAGAATAAATTTCCCGACTCCGCTTATTTGCACCCGGTCCGGATGCACCTTGCGGAGTGTCAGATGGAATTGGGACATTACGCCGAAGCAGAGGACCTGTTCCGGGAAATTGTCATGGTCGATCCGGACAAAAAGGCCCAATGGCAAGCCATGCATTACCTGGGCCAGCTGGACGAAAAACGGTTCGATTACGCCAACGCCCTGGCCAAGCTGACCCGCCTCCACGTGGAGAGCGAGGACGCGGAGATTCGCGGTAAGGCCGATGATCTGCTTCAGGAAATTATCGACGAGAAACTGGGCCAGACCCAGGTGGTATCCCTGATTCAAAAATTCCGCACCGGATTTCCCGTCGACAAACTCTTGTTGAAATTGCTTTCGTTTTACCGTGTGGAGCGTGACCGGGGAAATTATCGGGCCACCCTTATGGAGTTTTTCAGATTGTTTCCCGATCATCCCGAACGTCCCCGGCTGGAAAAATATCTAAAGCAGGTGGATGAAAATCCCTCCAACGTCCTTCGGGTCGGCGTTGTAGTGCCGTTGACGGGGAACCTGTCGGTGACCGGTCAACGCGTGTTGCAGGGAGTTCAACTGGCGGTGAACCTGCAGAATCAGAAGGAGCGGGGGAAGTTCGAACTGGTGGTTAAAAACTCCAGCGCCGGCCGGCCGGTCGCCCAGAGCGTCGAAGAGCTGGCCGCCGATCCCAACATGATTGCCATCATCGGTCCCGTGTTGAGCGAGGATGTCCGGGACTCCGCGGCGGTCGCCCGAAAATATCAGATCCCCATATTTTCTCCCACCGCCTCGGCCCCGGGTCTTCCCGAATTGAACGAGTTTGTGTTCCGTAACGCCATGACGCGCGACCTGCAAGGACGCTTTCTCGCTCAATACGCCGTAAACGACCTCGGTTTGCGGCGTTTTGTGATTCTTTATCCCACCGAGGCGTATGGCGTCGAGTTGACCGAAGTGTTTTCGAATGAAGTGCGGTCGCTGGGTGGGGAGATCGTCGCCAGCGTTTCCTATGACCGTTCGCAAACCGACTTCAAGGGTCAGATCCTTGAAATCGGCGGCATGGCGGACGATGATTTAAAGAAATTGACTCAGGAGCAGATCGCCAACCAGACGGGATCGAAGGATTTCGGAAAGCCGGGTCATTATTCCCGTCCCCTGGTGCAGATGGGGTTATGGACGGAGGGAAAGATCGATAATCTGAAAGTGGATCTGGAATTGAGTTACGACGCCATTTTCATGCCGGGCGTTTACGACCGGGTCGGGCTCATTATCCCGCAACTGGTGTTTTACAATATCGACGATGTCACTCTGTTGGGGGGAAGCGGTTGGAATTCTCCCGAGTTGATCGCAATCGCCGGAAAGTATCTCAAAAAGGGATATTTTGTGGACGGGTTTTTCCCCGCTTCGGAGCAACCTGAGGTGCAAACCTTCATGCAGAATTACAAAAATACCTTCGGGGAAGATCCTACCATTCTTTCGGCCCAATCTTATGATACGGCCAATATCATCCTGCACCTTCTACATTCCAATGCCGATAACCGGATCAAAATGCGCACTCAGTTGAATCAGGTGCGTGACTTCCCGGGAGTATCGGGCCGGACGACCATTCTCCCGTCCGGCGAGGCCGAGAAACACCTGTTCTCCCTCTCCTTCAAGAAGAAGAAAATCATTCAGGTCAATTGACTTTCGAGGGTCCCGGTTTTAGAACGTGTTTTGTGCGGCGGGATTGACGGGGCGGGCCATATCCGGGAAATGGCTTAACGGAAACACCTCGAACTCGGCATCGGGATTGAAGGCCGAAGGTTCTTCGCCGGTTTCAGGATCCACCTTGGCAAAAACCACATGGTCGGATTCGGGAAATCCCAGGATGGGCGTATCCTTCAATGCCCGCTTCATAAAGTCGAGCCAGATCGGGATGGCGGCGCGTGATCCCGTTTCGTTGACCCCAAGCGATTCATCCTGGTCCTTGCCGACCCAAACGCCGGTGACGATGTTGGGAGTGTAACCGAGGAACCAGGCATCCACGAAGTCGTTGGTGGTTCCCGTTTTACCGGCGATGGGCCGCCCGAGATCCTTGACTTTCGTCGCGGTGCCTTCCTGCACGACGCTTTGAAGCAGACTGGTGATGGTGTACGCCACACCGGGGGTCAGGGGTTCGGTGATCTCCGGGGTTGGGGTGAAAACCGTTTCTCCGTCCCGGTTCTGGATGTACCGAATTCCTATGGGATTGATCCGTTTACCCTGGTTGGCGAAGGTCGAATAGGCCGAGGTCAGGTCGAACAAGGTCACTCCCGAAGAGCCCAGGGCGATGGAAAGGTTGTTCTCCAGCGGCGTGCCGATTCCCAGGTTTTGAGCCATTTCGATTCCCTGGCGGACCCCGATCTCCTGCAGGAGCTTGACGGTGACGATGTTACGGGAATGAGCCAGGGCCGTCCGAAGGGGCGTGGGACCGTAAAACTTCTCCTCGAAGTTCACCGGCTTCCATTTGTCGAACGCGTTATCCTTTTCCTTGAAGATGATGGGGGAGTCGATGATGATGCTGGCCGGAGAATATCCCTTCGAAAGAGCCGCGGCATAAATGATCGGTTTGAACACCGATCCCGGTTGGCGGATTGCCTGAACGGTCCGGTTAAACTGGCTTTTGCCGAAATCGTAACCGCCGACCATGACCTTGATTTGACCGGTGTGGGGATCCAGGGTGATAATTCCCGCCTCCACCTGGGGTTCCTGTTCCAGGGCGAGGGACCATTGGGCCGGGCCGTTGCGCGAACCCAGAACCTGAACGAGAATCAGGTCTCCCGGGCTCAACACGCTTTTCGGGTTGCTGACCTGCGACCATCGTCCGTCCACCTTGGTATTGGGTTCGCGAGCCCAATCCATGTCCTTCAATTCGATAATTCCCTCGCCATTGCCCACCATCACCAGGACCTGCTGATCGGTGACGTCGCGAACCAGTCCCTGGATGATATTGCCCGCAACGGGGGCCTGGCCTTCGGCGAAATGGTTGGCTTCCCGAATATGCTTTTGCAGGTCGTTGAAAGGCTGGGTGGGATCGATGTAGCCGAGGGGACCGCGATAGCCATATCGTTTGTCCGCGTCCCGCAGGTTTTCCTGCACCGCTTTCTGTGCCTTTTCCTGGTAGTCGATGTTGAGCGTGGTGTAAACCTTGAGTCCTCCACGATAGAGCTTTTTACTCCCGAAGGTGTCTTCGAGGAACTGGCGGATATATTCCACGAAATAGGGAGCCCGGTTAAGCATGTCGGTAACCTCGCCCAGTTTGAGGTCTCTTTTCATGGCCTCTTCGGCTTCCGGGTTGCTGATAAATCCGAGAACGGCCATTCGGCGCAGGGTGTGGTTGCGCCGTTTCCAGGCGCGGTTGGCATCCTTGTAGGGCGAGTAATGATTGGGGGCCTTGGGCAGGCTGGCCAGCATGGCGCATTCTTCGAGAGTCAGATCGCGGACGGATTTCCCGAAATAGGTCAACGCCGCCGCTTCCACTCCGTAGGCGCCATGACCGTAATAGATCTGGTTCAGATACATCTCAAGGATCTCGTCCTTGGAAAAGATCAGTTCCATCCGCACCGCGAGGATGGCTTCCTTGATTTTGCGGGCAAAGGTCCGGTCCTGGGTCAGGAACAGG
>PCWF01000039.1 GCA_002796165.1 Nitrospinae bacterium CG11_big_fil_rev_8_21_14_0_20_56_8
GAACCACTCTGGGGCATGCCTCATTAATGTTCCAGCCTGCCTGTAGCAAACAGGCCAGATCCCTCGCCTTCGGCTCGGGATGACAATAATAAAGGCTCGAGATGACAATAATAAAGGCTTGGGATGAACGCCCGCCCCTCGGTTCTCTTCGCGTTCCGCGCGTCTTTGCGGTTAACCGCTTGGTACCGCGAAGGCGCAAAGTCCGCAAAGGGAGCAATCGGGTAAGGGGAATGAATTTTAAATCCGGGTCGGGGCGATGGAACCCCAGTTGAACACCGATGGACGCAGATGTTGTAGGGGCGAAACATTTTTCGCCCCTGCCTTCGCATTCTTGCGGTAGCGTTTCGGAAGGAAAATCATTCGCCCAGGCGTTTGCCGGGGAGGAGGTAGTGTTTCACGTAGTCGTGGATGCCGTCTTCCAGCGAGGTGGCGGGGCCGGTATACCCCGCGGACCGGATCTTTCCCATCGGGGCGCAGGTGTGGTACTGGTACTGGTCGCGGATCGAAGGCGGCATGTCGATGTACTCGATCGCCGGTTCTTTCCCCATGGCGTGAAACAGCGCGCGGGCGACGTCGTTCCAGTTGCGCGCCACGCCGGAGCCCACGTTGAAGATCCCCCCCACCGCCGGACGGTCGAGAAAAAACAGGGTCATCGCCACCGCGTCCTTGATGTAAACGAAATCCCGCTCCTGCCCGCCGTCGGCATAGTCGGGACGGTGCGATTTGAACAGCCTGAGCTTCCCCGTCTCCGACACCTGGAAGAATCCCTTCCGCGCCATGCTCTGCATGTCGCCCTTGTGGTACTCGTTGGGTCCGTACACGTTGAAGTACTTGAGTCCCGCGATTCGATCGAGAATCTTCCGCTCCCGCGCCCACAGGTCGAACATCTGTTTGCTTTCGCCATAGGGGTTGAGCGGACGCAGGGTGTCCAGCCGCGACTCGTCGTCTTCGTAACCCTGTTCTCCGTTGCCGTAGGTCGCGGCGCTGGAGGCATAGATGAACCGCACTCCCGCCGCAAGGCAATACTCGGCGAGGTGGCGGGTGTACTCGAAATTGTTGCGGCGGAGAAAGGCGCGGTCGGTCTCGGTAGTGGAGGAGCAGGCGCCCATGTGGAACAGGGCTTGGGCGGGGGGCAGGGTGCGGGACTTCACCGCCTCCAGAAACCGGTCCGCGGACACAAGTTCCCGGTGGCGGAGGGCCGCAAGGTTTTTCTCTTTTTCGGGATGGTCGAGGTGGTCCACGATCCACAGGTCGTCGATGCCCCTGCGGTTCAGCTCGCAGGCGATGGCGCTCCCGATGAACCCGGTTCCCCCGGTGACGATGATCATGTTTTTCCGCCTGGTTCGGGTGACTCAAAATTCCCGGCGGCCACAACCGAGGCCCAGTCCACGCCGATCAGCAGGGGTTTATACGCCGTGGCAGATTTTTCTTCAACCATTTTTTCGAGCTGGGCCACGCGATCGGTTCCCGCCGGATGGGTGGAAAAATATTCCGTCAGCCCCTTTTTCTTTCCCGCCGTCTCCGCCGGTGGGGGTTCTCCGTCGTCTCCATACAGGGCGCGCTTTTCTTCCCGGTCGAGTTTTCGGTACATGTGGATCATGTGTTCCGGGTCGAGCCCGGCCTTGAGGTACATGTTCATCCCTTCACGGTCGGCCTCGCTTTCCAATTCGCGGCTGAACGCGAAGGTCTGGAGATTGCCCGCCATGTTGAGGACGGAGTTCATCACGCCGTTCACATCGCCGATCAGCAGAGCCACCATCATCTGCGAAGCCAGGGCGCGGATGACCCCCTGCGTGGAATGCCGCCGCAAAACGTGCTGGAGTTCGTGCGCGAGGATACCGGCCAGCTCTTCCGGGCTTTCGGTCTCGGTCAACAGGCCCTGGAACACGATGATATGTCCGCCGGGAAGGGCCAGGGCGTTGACCGCGCGCGCGGGGTGAACGTGCAGGCGTATGGTGTAAGGCTGTCCCGGAACGGTTTCCAGGAGCGGCGCCAGCACCTGGTTGAGCACCTTCATCGTTTGCGGGTTTTTCGGCGGGGGCAGGTTCGGAAACAGGTTGTGGAACACCATCTCGCCCAACTGCTCCTCCCACTTGACGGGCACCTGTTGCGCCACCTTCCGGGCAAGACCGGGCACGACGTATTCCCAGGCCACGAAAAAAAACACGCCGAGCGCCAGCGTGGCCACCGCGAACGTCGTCCAGGAGATCCCGCTTCGGCGCCGGAGTTGGGCCGACAGGCCCAGGGGAGCCACGCGAGTCAAGGTTTCGCCGAAACCCGGATCGAACACCTCCAGGGTTTCGGTGCGGATGCCTTCCAACTCGGTGACGTCGCGTTCGAGGTGAATTTCGTCCGCGCCGAGGGTTCCGGGGGACAGCCGGACCCCGGGATAGGGCCAGGACCCGCCGCCCCCATCGGGGAAGCGCAGGTGGATCTCGCGCGGGGTGGCGGTGACGAAAACGTCCCGCCTCCGGGCCGAGCGGCCGTCGAACAGGGCGGCTTTGAATTCCAGTTTCTGGCGGGTCATGCCCATCCCCCCGGGCGGGGGTTAACCCACATCGAGGGGAACATCCATGACGTCGAGGGCCTCTTCCCCAAAGGCGCCGCTCTCCTGCATTTCCTGGACGATGCGATCAAAGGCAATGTCTCCCTCAAGGCTCAGGTGGTCCGCCCGGAACTTGTGCGTCCGCACCACCACCCAGGGGTAGGCGATTCCAAGCGTGAACACCAGTAAAACGATGTTGCCCAGTATCAGGTTGAAGGCCTCGCGCCCGGTGGCGGTGAAACGGAAGGTTCCCCCCGCGACCCGGGTATGGCTCCAGAAATAGCGCTGAAGGAAGGTGCGAAACCAGATCCAGTTGATCCCCAGGGTGAACGGAAACAAAATGGCCGCCAGCAGGAACGGAGTGAAAATGTCCTTTCCCTCCCCGTCGAATTCCATTTGCCGATCCCCGAAAAAGCTGTTCTCGCGCCAGAATTTTTCCGTCTTGATCTTGAAATAGGGCCAGTACAATCCCAGGGTGAGGAGGGTGATCAGGCCGTGGACGAGGTACAGAACGATCGCATCCTTGCGCGTGCCGCGAAAGGAAAACCGGATATTCCGCCAGGAAGTCCGGGACAGGCGGTAACGCCAGGCCCCCACGATCAGCGCGGGAAGAAGAATCAGAAAGATCAACGGAAACAGGTCGATGAACTTCTTGCCCGGCCCGCCCAGGATGCCGGCCAGGAAACCGAAGACGAGAAAGATCCCGAAAACCTTCAGAAATCCCTTGAACAGCTCCCCCCCGGTGCCGTGATAGGCAAAGCGGTCGCCCGCAAACCGGGTCTGCGCCCACAGGTAGTGCCGGACTTTCGTCTTGGCCCAGAATTGATAGATGCCGAGGGTGAGGAAGGTGAGAAGACTGGTCGAAACATAGACTTTGCACAGCTCCCCGCCCTCGCCGCGAAACCCGAAGGGGATGGCCATGGGCGCCTCTCCCGGTCCCTCGGCCCCCGCTTTTTCTTTATTCCGGTCCTTGCGCTTGTCCTTGCGGCCAAAATCGGCGGAAACGCGCACGGGTTCGCGCGCCGGAGCGGAAACCGCCGCGGCTTCGGGAATGGCCGGTTCGAGATCCACATCGAACCCCAGACCTTTGAGGTAAGCGAGTGCAAGGTCCGCCTGTTCATTGGGAATCTTGTTCTCAAACTGCCAGCGCTGTCCCCGCGACACCTGACGCAGGATTTCTTCGCCCCGCTTGGCGGGCATTCTGAACACCCGGGCCAGCTTTCCGGCGGCGGTGTTCATATCCAGATCGGCCCGGCTCCAGGTATTCAACGAAATATGGTAACTCATGTTCTCCTCCTCAGGGTCCCGAACCCGGCGGGGCTCAACCCCTCCGGCGCGGCAGACCCCGCGCAACGGAATCCAACGTATTGGAAACGGCGCGCGGGAATTCCGGCGTGACGGCGGAAGCGGACGCAAGGCTTGCAAGCAACCATGGAATGAACCGAAACCCCAGCGCGAATTTCATGACGCCCCCAGGCGATATCCCCCGGGGAAAACCACCGGCCAGCGGGCGGCGGGTTTCACAGCCGGATTCGGAACAACCTCTCAGGGAAAATCGTAGGCCACCTGTTGCCGCGTCCAGCCCAGAAAACCATCCTTCACCGGGTCGCCCGAAAAATCGTCCGAATCGTTCACCCACGTATCCGGCTTGTCCCAGTTGTCTCCATAATGGTACAGAAACATTTTGGCCCGGACATCGTCGGGAAGGGTCATCAACTCCTGATACGAGGCGTGGACCCCGCCGAAAAACAACTGGCAATCGTGAAACATGACTTCCGCCAGCGTGCCGAAACGCAGAGGATAATCCCGGTCGAACATGGTATCCCCGGAAATCCACACCCGCCGGTTGACCATGATGCCACAACACCATTGAGACTCGTCCACGCTGACCGCGGTATCGGGAAAATGCCGCGTGCGCATGATCACGATGTCGAGCGGCCCATGCTTGTAACTCCAGAACTTGCGGCCTTCGACCTGGGTGGTATCCGGACGCAGGATCTCGAAGAAATCCGCAAGCTGAAGAGGGCGGCCCTGGTTCGCCTCGCAAAACTCGGCGCCGCCGGAAAGGCTTTTGCTCCACAAACTATCCTGGTAATCGCGCAGAACAATCATCTGCGGCTTGCCCGCGTTCGGAGTATACCGGTTCATGAGGGCGACCTCTTCCAGTCCGCCAATATGGTCGGCATGGCTATGCGTGGGAAGATACGTCCTCACCTTGAGAACGCTCAGACCGATATCGTTGAGCGCCAGGGGGCCCTGCGTGCCGCAGTCGATCAGCACATGATGCTTGCCCTGAATGATCAGAATATTGGATTGACGCCGCCGTTTCGCAAATGCGGAACCCGTGCCGATAAACACCACCCGCAATTGGCCGTCGGTGGTCAGCGGAACCGGCTCACCATTTTTACAAATTTCCTGAACTGTGTACATTGGAAGAACCCCTTGTTGTTGGTTCTTGAACCGTTATGGAAGAAAAACTGTCTCCCACTTTTCAT
>PCWF01000005.1 GCA_002796165.1 Nitrospinae bacterium CG11_big_fil_rev_8_21_14_0_20_56_8
ACGGTGAAGCAGACCTCGTCGGATTTGGGATCGAACTTTCTTCCCTGCGTCGGGATGGGGGTGACTCCGTTGTCGGTCATTTCCCGGGAGAACTGGTTGATCACGAGGTCGATTCCCTTTTTGAGGCTTTCATAATCGCTGTTTTGGTTGGCGGCTCCCGCGGCCCGTTTTAAATTATCGAGAATGGGTACGAGGCGTGCAAACAGGTTGGCCTTGAACTGGTCGAGACGCGCTTCGTTTTCGCGTTGGAGCCGCTGGCGGAATTCGTCGTTCTGCACCGTGGACTGTTTATAGGCGGCGATGTATTCGCGAAGCTGACGGTCTTTTTCCTCGGCTTCGTGCTTCAGTTTTTCCACGTAAGTGGGCAGGCGCTCCTCTACGACGGAGCCATCCGTAGGGATGTCCCCATTTTCACTTTCCAGAATGGAACTCCTTCGGTCCACGACGTTGATCTTGGGGCGCTCATCGTCTCCCTGGACCGATGGGGCAATGTTTGGGGTGTTGCTTTTTGACATGGGGTAAAGGTCTCCGGCAAATAACCGCAAGGGAAGGCCGGCCGGTGCGACCCTGGCTTTCCTTTGCGGGTATAAGGGCCGACCGGTTCCGGTACGCCATCGAGCAAGGGAAAGACGGCACGCCGGAACGGGTTGGCCCGGGGGATTGATGGGGACTTCAGACCACCGGTCCTGAACCGTTCCGTGTGGATTCGGAATCAGGGCCCGGAGTCGGAAGCTTCCTTCTTAATTATTTTTTATTGCTGATATCCTCGAACTCGGCATCGACGACGTCGTCATCCTTTTTGTCGCCTCCGGATTCGCCTCCCGGTCCCTGGCCGCCCGCTTCACCGCCCTCCGTCTTCTGGCTTTGCGAGTAGATGGCCTGGGCCAGTTTGTGTGCGACTTCATTGACCTTTTCCAATTGTGCTTTCAACTCGTCGACCTCGTCCTCAAGGTGTTTGCGCGCTTCGGCGATGGCTTCCTCCGCCGCTTTCACGTCCGCCTCGGGGAGCTTGTCTTTATTCTCGCGAATGGTCTTCTCGGTGTTGTAAATCACCGAGTCGAGCTGGTTTTTGTGGTCGATTTTCTCACGGCGTTTCTTATCCGCGTCGGCGTTGGACTCGGCATCCTTGACCATCTTCTCGATTTCCTGATCGTTCAGGCCGGTGGAGCCGGTGATGGCGATCTTCTGTTCCTTGCCGGTTCCCTTATCCTTGGCCGAGACGTTGAGAATGCCGTTGGCGTCGATGTCGAACGTCACCTCGATCTGCGGCATGCCACGCGGGGCGGGGGGAATCCCGTCCAGATGGAACTTGCCGAGGGAGCGGTTGTCCTTGGCCATCTCACGCTCGCCCTGCAGAACGTTGATCTCGACGCTCGGCTGGTTGTCCGATGCGGTGGAGAAGACTTCGCTTTTGCGTGAGGGAATGGTGGTGTTCCGCTCGATCAGACGGGTGGTCACCCCGCCCAGGGTTTCGATGCCGAGGGAGAGGGGAGTCACGTCGAGAAGAAGGATGTCCTTCACTTCTCCGGAAAGAACGCCCGCCTGAACGGCGGCGCCCAGCGCGACCACTTCGTCCGGGTTGACCCCGCGGTGCGGTTCCTTGCCGAACAGTTTTTTCACCGTCTGCAGGACCAGAGGGACCCGCGTGGAACCGCCCACGAGAACCACCTCGTCGATTTTGCTCGGGTCCAGATTGGCGTCTTCCATGGCCCGCTTGCAGGGTTGCACCGTTTTCTGGACGAGATCGTCGATCATGGACTCGAACTTGGCCCGGGACAGCTTGACGTTCATGTGCTTGGGACCCGACGCGTCGGCCGTGATGAACGGCAGGTTGATGTCCGTTTCGTTTACCGTGGACAACTCCATCTTGGCTTTTTCCGAAGCCTCTTTAAGCCGTTGAAGGGCCATGTTGTCCTTGGACAGGTCGATGCCCTGATCTTTGCGGAACTCCTGAACCAGCCAATCGATGACGCGGTGGTCGAAGTTGTCGCCGCCGAGATGGGTATCGCCGTTGGTGGCTTTCACCTCAACCACGTTGTCGCCCACTTCGAGGATCGAGATGTCGAACGTTCCCCCACCCAGGTCGTAAACCGCGATGGTGTGGTCTTTCTTTTTATCCAGCCCGTATGCGAGGGCCGCCGCCGTGGGTTCGTTGATGATGCGCTTGACCTCCAGACCCGCGATGCGTCCCGCGTCCTTGGTCGCCTGCCGCTGGGAATCGTTGAAGTATGCGGGAACGGTGATGACCGCTTCTTTCACCGTTTCGCCCAGGTAGGCCTCGGCGGCTTTTTTCAGTTTTTGCAGGATCATCGCCGAAATTTCCGGGGGGGTGTACTGCTTGTTGTTATTGCTGATCGAGATTTTGACTTCGTTTTTGGCCCCCGAAACCACCTTGTAAGGAACCATTTTTTGTTCCTCGTTCACCTCGTTGGTGAACCGTCCCATGAATCGTTTAACCGAGAAGATGGTGTTTTCGGGATTGGCGATGGCCTGTCGTTTGGCGACCTGGCCGACAAGAATTTCCCCGTCTTTCGTGAAGGCGACCACCGAGGGCGTGGTGCGGCTCCCTTCTTCGTTCAGGATAACCTTGGGTTCGTTCCCCTCCATAACGGCGACCACCGAGTTGGTGGTGCCCAGGTCGATACCTACGATTTTTCCCATGGTGGTACGTCCTTTCTTAGATTAGAATCTATTGTTAATTTATATAAAAACCCAGTTTCGGGATTAGGGTGCGACTTGGCTCCAAAGCTAAATAAAACCGCAAAGTAACCCTGTCAAGGCGAAGGAAAATTATTTACGGAGCGGGGAGGGATGCGAATGGGGGTAAATTGTTATAAAATCTTTTAAATTCAAAAAGTTAGATTGGGAAAGCTGATCTTCATTTAAGTTGTCTTTTCCGCGGCATTTCCATTATACTGAGTGCAATTTCAATTCCGTTGAGGAAAACATGTCTGAAAATTCGACGCACGAAAGCCGGGAATTCACCCGGGTTCCGCTTCATTTGGAGGTTCAGCTTAAAATTGCGGATAAGGTCATCAAGTCCACCCAAACGCGCGATTTGAGCATGAAAGGGGTATTTGTGATTTGCCGGGAAAAGTTTCCCCTCCATTCCCCCTGCGACGTGTCTCTTTTTCTTCAAGCGATGGAACCCATCGAGGTCCATTTCCGGGGAAAAGTGGAGCGGGAGATGGAAGGGGGACTCGCCATTGAATTTACCGAAATGGATCTGGAAAGTTTCGAGCATTTGCAAAAACTGCTTCGATACAATTCCAGCGACAGCGATCAGATCGATGAGGAGCTCCACACTCACATCGGCTTGAAGAAAAAGTCCTGACCGGCCCGCCAGCCTTATAGAGCTTATAGAGAAAGAGAGCTTCGTAGAGCGCCGACCCTGAATGATTTCCAATTCCCCGTGGCTTTGCCCCGGGGTTTTCTCCGTCGGTGTCATTTCGATCCAGCATGGGGGGGCATGCTCCAATGATGTTCCAGCCAGATTCTTCGCGGAGTTTATCCTGAGCCTGCCGAAGGACTCAGGATGACCTTTAGAAAGGCTCCATGAAATTGTCATTCTGAGGCGCATCCGCGCCGAAGAATCTTGCCGAGGATTCGGGACGACGCCTGTGCCCGCTGTTCGGGTACCTTCCCCATTCACGTTCCAGCCAGATCCTTCGGGTGGAGTTTATCCTGAGCCTGCCGAAGGGCTCAGGATGACCTTTAGAAAGGCTCCGATTGAATTTTTTGTGACACGCGGGAACGGGTTGTCGGTTGCAGAAGAGACACCCGGAATTTCTGCTCCTCGCACAGGAAGCAGATCTGGGTGACCGGGATGGTTCCGGGAAAAAACAGGGAATGTCCTTCCAGCGCGACGATAGGGACCGAAAGATAGTTCGGTTCGGGAAGCAGGGCCTTGATATTGCCGCCGACCATATTGATCAACTCGCCCTGCGAATCCTTGATCTCTTCCGTGGTGATCTCGCCGGGCTCAAGAAAGAACATTTTCCCGGCGAGGGTGCGGGCCAGATCGGGGTGGGTTTCAAGAACGACCAGCCCGGTCCATTCTCCCATGATTTGTACGCAAGCCGTCACCCAGTCCTTAGCCAGAAGCGGGATGGGGTCGTCGGGGGACGGAACCACTTCCAGGTCCAGGAGGGTTTGCCAGACCAGTTGCGTGTACTCGCGGAGCTCGTTTTCCAAAACCGGCATGGCCTCTCCTTTCCCGCGTAAGAGTTATTTCGCTCTTTCCTTCCCGGCGGCTTTTTTCAGCAGGGAGACCACGAACCGGTGGTTCTGGTGCTGGAAAGTGATCTGGGTGACCTGCTCGCTTCCGGGTACGCGCAGGTGCTGGTTGGCGACGGCCACGGCGGGAAGGGACAGGTAGCATTCCTGCTCGGGGGTATGGAGCAGGGACTTGATATTCCCTCCGGTCATGTTGGCCAGTTCTCCAAGCGCGTCCTGAATTTCATCCTTTGAGGCGGTTTCCTCATTGGTGCCGAACATGATGGCGGCGGCTTTTCTTGCGAGAGGCAGGGGGCACGTGAGCATCACGGTTCCGTCCCAGCTTCCCATGATCTGAACGCAACCGGAAAGCGTTCCTTCGGATCCGTCGGGAAGGAATTCCTCCTGGGTCCGGTGCACTTCCAGACCGAGAATCTGTTTCCAGATATCCACGGTATATTGGCAAATTTCGTCTTCCATGAATTGCATGTTCTTACTCCTGACGAAGCCGGTAGCATCCTGACTGCTTGAAGTTCATGCGCTCGAACTTGTCATCCAGGTTCAGGGTGGTTTCGGCGGCACCCAGAAAAAGGTATCCGTCGGGTTTTAAGATATCACGAATTTTTTTCAGAATGGATTTCTTGGTTTCGATGTCAAAATAGATCAGAACATTCCGCATCATGATAATGTCCACGGACGGCATGTAAGGCCATTTTTCACAGAGATTGAGAAGACGGAAGTCGATCATCTTTCTGACATCTTCCTTGATCTGCCATTCCATCCCGGTGCGGGCGAAATATTTGACCAGCAGGGGAGCGGGGAGTCCACGGTTGATTTCCAATTGGCTGTAAAATCCGGCCTGGCAACGTTTCTGCATGTTTCTGGAAATGTCGCTGGCCATGAAAAACATTTTCCAGTTCAACAGTTGTGGAAAGTTTTCCCGGATGAGCATGGCCAGGCTGAAAGGTTCCTGCCCGCTGGAGCTGGCGCCGCACCAGATATTCAACTCACGGGTCGCCTGCCGTTTCTGGATCATTTCGGGAATGAGGGTGCTTTTGAGCAATTCAAAAGGGTGGATATCCCGGAAAAACGAGGTCTCGTTGGTGGTCATCGCCTCGACGACCCGGTCGCGCAAGTCCCTGGCCGTCTCGGTTTTCATTTTGTGGACCAGTTGCTCGATGGACCCCCACCCCTCCGTATGGATCAAAGGCATGATCCGCGATTCGACAAGGTACTCTTTACCTTTCTCCAGAACGATGGCCGAATCTTTCCGGACTACCTGGCTGATATAATCAAAATCGCTGGGGCTGATGGGCATAGAGCCGAGTTTCTCCTGGCCTCAAAACCACCCGTATTGAGATTGGGCGATGGGTTTTTTTTCAAACGGACATGCTTCCAGACCGATTCCGCCGCCGGAATTGGAAATCATGGGGCGCGCCGTTTCCCGGGATTTGAGTCCCGAAGTCGACAACAGGATGTTTCGGAATCCCTTGCCGGGAAAGGGTGAATTCAATTTTGCGAGGGCGGCTCTTGCCCGAGGTTTGCGCGGAAGATGCGATGCCGCGCGGGCTGGAGAGAGGGAAATCCATCCGCTCCGGGTGTGCCGTTTCAGGCCCCGGTGCGGTCTCTTTTCGGTTAATTCGATGTCCCCGGAGAGGATAGGGTGATAAGCCCGGGGGACGTGATTTTGTACCAACGGCGCATGGGCCACCCATGCGCCAGCCGGATTATTGTTTGGCCTTGCCAACGGACCTGCCGTGACGTTGTTCGCAAGCACCCCATCATCGATCGTCAGTAACCGCTTGAACATTATTTGCCCGTTATGATCCCGAGGAGGGTCAGTTTTTCCTGTATCATTTCTTTGGTGAACGGCTTCATGACATATTCGTTCGCGCCGGCTTCCAGAGCCTTGATCACCTGCGACATTTCCGTTTCAGTCGTGACCATCATCAGGCGCATGTCGTTATAGGCCGGGTTGCTTCGCACGGCCACCACGAAGTCATAGCCGTTCATCACGGGCATGTTCCAATCCACCATGGCCATTTCGAACTTGCCGGCTTCTTTCAGTTTATCCAGCGCTTCCTGTCCATTGCTGGCTTCCGCCACCTCAAAACCCAGTTGTTTGAGGATTTGACTCAGGATCAATCGGATTGCCCGGGAATCGTCAATTACCAGAATGCGCACCTACTCCTCCTTGACCTCGCAATATGGGTCTGCCCGTTTCGAAATGAATGAATGGTTCGGATTATTTGGAATTAACCGTTAGTTTAAAGGCTAAAGGATATCCCTCGATCCTGTCAACTTAAATCGGAAAATGGGTTTCCTTCTGGCCGCGGAGCCAGGCCCTGTTTTCGGGCTCCGTTGTTCGTGGAACGAAAGATTCCCGGATTTGATAAAGCCCATAAGGACAAAAAACCGTCCGGCGGGAACCGCCGGACGGTTTTGGGTGAATTCAGGGGCCACGCATCATTACCGGTAATCAGGGGCGAGCCCTTTAATTTCAAATCCGCGAAGCTGACGATCTGCAGGGTCAGCACCTCTCAGAGGCACCCTTCGAGTTTTGGCCTTCCCCCGTTTTCCGGAGGGGAACCCTTACTCGGCGTTTTCGTCCAATCCCTGTTCCAGAGGAAGCACTTCTTTCTGCCCGGGGAAAAGGTTGGCCTCATCCTTGTTGGATTTTTCGCGTGCCTTCCGCGCTCGAATCTCTTCCAGCTCTTCTTTCCCTTCGGGAGTGTGCGCCCACGGGGTGACCACGCCGGAATCGCGGACGCGAACAATCGTTTCGGTAATTTTCTCCAATTTGCTTCCATCGTGATCCCAAACAGAAATCAGGGCGTCTTCATGTCCGTCGTGACCGCATAGGACCGTGGTGTAACAATTGGTGTTGGCCCGGATCATTTTGAGAGTGATGTTGGCAAAATGGCAATGCACCCCGATAAAAATACAAACGTGAATTTTGTTGTGCTGGATGGTCAGGTTGGGATGGCAGGGATTGATCACCGCTTCCGGATCGATCTTGGGATAAATGGGCCGGTAATCCGGCATCGTAATGATATTCATCCCGGGGACTTCCTTAACCAGCCTCAGGCAAAGTTCCGCCCTTTGTTCTGCTTCCTTGTTCCAGGCCCACACCACATTGGGGCCGGGGAAAAAAGTCGGATTTCTTCGGGTGAGGAGTTCCACCGCCAGTTTTTCAAATGCCTCATCTTCGGGAACGTGCTCACCTTCGACCAACTGCATCCCGGAACCTTTATCCGGCTGAAAAATCCCCATTGCCGCGGCAGAAGGGGGCAAAAGGCCGATAGGTCCCAAAGTTAATTTACCCATTTTCGATAAACCTCCTAGTGATGGTCTAAAATATATAATTGCAGGTTTTTGGATTTTTTAAGAGCGTTTCTAACAATCGGGTATTTCCCGTTTGGGTCATTCGCTTGCCGGTCAACGGATTCAGGCGCAGGGACCCTCGGGGACGTTTGCAAGCCGTCCCCATAACTCTATGTAGGATTTGCTATCTTACGAGTTTCCTCCCATCAAATGGGGGGCGAACCCGGCACAAAACCTGCTTGATACAGGAGCTTGTCATACTAGTATCGTTTCCTTTGGCTGTCAATCTTAAAAAGGTTGTATTCCCCGTCTGTTATGGGAGTTGCGGATGGTCCCGGCAGGAGTGCCGGGAGGTCAGGAGAAAAAGCGGTCCGCCCAGGTGAATGGGGATTTTTTCCAATCTTCCACAAGGCGGAGATCCCCGGCGGAGAGGCCTCCGATTTCCCGTACGTGGTCCAGCAAGGTCTCCAGGGTCAGGAGGGAATGCAGGTGACATTGAGCCTGCCGAAACGCCTCCTGGCTTTCGGCAAACCCGTAATTGAAGATGCAGAGGCAATGGTCCACCCGGCATCCTTCCCCGCGTACCGCCTGCACGGCGTCGAGGGCGCTTCCCCCCGTGGAGATCAGGTCTTCCACCACCACCACCGTTTGTCCGGGGTGCAGAACGCCCTCGATCTGATTGTTCGTTCCGTGGGATTTTGGGGCGGGGCGGACGTAGATGAGAGGAAGGTTCAGCGCATTGGCCAACCCCGTCGCATGCGGAATTCCCGCGGTGGCCGTTCCCGCAACCACATCCACGGTGAGGTTTTCATTGCGGACGATTTCCTGGAATCCCCGAACGACCAGTTTCCTGTGCGCCGGGTCGCCGAGAAGCAGGCGGTTGTCGTTATATAGGGGCATACGGTACCCGGAAGCCCAGGTGAAGGGCTGGCTTGGAGAAATTTTGATGGCGCCGATGCGCAGAGCCGCGGCGGCCAGTTCCCGGGATATGGATACAGGGGGCATCAGGGTTGGGGATTGTAATATTCGTCGAACTTCCGATGAATGAGTTGTCCGCTCCGGCCGGTGCTGATACTGCCGAGCCCGCGAAGGGTAATCCCGAGCATGAACTTGGTTTCGTCGCGATCCAGCCCGCCGAAAACGATATTGCGCTGAATGAAATCGAGGGAAAATCCCCAGCATTCGCAAGGGTCATCGTACAACAGGCTGAGATCATTTTCACGAAAAGTCTTGGCATTTTCGTCAAACCGCGCGCTGTACTGGAAATTCCATCCCTGGCGGAACGCCCAGTCCAGCGTTCCCGTCCAGAAGGTAGACTCGTTGCGTATATACCGTCTTTCCATGATCAGGGACAGGGTGTCCCTGGGCTTGATCCCCATCTCGAAGTTGAAGGAGTTGATTTGGTTGTCGTAAATGTCATAAGTCGTGTCCGCGTTCAGGATCAGGGACTCGATCAGGCGGCTGTCGAGGTCGAAGCGGATGTCTGAAAAAGGTTTTTTGGAGATGGGGGAAGGGTCGCGCACGGCTTCCCGGAAGTCGTAACTTTGGCTGACCACAAAGCGAAGGGCTTCGCGGGTCTGCGAATTCCCGGCGCTGTCCAGTTCCTTCTGAAGAATTCTCTGGGTGAGGGAGAAACTCAAAAGGCTCCGTGGCTTAATGGAGTCGATATTGTCGAATACGCGGATCTTCCGCCGGTCGTCGGCATCGAGATTGGGGAGGTATTCGAAAATAAACCGGGGTTCGACGACGTGCTTGATCTTGGGGATGCCTGAATTGCCGGTCTCAAATATTTTGTTGAACTTGGGGCCTTCCAATACGGCTCGAACATCGTAAGACTCGCGCGAAAATCCCGACAGATTCTTCAGGGTGGCGGGATCATATCCCTTGCTGTAATAGGTTTCGCGCACCCCAACGGTAGGGGTCAGGGACATCCAGGGGGTGAGTCCGATCGGCAGGGAAAGCTGGGGATGAAAGTCGAACCGCTGGACCGTGAACTTGTCGTCCAGCAGGGGATCGGGGTTCAGGTCAATGAGAAATGACGAGAAGCTGGTGTCCTGGTTGAAGTAAAAGCCCGATTTGCCCAGAGGCATGCGCTGGGTTTTGAAGGTCACTTGGGGAAGCTGGGCGAAAGTATCGTCGCGCCCCGATTCGGTGCTGTCGCGGTAGCGAGCCAGGATGTCCAGCGAATGGTTGTCCCAGCTTCGGGTGAGGGTGGCATAGGAATCCGAATTCCTGCGCGTGCGTTTGTTAGGGTTGTCCTCGAAGGTTTTATTGAAACTTTCGTCGCTCTCCAGATCCAGTCTGCCGAGAAAAGTGAATTTCTCGGGAAGTTCCTGGTAATGGGACATGTCCACTTTCCAGAACTTGGCGTTCGTGTCATCGTCTTCGAGGTAAGAACCCCGAATTTCCCCATGAACCTTATGGCTGGGAGTGTAACGGTACTCCAATCCGGGCCGCACCCCGCGTTTCTGCAGGTAGTCGACGTACACCGTCGCGTCCGATTGCCGGTTGATGGCCCAGTAGTAAGCATTGCTCATGGTGAACCCGTCGGTGTTGCTACTGCCGAACGTGGGGAACAGAATACCGCTCTTACGGGTTTGGTCCACGGGGATGTAACCCGCGGGAATATACATGACGGGAATGTCGTGGACCTTGAGCTTGGCCCCGGTAAACAGCGCCCGGTCGCCGGTGATCAGATCGATGCTTTTGGCCTCGATCACCCAGTCAGGTATTTTACCCCGGCAGGTGGTCAGAGCGCCCTCATCCATCTGGAAATGGGTGTCGGAGAGACGGGTGATTTTTTTGCTTTTGACAAAATAGTTTTTCGCCACCCGTCCCTGCACGTAGAAGATTTGCCCCTGGCTGGATTTGATGTTGAACAGGGTGCGCTGGGACTTGAAACGGGTTCCGTCCGGCGCGATAGCCCATACGTTCCCCGCGGCGGCACCCTTGCCCGTTTCGGTGTTGATTTTGACCCGGTCGGCTTTGAGAATTCTTCCTTCGTAACGGATGACGACATGGCCCCAGGCCTTGACCACGTTTTTCTCTCCGCTTTGCACCATGTGGTCGGCGGAAATTTTTACCGGAGCGGTTTCCTGGGTTTGGGAGGAAGGGGCAGAGGTAGAGGGCTCCTGGGCGCAGACCTCACCCGCCAAAAGGAAGATTGTCCAGAACAGTAGTGCCAGCAATATGTGTGTTGTGAGTCGCAATGTGTTTTTTTGCTTCCGCCACCGTGAAAATGGATCCTGTGATACAGATCATATCGTCAGGAAGCGCCATTTTTATAAGGGTTTGGAGGGCTTCCCCGATGTTTTCGATCACCTGGACCCGGATATTCATCCCTGCCAACCGGTGCCGCAGGGTTTCTGGATCCATGCTTCGGTCCTGCCGGACTCGGACGAGGACGATCTGCTCGGCCCATTCAGCGATCCGGGGCAACATCTCATCCACCGGCTTATCGTTCATCACCCCGAAAATGACGTGTATTCGGCGCTGGGGGAACCATTTACGCACCGAATCCGTCAAACTTTTGACCCCGGCGGGATTGTGTGCGCAGTCCAAGATCAAAGTCGGCTGAGAACCTATGATTTCCATGCGGCCCGGCCAGCGTGCCGAAGCCAGGCCCTTTCGAATGTCCGATTCGGAGACGGCAATTCCGCTCCGGGCCAATTCGCGGCAAGCCGCTACCCCGAGAGCGGCGTTGGAAGCCTGGAAGAGGCCGGGCAAGCCGATTTCCAGACCTTCATAACGCTCGTGATCGGAGTCCGTAAAATCGAAGGTCGATCCCCCAGGATGGTGAGTCTTTATTTCAACCTGGAAGTCCCGGCCCAGTCGAAACAGGCGCGCCGACTGCTCCCGCGCATACTTCTCCACCTCGTCGATAACCCCCTGATCTTCCAAGTGAGCAAAAACCGTACCACCTTCCTTGATAATGCTGGCTTTTTCCCACGCAATCTTCCTCAGTTCGTTTCCCAGATACTGCGTATGGTCGCGGGAAACGGAAGTGATGATGGAAACCCGAGCCCGGCAAAGGTTGGTGGCGTCGAGCCGCCCGCCCAGGCCCACCTCGATAATGTTCACCCCGGTCCCCTGTTCGGCGAAATGAAGGAACGCCATCGCCGTTCCCACCTCGAAAAAACTGGCGGAAATTTCCAGCGCCTCCGCCACCTCACGCACGCGCGTGGCCAGGTCCACAACAGAATCCGGGGCGATGGGGATTCCCCCGATTTGGATCCGCTCGCGGTAATCGAGGAGGTGCGGGGAGGTGTAAAGCCCCGTGCGATGTCCGGCGGTGCGCAGAATGGATTCGGCAAAAGCGGCCGTCGAACCTTTCCCGTTGGTTCCGCCGATATGCAGGGTGGGAATCTTGAGTTGCGGATTGCCCAACCGGTCGAGAAGGCGCCGGGTGGGGTCCAGTCCCATTTTGATTCCCGTTTGGGCTAACCCGTAAAGGTAGTCCAGGGTTTCCGCGTAGGTTTTCATGTTCTCCGGACCGGCCGGGAAATGGGGTTAATGGGGAGCGAGCGGGAAATGATTTTCAAATCGGTCCCCACGAGCGTAAAATGGATCCACCGACCGGGAACGTTTCCGGCCCGTCCAAGACTGCCTCGGCCGGTCCAGGAAAATAGCGGGGAACGTAATGCCGCCCGCCCACGGGTCCGATGGTTTGAGATCCGTTGAAAAGTTTATCAAACCCTGCAAATCGGCATCCTAAATTTTTTTTAATGTTATCGGGCTTCGGGAGATCCTATCGCTCCCCGAGGAATGGAGATACAATCCATGACATTTTTTCGCGAAATTATTCCGGGAGTTTTTACCTGGAGTGAATTTTCCGGTGAAAAGCAACTCAACTTCAATGGTCATTTTCTCAAGCGTCAGGGCGAATCGGTATTGATCGACCCGCCTCCTCTGGATGAGGAAGGACAAGCCGAACTGGACGCCCTGATCGAAAATCTCAGGGATTTCCCTCTCAAGGGAATTCTCCTCACCAACGTCCATCACGATCGCGGGAGCCGGGAATTGGCGAAGCGGTACTCGGTGCCGATTTGGATCCACGAGGCGGACAAGGCATTGTTGGAGTTTAAGCCCGATGCCACTTTCCGGGATGGGGAAACGCTCCCCTGCGGGTTGAAAGTGGTTCATCTTCGGGATCAGAAGTCCCCCGGCGAATCGGCCTTTTTTGATGAAGCACACAAGGTGCTTTGGGTCGGGGATGCGCTGATCGGCAAGGTTCCCGGCAAGGTGAACCTGCTCCCCGCGGACAAATACCGCGATGTCAATCAGGCGAAAAAAAGCCTCGCCGTATTGCTGGGCTACGATTTCGATGCTCTGCTGGTGGGTGACGGCGAGCCGATTCTCAAGGGCGCGAGGAACGCGGTGGCCGAGTTCATCGAGGGTTGAGGGAGTTCTGCGGGAGGGAATTCCAGACCGGGAGTCAGGCCGTGGAAACGATACCGGACAGCACGCGCCAGGTGTTTACTCCGGCGGCGGTCCAGTTCAGGCGGGGAAATTCCGCATCGGTTACGGGGTAAAACCGGCATAGTTTGAGATAATCAAGGGTCTCCAGCCGACGGATGATATTCTCTTTCGGCTGGAGGTGAAGCGTCATGAAATTTTCATCCGTTTGCTCCCATTCCCACGGGTTGGGAGCGGTGGCCAGGAACACGTTCTTCCATTCCTCCCGGTCTTTGTCCTCCACCAGTTTTCGAGTCCAGGACCCGAATTCGCTTCCTTTCAGGATCAGCGCGAAACCCAGGTAGTGCCCCCACCAGAACAGGCTCCGGAAAGTAAACATATCGGTTTTGGAAAACATCTGGGGGCGGTCCAGGGAGATGTAGGGAAACCCGCGATGATTCTCTCCGCGGGCGACTTGACTTCTGTCCCGGTCCAAATGTGCGGGAAGACTCAGGGCGGGATTTTTCAATTCGGCGTCCATGGCCCGGTTAAGGGCCAGAAGGCGTTCCTCCGCTTTTTTCAGGATCCGGGGCTTGGCCTGAAATACGTCGACGGCGCCGATCATTTTCAGTTCATGATCGGACCAATCTTCCGAATCGCGGGGAAAAGGGGGCATGAGGGTTATGGACCGGCTGGAAAAAAAGAGCGGGAAAGGCGGATCATCGCCTATTCCCGCTGAATCATGCAGAAACGATTACAGGGTGTCTCTAAGAATCAGGTCATTTCCGAAGGGTGACGAAAACTTTCCCTTGAGCCCGAGGGGACGGCTGGGGAGACGGTCGACTATGAGATCCCGTCTACTTGTACTTCTTCTCGATCAACTCTTCTTTTTGCCGTTCCAGAATGTAGTGATGAACTTCATCTTCCTGTTCCTGGTTCATGCCCACCATTTTGCACCGGCAAATGTTTCCCTCGTCGATTTTAAGAATTTCGACCTTGACCTTGATCTCCATCACCGAGTTGGGCAAGGAGAGCTCCATGGAGTAAGTGGCTTTGTTCTTGAATCCAATGTTCTCAAACGAAATTCCGCCTGCGCTGATATCGACCGCTTTCAGGGATTTGCCATCCACAACGACCATGACGGGATCCTTGTCTGAAGGGTAGACACGAAACGCGCCCCGGGTTTCCGCCGGCATCTTGAACAATTGCTTTGGAGCGTCATCACTTTTTTTCTTTTTCCAGAACAAATTCAACCCTCCTATTTTTGGCGCGGCCTAGCTCCGAGTCGTTAGTTGCGAGAGGGAACGTGTCTGCATAGCCGGTCGCCGTCAATTTTTTTGGATCAATCCCCTTGTCAATAAAATACCGCAAAACCGCTGTCGCCCGAGCCGCCGAAAGCTCCCAGTTTGTGGGAAACCGTTCCGAGGCGATCGGTTCGTCATCGGTATGCCCCTGAATATGCGTTTTATAATTCGGATACTTTTTGACGATACGAATGACTTCGTCAAGAACCGGACGGGCCTCCTTCTGCAAATCCGCCGAACCGGACGGGAAGAGGGAGGCTCCCGGAACCCGCACGACGATCTTTGCCTCGCTGGTGTCGATGTCCAACTGGGAATCTTCGACCACCTCGTTGATGTCCTCCATAATATCCTTTGACTTCATTCCTGTCAATTGCTGGATATTTTCTTTAATTTCGGCACTGTCCAAAAGTTCAAGGAGGCCGATACTGGCCCGCTCCTCGCCCAAAATGGCTTCTTTAAACTTTGCCATGTTGACCGAGGCGATGGAATAATAGAGGATGAAAAAGGTTAAAAGCAGGGTCACCATGTCCGCGTAAGTGACCATCCATCCTTCTGCGCCTTCTTCGAAAATCTCGCCCACCAACCTGGCTTTTTCCTTTTTTATTTTCTTGAGCCGTTCCCCCCATTCTGCCTCCATCTCCTTGATTTTTTCCAGCAACTGTTTGTCAAACCGCCGCTTGGTCTCCATCAAGTCCCGTTCCAGCCGGTCCCGGTCCTTGTTCAATTCTTCAAGTTCGGTTTTGAGTTCCTTGATGATCTCCGAGGGCATTTTTTTGCCCTGCCCTCCGGTCGCATCGAACAGGACCTTTTCGTAGGAATCGATGAGTTCCTGTTTTTCTTTGATCAGCCGTTCGTATTTGTCCTGGTTTTGCTTGGTGCGTTCCTCCATCTCCTGGACCTTGCGCTTCATTTGCTTGGCCAGGTCCGGCTGTTTTTTGACCCGCTGAATTTCCAGGGTGAGGAGTTGTTTTTCCTTGGTGAGCTTGTTTTTCTCCTCCGTTTCGGCTTCGATGCGGGTGGAGAGGTCTTCGTTTTTTTTACGGAGTTTGGTGAGGGCCTTGACCAGCTTGGGGTCCTTGACGTGGACTTCCTTCTCGACCACGGTGGTGCCGCCGCTGTCGGCCCCCCCGGTTTCCGCGTGACCGATTTCGACCGAGCCCCGGGCCGAAGGACCCAGGTTTTCCGCGCGCTTGATCTGAAGGTCCTTTTCCACCAACTGGGCCTTCATTTCGGCGATCTTCTGCTTGCTGACCTCAAGGAGATGTTGGACTTTCTGTTCCTGTTTGGCCTGGTCCGAGGTGAGCCGGCTCATCTCGCGGGCCTTGGCGCGCAATTGCTCCTTGATCAATTCGATGCTTTCCCTGGCCATAGGATGTTCTCAGGGGATGGTTTACGTCGATAGATGGAAAAGGCCCTTCATCAAGCGTCGGGTCCTGGTTCCATCAGCGCTTCATTACTTTTTTCTGCATGGGTTTCCTCAACTTGGCCGGGATGTAGGAGGAAAGTTTTTCATATACCAGCAGAGGATTGTTATCTGCCAGAATCGAAATCGCCCCTTCAAATATGATTTCCAGGTTGATCACCTCCAGCATCGTTCGTGCCCTCAGTTTCCCGGCTATGGGATTGAAGATCATGGTCGCGAGCAACATTCCGTAAAACGTGGTCAACAGGGCGACCGCCATGTTGGGGCCGACCGTTTCGGGATTGGACAGTTTGGTCAACATCTGGATCAGACCGATGAGGGTCCCGATCATCCCGAACGCCGGGGAATAGGTCGCCATTTTCTTGAAAATATCCTGAATGATGAAATGGCGTTGCTTCATCGATTCGATTTCGATGGTCAGGGTATCCCGCATCATGTCTTCTTTGGATCCGTCGGCGATCAGGTTGCAGGCCTTCCTTAAAAAGTCCTGCTCGATTTCCAGTTTGCTGAGCGCCACGATCCCCTGCCGCCGGCTCAGGGTACAAAGCTCGACCATGGTGGACACCATGCTGTTGGGGTCTTCCTTTTCTTCCCGGAACACGATGGCCGCCGCTTTCCACGCCGACATCACGTCGTCGATCTGGAAAGTGAGCAGGGTGGCCGCAATGGTCCCCCCAAACACGATCATGATACTCGGGACGTTAAAAAAATTCCCCATATCGCCGCCCATGAACATGGCGGCAAAAATCAGGGCGATACCCGAAATGATTCCAGAAAATGATGCAAAATCCACGGGTCAGGCGTGTCCTTCCTTACTCGTTGATAATATTATCTTAAGGGAGCCTCCTCCAGGCCATCCGATTTCCTTTTTCCCTGCGCCCGCCGGGTTTCTCCTGCGGGCCAATGGAAACACGGAATGGTCAAAGGCACCTTTCTGTAAATGTCGTGGGATAAACCGACTTTAAATTTACCATTTTACCTATATTTCTGCAATGTTTTCCAAGAGTTAGCAAAACCCGATGGAATCCACCCCCACGGGGACGGACATTTTTTCCGGCGCAAAACCCCGCAAGAATCATAGATTATAGGTGATTTTAATAACGGAATGAGACTGGGTAATAATTAGTTTAATTTCAAAAATTTAGAGATTTTTCGATATTTCGTCTCGGCGGGGATTGTTTTGAATCGGCTGAAATTTCAATGCATTGCGGATGATTTCTTTTCACCGGGCAAAACTTTTTCCCGGTTTCCCGATAATGGTTTGAATTACTGGAGTTTATTTGTTTTTATATGTTTTGGGGCGAGGGGGTGGGGAGATGGAAGCCCGGAATTTTTCAACCGAGCCAGAGGAGCATGGCGGGAATGAGCAGGATGGAAAACAGGGTGGATAAAAAAACCGTGGAGGCCACAAGGCTACCGCCTGCATCATATTTTTGCGCCACCAGATAGCTGATGACGGCGCTGGGCATGACCGATATGAACAACGCCACTTTCCGGGGGAGCCCCGCAAGGCCAAAGGCCTTGACGCAAAGAAGGGCGATGCCCAGGCCACCCAAAAACCGGATGGCGGTGGCCAGCAGGGGCAGTTTCAGCTCGGTCACTTTGACCCAGGACAGTTGCATGCCCAGGGCCAACAGGACCACCGGCACCGTGGCTTTTTCCAGGAGGGCCAACGTGTCCATTGCCAGTTGAGGCATGGGGATTTCGTTATACTTGATGAAGAATCCCGCCACCAATACATACAGCACCGGTTCTTTGAAGATCTGAGTCGCGGCGTTCTCTGCGGAAACGATCAAAATTCCCACCGTGAAGATTCCCACCAGGCTGGCAAAATAGAACATGAGGCTCAGGGACAGGGCGTCGGGGCCATAGGCCGCCAGGAGAATGGGGAAGGGAAGATTCACCGTATTCATAAACATGATGGGAAGAAAAAGTCCGTTGGATGAAACGGGAAAAAATCGGAACAGGATGAAGCTCAGGAGCCCGTTGCCCAGGATGACGATCCAGGCGGTGAGAAAAATGGAGCTGACCAGCTGGATCTCGATCTCCATTTTGAGGATGTGGTAAAACGCAAAGGATGGAACCAGGATGATCATGGTCCAATGAACCATCTCCGACGTGTCGGACCGGGTTAATTTCCCATAGATGAATCCCATGGCGATGATGATGAAGGATGGGGCGACCAGCCCCATGACGCTTTCGAGGTTATGAAGCATATAAGGGTCAGTCCCCGTAAAGGTGGCAACTGACGAAGTGCCCCTTCGACAGTTCCACCATGCGCGGCGGCCGGGTCTTGCACTGTTCCATGGCCTCGGGACAGCGGGGATGGAAATGACATCCGGACGGGGGATTGAGAGGGGAGGGGACGTCTCCTTTCAGCGGAACGTGAACGGTCTTTTTTTTCGGATCCAGTTCGGGTTTTGCCGCCAGCAATGCCCAGGTGTATGGATGGGCCGCCTCCCGATTGAGCACGGGGGTGGGAGCCATTTCGACGATTTTCCCCAGATACATGACGGCGGTTCGATGCGAGAGATGCCGGACGACGTTGAGGTCGTGCGAAATGAAGAGCATGGAGATCCGGGTTTCCTCCTGCAGGGCCTGGAGCAGGTTGATGATCTGGGCCTGGATGGAGACATCCAGAGCGGAAACGGGCTCGTCGCAGGCAAGATACCTGGGGTCCAGGGCGAGGGCGCGGGCGATCCCGATGCGCTGGCGCTGGCCGCCGGAAAATTCGTGCGGATAGCGTTTCATGTACCGGGAGGAGAGCCCCACTTTTTCCAGCACCTCGCCCACTTTTTCTTTGAGGTTCATCCGGTTGGCCCGGTTATGGATGAGCATGGCTTCCCCGACAATGCGTTCCACGGTGAATCGGGGATTGAGGGAACTGTAAGGGTCCTGGAAAATGATCTGCATGCGCGGGCGAACCGCCGAAAGTTCCTGTGGCGAAAGTTGGAACAGGTCTTGTCCTTCGAACAGGGCCTGTCCGGAGGTCGCCTCGATCAGACGGATCGTCATGCGTCCCACGGTGGTTTTCCCGCAACCCGACTCGCCCACCAGCCCCAGCGTTTCTCCTTCAAAAATGTCGAACGAGACTTCATCGACGGCCCTCACCTGGCCGACCACATGGGACAAAAAGCCCCCGTACACAGGGAAGAATTTTTTCAACGCCCGGACCTGGAGCACCGGTTTCATGAAGCGGCTCCCGGAGCGGATTCGTAAAGCCAGCAAGCGGTGGTATGCTCCGGGTTTCCCGATACGTTAAAGGTCGGCGGAATTTTTTCGCGGCAGATGGGCATCACTTCGTTGCAACGCGGGTGAAACGCGCAACCGGCGGGGATATACGCGGGGTGGGGAACGGTGCCGGGAATGGATTCGAGTTTTTTTCTCCCGCCGTCGGGCAGGGAATTCAGCAGGCCCCGGGTGTAGGGATGGGCCGGAGCGTCGAACAGGGTTTCCACGGGTGCCTCCTCCACCACCTTGCCGGCGTACATGACCGCCACCCGCTGGGCGAACTGGGCGACGATTCCCAGGTTGTGGGTGATGAGGAGAATCGCCATCCGGGTTTCCTCTTTGAGCCGGGCCAGCAGATCGAGAATTTGCGCCTGAATGGTGACATCGAGCGCGGTGGTGGGTTCGTCCGCGATCAGCAGGCCGGGACGGCAGGCGATGGCCATGGCGATCATCACGCGTTGCTTCATTCCACCCGAAAGTTCGTGCGGATATTGGTCGATCCGCTTTTCCGGAGAGGGAATCGCCACCTGGTGAAGCGCCTCCAGCGTGAGCTCCCGCGCCTCGGGTCGATTTTTACTCCGGTGCAGAAGGATCGCCTCCGAGATCTGGTCCCCGATGGTGAAGATGGGATTCAGCGAGGTCATCGGTTCCTGGAAGATCATGCTGATGTCGTTGCCCCGGATGTTCCGCATTTGCGCTTCCGGGATCGCGAGCAGATTTTGTCCGCTGAAGGAGATGGATCCCGATTCGTATCGCCCGGGCGGTGTGGGAATCAACCGCATGGTGCTGAGGGCGGTGACCGATTTTCCGCAACCGGACTCGCCCACGAGCGCGAGGGTTTCCTCGCGGTCGATATGGAGATCCACGTTGCGCACCGCCTGGACCACCCCTTCATCCGTGTCGAAGCAGGTACTCAGATTTTCGATTTTCAGCAACGATGCCATAGGTTCAATGGGCGCGGGGGGGAGGGGATGTGGGCGGCGGCGCGTCGGGCGCCGGGCCGAGGGGAGTCAAGGGTGCCCGTCGGGAGCGTGTCCCTCGATGATATCCTCGTAACGGTAACCGTCGTCTTCGTCGATATCGTACCGGGCCAGTTGAGGTTCGACCTTGGCCGCCCAATCGTCGATGCCTCCCTCGAGACATTTCACCTGCGTGAACCCGCGTTGAGAGAGCCAGCGGGAAAAATCCGGACCGCGATCCTGTTTCCAGTCGATCAGTACGATTTCCGCATCCTTCGCCAGGCCCGACAGAAGGGATTCGCAGTTGTCCCGGGTGATGCGTTGTGAATTTGGAATGTACGCGATATCCCACTCCCATTGTTCGCGGATATCCAGCAGAACCGGCTTCGGCGGGTTTCTTTCAAGCCGGTCTTTCAATTCCCGGGAGGATATCAGGGCGATCTGGCGTTTAGCGAACTCGGCATTCAGAAAATTGACCACTTCCCCTTCGGCCTTGGAATGCGATTTGGAGACCGACGCGAGGGTTTCTCCCGCCTTATAGCCCCCGACCGGCAGGCCAAAGTGAAATTGTTTGAACAGCAGGGAATGCGCGTCGGGAAACATCCGGTTGACATCCTGCATTGAACTGCCGGGGTTGAAGGGGCCTTCCACCCGTTCGACTTCAACGTCGGCGACGCGGAGAATATGGTACCCGTAGGGAGAGTGGACGGGTCCGAGAATCTGCCCCTTACTTTCCGGAGCCAGGGTGGCGCCCAAAAGGGACGAGGCGGCGCCTTCCGGCATCCAGCCCAGGTCGCCCCCGTTGTTTTTCGAAGGACAGGTACTGTACTGTTGCACGACACTCTCAAAAGGGGTGCCCGCGTCCAGCTCTTTCTTCGCGGCGACGACATCCTCCATCGAATGGGAAAAAATCTGGCTGATACGAACTTTGACCATTATGAAAAACCTCCCTGGATGAGTTTCCTTAATATCATAATATTGCGTCCGGGCGGTGTCAAAGATTGTGTGGCAGGAATATCCGGCGGGTTTTCAGGAAGGAAGTGGGGTACGGGCGGAGCCCATGTGTCCCCGGATGGATTGAACCGGGTGGCGGGAGTATTCAAATTTTATTTTTGCGTAAAATTCCGGGTTTTCCCGCATCGCGGGCCCGGCAATGAATTTCCTTCCCGGGAGTCATTGCCGTATTCAGGGTTGATTCCCCCCATCGCGGGTTTTTACTGCCTTTTGATATTCCTCAACGCAGGTTAAAACACCTTTTTCAAAACTCTGGATGTTAAAAGGTTTTTTCATAAAGCAACAAAACTCTTCCTTGGCGATCCCTTCCCGGATTATTTCTTCGACGCCTTCGATCAAAATATATCGTTCGCTACAGGGGTGTAGGGATTTGAACCAGCTTAAAATGCCGGGGAAATGTAACCGGGTAAGCTCCCAATCGACGATCAAAACGGTGATGGAAATCGTTTCCTTAGCAATGCGTTGGATTGCCGATTTGTCGTACGCCACCAATGGGTGGTAACCCATTTCAGAAATAATTTCCATTAACAGGTCCGCCATACCCTTGTTGGGAATGGCGATCAGAATACAGATTTCCTCGTCGTCAAATGATCCCATTTGGATTCTCCAAAAACGAGACGCCGCGACAGGTTCTGTATATTAAGGAGAGCTATGCATAAGTCGGAGAAAGGCGCCGAAAGTGTCGTGCTGAGCCTGTCGAAGCACAACCGGAGATCGCCCTTCGACAAGCTCAGGGCGACATATTTGAGTTACGCAAAGCCCTATATATAAGAGGTCCGGGGCGGGGTAAAAATTCCAAATTTCCTTTCAGGTTTTATCGGATGCGGTCAAGTCCTATTTCGACGGAATGGGTTCCGACATGACGGGAGGGCATATCGTACCGGACCGGAACGCCTTTGGGCTCCCATGAAGGAGATTGAAGACCGGCTGATTTTTTTGACCGGGTTGAAGGGGAAGGGGCGGTTTTTTTTTGCCCCGAATCCGAGGATTCTGGTATCCTTGGCGCACGTTTGCCTAATTCTCACAAAACCCTGTCCGTGTAAGCAGATTTTGGAAATTCCTTGATCTCTCGTGCTTACATCGTGCTTGCACGGAAATTCAGGACCCTTTTCATAATCTACAAGTTAATAAATGACCCCCGCCCCAAGGGGCGGGGTATTTCAAGGCGCTTCCATCAACTGTCATGGCGGGTCCTTCGGCAAGCTCAGGATAAACTCCCTGGGGTGGTCATCCTGAGCCTTCGGCGAAGGATCTGGCTGGAACGATCAAGGGGTGTGGTCCATACTGAATCGGGGCAAGATTCTTCGGCGCGTCTGC
>PCWF01000228.1:0-3351 GCA_002796165.1 Nitrospinae bacterium CG11_big_fil_rev_8_21_14_0_20_56_8
CGCTGATGGAGGAGTTCAAGCAACAGGTGCTGGTCGAGGAATTCATCCCCGGGCGGGAGTTTGCCGTGGGCCTCCTCGGCAACCGCGACCCGGAAGTGCTTCCCATCGTCGAAATCGATTTTGGCGGTGACGAGATGGCCATCCAGAGCCTGGACGACAAGACCCGGAATCCGCGCGGAAAACTTTGCCCCGCCCCGGTGGACGAACTGCTCAAGGAGAATTTGGGGAAAACGGCCAAGGCCGCCTTCCGGGCGCTGGGGGTCTACGATTTTTCCCGAGTGGATTTCCGGTTGGATAAAAACGGCAACCTCTATGTCCTCGAACTGAACTCCATGGCCAGCCTGGGCTCGTCGGGAAGTTATGTCACGTCCGCCAAGGCGGCCGGATATACGTTCGAGTCTCTCATCAACCGGATGCTGGACGTGGCGGTGGAACGGTATTTCGGCAAGCAGTCCATGGAGCAATTGGCCGCGCCGGAGCCGTTGTTGACAAGCTTGTTCAAACGGACGACCACGCCCCTGCACGTCCGGATCCGGAGTTATCTTCGCGGGAACCTGGGCACCATGGAGGATTTCCTCGCCACGATGGTGGATATCAATTCCTATGTCCATAACATCGAGGGGGTCAATTCCCTGGGACGTTGGGTTTCCAACCAACTGGCCAACCTTGGGTTCCAGCGTCTGGTGCACCCGCGCGCCGAGTTCGGCAACATGATTTATTTTTCCAACCACGAGGGAGAGAAGAATGACGTTCTGATCGTGGGCCATCTGGACAATCCGGTTCATTACCAGGATTACTCCTCGTTTCTGGAAGAACGGGGCCGCATCTACGGTACGGGAGTGGCCTGGGGCAAGGGGGGGATCGCCGTTCTCCTGGGCGCCTTGAGCGCCCTGCGCTATACCCGGTCACTCAAAAAAGTGAAATGCGGCATCCTGTTCATCACCGACGATTCCCTCGGAGGCCGGTCGTCCCGGCCTTTGATTGAAGAGCTGTCCCGCAATTCCCACTACGTGATCGGTCTGCGGGGGGCGGGTCTTTCCGGCGAGCTGATCACGTCATGCTCCGGGACGATGAATTTCAATATCGAGATCAACCAGGTGCCGCCCCGGCCAGGGCGAAAGGAAGGGACCGAAACCCACGATCCGGTTTTGTTCGCGGCGGAAAAAATTCTTTCGCTTAAAAAACTTGCGGCTCAGAACAAGGGAGTCGAATGCACCATCACTTCGGTGCATACGCGCGGGACCGGTCAGCTCCCCCCCGATTACACCAATCTTTCCTTTTTATTCCGGTTTTCGGATACCGCGCAGAGCGAACGGCTGGAAACCCAGGTCAACCGCATCTTCAAAGAGGGCACGCCGGGGAATATCAAGGTTCACCTGACCCGTGGACCGAGCCGCAGACCGTTTCCGGAAACCGAAGAGATCCGCAATTTTTACGAAAAGGTGGAGCGGCTCGCCCGGTTGATCGAGGTCCGGGTGCAGAAAACGCATAGTCCGGTTCATTCCTTTTTATCGTTTGTTCCACAGGAAATTCCCGTGCTGGATGGCTTGGGTCCGGTGACCGGGGGCATCGGCGGAAATAACGAATATGTCATCAAGGACAGTCTGTTGGATCGCGCCGTGTTGTTGGCAAACGTGATTTTCCTGTCCAACCGCAATTTTAATTTATGAACCTGGAGAAAATCGAAGGGCGGTTTCGTCCCACCGCGGACGGGAAATGCGCCGTTTCCCGCAAGGGGATGGTCTCCACGGCCTTTCCCGAAGCGACCCGGGCGGGGGTGGAGATGCTCGAGCGGGGCGGGAATGCGGTGGATGCCGCCTGCGCCGCGGCGTTTGCCCTGGGGGTGTGCGAGCCGCAGGCAAGTGGAATCGGAGGGCAGTCCATGGCACTCCTCCACATCGGCGGGAAAACCCTGGCCTTGGACGGGTCGAGCCGGGTCCCCTCGCTGGCCCACCGGGACCGGTTGGGAAAAGATGAAACCTTTACCGGATACCGGGCCACCACCGTTCCCAGCACCCCGGCGGTGCTGGGGTATCTCCATTTCCGCTACGGACGGCTGGACTGGAAGACGATTCTCCGGCCCGCCATCGGAATCGCCCGCAACGGATACCGGATGACCGGCCTTCAATCCAGCCTTCAAGAGCGGGAACGGGAATCGTTCCTGAGTGTGAATCCCGGGACGGGAGCCCGGTACTTTCTCAAGGAGGGGAGCGTTCCCTACAATGCGGGGGATCTGTTTGTCCAGTCCGACCTCGCCGATCTGCTGGAGCATCTTTCCCTCTATGGTCCGCGTTCCTTTTACCAGGGGGACATCGCGCGCCGCATTCACCGGGATATGGAGGAGAACGGGGGGTTTCTGCGCGGCGACGACCTGGCGCTGATCCCCTGGCCGGTGGAGCGCCGCCCGTTGAAGCGGAAATACCGGGACGTGGCTGTGTTTACCGTGCCCCCGCCGGGGGCCGGGAGAACTCTTCTGCTCGTCCTTCTGATGTTGAATCACCTGCCTTCGAAGATACTGCGTAACTATCAACCCGAGACATTCCACTTCATGGCGGAAATTTTCCGCAAGGCCCTGCTCAATCACCGCGAGCGGCCCTTCGATCCTAACACCTACCGGCAAATGCCCGAGGATAACCGGGTCCTGAGCCGCGAATATGCGCGCTCCCTCTCCGCGTCCATCCGCGACCGGATCGACCCGCAACTGCCCCTGGTCGATCCTTACGTGGAGGGAGGCGAAACCACCCATCTTTCCGTGATGGACGAGGCGGAAAACGCCGTGGCGATCACGCAGTCGATCGAGCGCGTTTATGGATCCAAGGCCGCGGCGGAAGGATTGGGGTTTCTGTACAACAATTACATGAGCGCGCTAGAGTGGAAGGACCCCTCGCACCCGTATTATCTGCGTCCGAACGCCGTCCCCTGGAGTTCGGTGGCTCCCGTCATCGTGTTTCACCGGTCCCGGCCCTGGCTGGTGGCGGGAAGCCCGGGAAGCGACCGCATCTTTTCCTCGGTGAGCCAATTTCTGTCGCACGTGATTGACGGCAACCTTCCCCTGGGAGAGGCGATGTTGCGTCCCCGGTTCCATTGCTCGATCGGCGGAACAATCTATCTTGAATCGGAACGGTTCGACCCGGCGATTCTCGAATATCTTGAATCGTCGGGTTACAAACTGGTGTTCAAGGAACCCTTCTCGTTTTACCTGGGAGCGATTCACGCTGTGATGAAGACCCAAACGCGCGGCGATTTCCAGGGCGTGGCGGAATTCCGCAGAGACGGAATCGCGGCGGGGCCCCAGCCATGAACCGCCTTCCCGTTCTCCTCTCGATCCCGCATGGTGGATCCGATATTCCC
>PCWF01000228.1:3380-8364 GCA_002796165.1 Nitrospinae bacterium CG11_big_fil_rev_8_21_14_0_20_56_8
ATATTTACGGATTGAGGGAGGAGGTGATGGCATATGTGGAAGCCCATGTGGCCCGGGTGGTGATCGACCTGAACCGTCCTCCCGGAGAGCGGGCTCCGGTGTTTCCCGATGGTGTGATAAAAAGCCATACCTGCCATGGAGTCCCCGTTTACGGGCAGGGGATGGAACCCGGCGAGGAACTGGCCGCGCTCCTGATGCGCGAGCATTACGATCCCTACCACAACTTGATCCGGTCCATTCTCGATTCCCGTACCGACCTGAAACTGGCCCTCGATTGCCATTCGATGGAACCGGTGGGACCCACCCTCGGCCCCGATCCGGGACAGCCCCGGCCGTTAATCTGCCTGGGGATCCGGGGAGGGAGGAGTTGTCCCCGCGATTGGGGCGGGCGGCTTGCGGCCTGCTTCCGGGAGGAGTTTCAACTGCCGGAGGAGGAAGTTATGATCGACCGTCCTTTTTCCGGCGGGTACATCACACAGACTTATGGCCAGCGGACCATTCCCTGGATCCAGGTGGAAATGAACCGTCGCCTCTACCTGGACCCGGCCTGGTTTGATGCGAAAACCCTGCGGATGGACCCGGCGCGTCTGGACGATTTGAGGGGGCGGTTCCGGCGTGTGCTGGAGAATTTCTGTTTGCAGTTGGGGTTTGTCTAGCAGGTTGCTGAAAAAGTCGGATTGCGAACCAAAACTCAATGGTCGTGCCGAGCTTGTTTGGAGCCTGTCCTGAGCGCAGGCGAAGGAAACCATGCCCCTGATATTTCAACGGCCCAGTCACCCTTCGTCCTTCGACAAGCTCAGGATGACGGGTTCAGGGTGACGACGGTGGGGTTCCATTTGACTTTTTCAGCAACCTGCTAGTCGATGAGGACCATCCCGATGTTCCTGTCGGAAGAACACGGGGCCCAGGGACCGGAATTTCCCCATCCGTTGTTCTGAACGGTCTGGGACACATTGATCCCACAAGCCTGAAGCGTGGGCCGGGCCTTATCCGGGTACTGGCAATGGGTTTCGATGGTACAGGGAGAGCACAGATCGCAGGGGGTGGGGGTGAGTGCAAAGGCCTTGTAAAAGCCCTTGCTCTTGAACCGGCCCTCGAGGTGGAGCACGATCTCATGCATTTTCAGTTCGGATCCGCCGTGGATCAGAAGAGCCTTTTCGTAATCGAGGAGAATTTCCGAAAGTTCGTCTGAAGTGGGAGAGCAGGGGGGACACGTGTAGCGTTTTCCGAAATGCGTGCACCCATATTGGCATTGCAGTTTTACCCAACTCCCCAGCGCGATGGTTTTGGTCTGGATGATTTTGGATTTGATCGCACCCAGAGCCAGGGCCTCTTCAATGATTTCCTGGTTGATGGATACGCTTTGAGGGAATTGCTTTACGTTGGGGAGTTCCTGGGACATGCACGGGTCCTGATCTGAAAGAATAGCTTGATTAATGTTATACTATGTTCGTTTGGCTGGGCAAGCGCAAGGCCCGCCGGTGGAGAGAGGATGGGATAAATATATTTTGCGGTCTGGTCAATGGGATCGCATGCCCATAAGGTAAGCCAATATATATACTTGAAAATTAATTGGTTGTATATGGTTTCTTCTAGTTGATTCTAGATAAGTTATCCGCTGTTTCCCTCGCAAAAATAACATTTCTGATGAGCTACCCCTATAAGGCAGTCGTGTTTGACTGGGCCTACACTTTGGTGGATCTGGTTCGGGAAGACGACCGCGCGGCCTTTCAAAAGGTTTTCGCGTTATTGCGGGCACACGAGGTTCCCGTCCCGGATTTTGAGGTCTGGTTCGGGGCTTATCGGAACCTGTTTCGCGGAATGATCGACTTGTCCCGGCAAACCCACCGTGAAGCCAATTTCGAGCAGGTGCTTCGCTGGCTTCTGATCCGGTTCGCGGTGCCGATCGAAGGCAAGGTCAGCTTCAGGGAGTTGGTGGAACTATTTTACGGCGAATACCACTCCTGCCGCCGGGTTTATCCCGAAGTGCCGTCGACCCTTCAGCGCCTGCAGTCCATGAATGTTCGGATGGGGGTTATCTCCAATACCACGAATCCTTCGTTTATCAAGGAAGCGGAGCGTAAGGCGAGCGGGCTCGATTCCTATTTCGACTTTGCCCTGTACTCGTCGGACCTTCCGTACCGCAAACCGCATCCCTCCATTTTCGAGCTGGCCCTGGCCCGGTTGCAATACGAGCCCGCCGAGGTGTTATTTGTGGGGGATCAGCCCCGAATGGATATCCTGGGCGCCCAGGGGGTGGGCATGCGTGCGGCGTGGATCAATCGGAGGGGGGACGCACTTCCCGATGGGGTGAAACCCGATTACACCTTCACCACTCTGGACGGGTTGCTGGAGATCCATGTGGGTTGAATGCGTCCTGCATCGGCCCCGGTTTTATTGAAAATCTGTCGAGTGATTCTTCTATGCGCCGGTTCTACGTTCCACCGGAAAACTTTTCCGCCGACCGGGTGGTCTTGTCCGGAGAGGACGTCCACCATATTCGTTCCGTTCTCAGGCTCCGCGCGGGGGACCCGATTTGTGTTTTTGACGGGCAGGGGCGTCGGTACCAGGTGCAACTGACCGAAGTTTCACGAAAAGAGGTTGCCGGAGTCGTGGTGAACCAGGAACCCGCCCGGCTGGAATCTCCCGTCGCCATTCATCTGGGGCTGGCTCTTCTGAAGGGAGGGCGGTTCGAGGAGGTCATGCGCCAGGCCGTGCAATTGGGGGTGAAAACCATCCATCCCCTGCAAACCGAGCGGACGGTGGTTCGCATGGCTCCCCGGCAAGTCGCCAGCCGGGTCGGGCGGTGGCAACGGATCGCCGGTGAGGCCGCCAAGCAATGCGGGCGGGACACCGTGCCCACGGTGGGTCCGGGAATCCAGAAGCTGGATGACTTTTGTGCCGGGGTCCCCGGCGAAGCGCTGAAACTTCTGTTCTGGGAAGATGAAGAAAAACGCGGAATTCGGGAAGTGACCGGCTCTTCAACTCCGTCCGATATTGCGGTACTGATCGGGCCCGAGGGGGGGTGGGCCTCCGCGGAAGTGGAGACCGCCGTCCGGCACGGATTCCACACCCTGAGCCTGGGTCCACGGATCCTCCGGGCCGAAACCGCTCCGATCGCGGTGATAGCCATTTTACAGCACGATTTCGGCGATCTTTGATCTCCCGTCCAAATTTGCCTTTTCATCCCTTTTTGATTGCGGTAAGTTCCCATTGAGAATTTGCGGATTCCGGCCTATCGTTCTGTTCAGGTGGGCGAACCGGAAGCCCGTTTTCTTCCTTCCCCCGTGGAGGGACCGGTCAACCTTAAATCCCCCCAATGCCATGAATTATAATTGCCGTCTGGACATCTTCGAAGGTCCCCTCGATCTTTTGCTCCATCTCATCAAGGAGCAGAAAATGGATATTTACGATATTCCCATCGCCGAGATCACCCGCCAGTATCTCCACTTCCTCGACCTGCTTCGCGAATTGAACCTGGATGTGGTCGGGGAATATCTCCTGATGGCGGCGGAGTTGACCCGGATCAAATCCCGATGCCTCCTTCCCGCCCGGGAAAGCGACGAAGATGAAGTCGACGAGACTGCGGGACAGGATCCCCGTGCCGATCTCGCCCGGCGGCTCCTCGAATACAAGCGGTTCAAGGACGCGGCCTTCGAGTTGAGACGGCGCGAATATGACCACCAGCAACTGTTCACCCGAACCGGAGAGATCGACCTCGGGGAGGAGGGGGACGACGATCTCGTCGATGCCAGTATTTTCGATCTTCTCACCGCGTTCAAAAAGGTCCTGGAACGCCAGTCGTTTAAAAAGACTTATGAAGTCAAAATCTCAACCTTATCGGTTTCGGACCGCATCAGTTACATCCTGGAAATTCTCAATGCCTCGGAGAGCGTGGCCTTCGATTCGCTTTTTTCCGTTTTGAACAGCAAACAGGAAGTCATCGTGACCTTTCTCGCGCTCCTGGAATTGATGAAGATGTGCCTGGTGCGGATTCAGCAATCCCAGCACCTGGGAACCATCCGGGTTTACCCTGCGGCGGACAAAAAAGCTCAGGAGGAAGCGGTGCGCCAGTTCCACCAGGCGCAGACCGGCGAAGGCGGGGATCCCTACTTCCAGGAAACCGCCAACTGAGAGTTAGGGGCGGGGACCTCCAGCCATCCTGAACGTTGCCATGACGGGCTTTGCGGATTAACGGCCTGCAAGGGGGCGGCCTGGGACTTCTTGAATTATTAAAGGTGCCCTTAAAATTGTCTACTCAGAGGGGATGGGAACATTTTCACCATGAAGCCGACATGGGGATTCGCGGCCGGGGAGCCACCCTGGAAGCGGCCTTCGAGGCGGCGGCCTGCGCCCTCACCGCGGTGCTTACCGACCTGGAACGGGTGGAGGACCGGGAGGAGGTGTCCCTGGTCTGCGAAGGGGAAGATGTAGAAATTCTTTTCGTGGACTGGCTCAACGCTTTGATCTTCGAGATGTCCACCCGCAAGATGCTGTTCCGGCGGTTTGAGGTGAAACGCGACGGATCCCGTCTTTTCGGCCGGGCCTGGGGGGAACCGGTACGCGTGGAGCACCATCAGCCCGCCGTCGAGGTCAAAGGCGCCTCCTTCACCGAATTGAAGGTGCAGGAAATTCCCGGCGAGGGGTGGATGGCCCAGACCGTGGTGGATGTGTAGGACCCGGGATCAACCGCCGCCCATTTTCGACGCGGAGGGTAGTATGGAACTTTCGTGGCTCAAAAGAAAATCCGAATATGAATGGTGGATCGAACCGCGCGAACGAATGCGCGTGCCCGGCATCATCTATGCCAGCGAGGCGTTGGTGCGGGAAATGGATGCCAAGGTCTTCGAACAGGTGAGCCACGTCGCCGCGTTAAAAGGGATCCAGAAAGCCTCCTATGCCATGCCCGATGCGCATTGGGGATACGGGTTCCCCATCGGCGGTGTCGCCGCGTTCGATCCCAGGGAAGGCGGGGTCATCTCTG
>PCWF01000228.1:8405-13230 GCA_002796165.1 Nitrospinae bacterium CG11_big_fil_rev_8_21_14_0_20_56_8
TCGGCGTGGGGAGCCGGGGCAAACTTCGCCTGGATTCGGCTGAGATGGACGAAATGCTGACGGGCGGTGCGCGCTGGGCGGTGCGCCGGGGGTTCGGATCGAAATCGGATCTGGAACGGATCGAAGAATATGGATGTATGGCGGGAGCGGTTCCCGGAGAAATTTCCGCCCGTGCCAAACAGCGCCAGAAGGAGGAAATGGGCACGCTGGGGTCCGGAAACCATTATCTTGAAATCCAGGAAGTGGTCCGGATCTACGATGCGTCCATCGCCGAGGCCTTCGAAATTGCCGAGGGGGATATCCTCATCAGCGTGCATTGCGGATCCCGCGGGCTGGGACACCAGATCGGCACCGAGTTCTTGAAGTCCATGGTCGTGGCCGCCGGCCGTCACGGCATCCACCTGCCCGACCGGGAATTGGCCTGCGCTCCCATCGAGTCCGACATCGGCCAGTCCTATATCGGCGCCATGCGGGGTGCCATGAATTGCGCGATGGCCAACCGGCAGATCATCACCCACCTCGTCCGGGAGGTATTTGCGGATCTTCTGCCCCGCGCCCGGCTCGATCTGCTCTATGATGTGTCCCATAACACCTGCAAATTGGAAGATCACGAGATCGACGGCAAAAAGAAATCCGTATTTGTCCACCGCAAGGGAGCCACCCGCGCGTTCGGGCCGGGGCATCCCGATATTCCCTCCGCTTTTCGCGCTTCGGGGCAACCGGTTTTGATCGGGGGAACGATGGGGACGGCATCTTACATTCTGGCAGGAACCCGGTCGGGGATGGAGATCGCTTTTGGTTCCGCCGTGCACGGGGCGGGGAGAGCCATGAGCCGCAAACAGGCGACCCGGCAATGGCAGGGCCGCCAGGTGATCGACGACATGGCGCGCCGCGGGATTCTTATCCGGAGCCCTTCTGCCCGGGGCGTGGCTGAGGAAGCTCCCGGCGCCTACAAGGAAGTGAGCCATGTGGTGGAGGCCGCCGACCATGCCGGTCTGGCCCGCCGGGTGGCGCGCCTCGAACCGCTGATTTGTGTGAAAGGTTGATGCCGGTCGGCCTTCGTCAAATAGAGCTTTGCAAAAGTCGGAGAAAGGCACCGAAAGTGTCGTGCTGAGCCCGTCGAAGCACAACCGGAGATCGCCCTTCGACAAGCTCAGGGCGACCTATTTGAGTTACGCAAAGCTCTCTTCGTCAAAGGGATCGGGCGGTCATCCCGAGGCGATCTTCAGCTATTCTTCGAAATTATTTTTGTCCCGTTTGTCCATCTCCCCTTCGAGGAACAGGGTGAACAGGATCAGGGCCACCGTTCCCGCAAATACCAGGGAGAAAATCGTCAGGAGGTCCCATTGGAGTTTGACGCCAAATTTGAGACAGGGCGTAATAATGGCGGCGGCGACGAAGGCCCTCCAGATAATTTCCGTTACCATGTCGTCATTTCCCATGCGGGGGGGGTCAGGAATACAAATCCTGTCATTATCGGCCGCGAACTTCAACCCTCAATTCATCGGACCGGGGGATTCGGGTTGCATGCCTTTGCGGGGCTATACTATAATTTTAGTGGACTTTATCCCCCCAGGGGCTTTCCCGGGAGACTCAGGTATGTTCAAACAGATCAAGGAAGACGTCGAGGTCGCCCTCGAAAAAGATCCTGCGGCCCGTTATTTTCTGGAAGTTCTCCTTCTTTACCCCTGTGTCCACGCCCTGATCGCCTACCGGGTGGCCCATTGGCTTTGGAACCACGATTGCAAATTCCTGGGCCGGTTGTTGTCCTTTTTCGCCCGCTGGATGACCGGGATAGAAATTCATCCCGCCGCCAAAATCGGAAAGCGTTTCTTTATCG
This sequence comes from Nitrospinae bacterium CG11_big_fil_rev_8_21_14_0_20_56_8, assembly GCA_002796165.1. Taxonomy (GTDB): domain Bacteria; phylum Nitrospinota; class Nitrospinia; order Nitrospinales; family VA-1; genus 21-14-0-20-56-8. Next base: position 10,246 of record PCWF01000228.1, read on the forward strand.
ACCACGGGATGGGGGTGGTGATCGGCGAAACATCCGAAGTGGGGGACAATGTTTTTATCTATCATGGGGTCACCCTCGGCGGGTTGAGCACCAAGAAAGGCAAGCGCCATCCCACCATTGGCGACAACGTGGTGATCGGAGCCGGTGCCCAGGTGTTGGGACCGATCAAGATCGGGGGACATACCAAGATCGGTTCCGGTTCGGTGGTCTTGCAACATGTACCCGAATACTCGACCGTGATTGGCGTTCCGGGACGCGTGGTTTTTTCCGGTGTGGAAACGGTTCCCGATGCCGGCGAAGAATCCTATCCGGATCCCGTGGCCCGGGCGATCGAGTGTATGCTGGAACGCCTGCCGCAGATGGAACGGGAGATCCGTGCGTTGAAGGAAACGGTCAAGGAACTGACCGATCCCGCGTCTACCTCCAATAATAAAGACGTGAAGTGAGTGGCGGCGCCGCGCCGCCGGAACCCCGGGTTGCGGGTTCAATCAAACTTCCTCTTAAGCCACAATCCTGATGGATCGGTGAAGGGTCAAGTGATGGATCGTATTTACCTGGATCACAATGCCACGACTCCGGTCCATCCCCGGGTGATCGATGCGATGCTCCCGTTTTTCCGCGGGACTTTCGGGAATCCCTCAAGCGTTCACCAGGAAGGCCGGGCGGCGCGGGTATCGGTGGACGAAGCGCGGGAACACGTGGCCTCCCTGATCGGGGCGGAACCGGGAGAAATCATCTTCACCAGCGGTGGAACCGAGGCCAATAACCTGGCCCTGCTGGGCACGGCGCTGGCCTCAAAGGAGCGTCGTCATATTATCACCTGCGCTGTTGAACACCCCTCGGTGCTGAATCCCCTGAAACAACTGGGGCCGGAATTTCAGATTCAGATCCTGCCGGTCGACCGTTGGGGGCAGGTGAGTCTCGATTCGGTAAGGGATGCCCTGACCGAGGCGACCCTCATGGTCTCCCTGCAACACGGTAACAGCGAAGTGGGGACCTTGCAGGATATCGAAACCATCGGGGAATTTCTGCACGAACGGGGAGTGATGTTTCATACCGACGCCGTGCAAAGCGCGGGCAAACTGCCCCTGGACGTGTCACGTCTGCCCGTGGATATGCTGTCCCTGTCGGCCCACAAGCTTTATGGCCCCAAGGGAGTGGGAGCCTTGTTTCTTCGCCGTGGTGCGAACCAACTGTTTTCGACCATGGCTGGGGGCAATCAGGAACGGAAAAGAAGGGGAGGGACCGAAAATGTTCCCGGCATTGCGGGCTTTGGCGTCGCCTGTGCTTTGGCCCGGGAGCGGCTGGCGCAAGGTGGAACGGACCGGTTACGTGCTTTGAGGAACCGCCTGCGGGATCGCATTGGGGAACGGATACCCGGTGTAGTGGTTCTGGGGCATCCCGAATCGTTGCTACCCAATACCCTGAGTTGCGGTTTCCCCCATATCTCCGGAGATGCTCTGCTGATCGGGCTGGATATGGAGGGAGTCGCCGTGTCCGCGGGAACGGCGTGCAGTTCGGGTTCCCCCCTGCCTTCGCACGTGCTTACCGCCATGCAGGTGGACCTGGAACAGGTCCCCGCTGTCGTTCGATTCAGTCTGGGTTGGGAAAATACTGAGGAACAGGTAGATCGGGTTGTCGAGATTCTGGAACGGTGCATGCGATTCCGGAACGAAGAGGTTTCCCCGGAGGTCACCTGACGGTTTGATCGGCATTGGAAACCCGATCCTAACCATTGAAATAACAATATTTTCCTAATGTAAGATCATTTTTTTTCGATAATAACTGAGGATGGAATCCAATTTGCATTCTTTCGTGATGGTGGCAAATTATTATAATATTGACAAAAATTTGACATATTCATATAATTCATTGATAAATAAGGTTGTAATATGATTGCCCGCGAAGGAGAACATAACGGCATGCCCCTCAAAACAATAATTTCCCGCCTGGTTTTGCTCACATTTCTACTTTCGTCTCTGGTTCTGCAGGGGTGTAGCTATATCCCCTGGATCGGACAGGATGAGGAACCGGACGTTGTCTTTGAAGACTTGGGAACCGAAGAAAAACCCGAGGAAGGGGCGGCAACCTCGGAGGACGCTTTCTTTGCCGAGGGAGAAGGCGGATTCATGGATGTGGACAAGGAATTTGCCAGCATCGAACAACCCACCGACAAGGGCGAACTGAAAGGGGATGTGGAAAATCTGCAGAGCCAGCAGGAAGCCTTGACCGGAAAAGTCCGGCAACTTGAAGAAATGGTCAAAACCCTTGAACCCAAAATTTCCGCCACCCAGCAACGGTTGGAGGGAAGCCTGGCCGCGGCGCAGGGGAAAACCGAATTCCTGGAACCCGAAGTAACGGAATTGAAGAAACAGATTGTCCAGCTTCAGGGAGAGTTGGCCCAACTGAAGCAGGCCAAATCGCAGGCAATGGCGAAGGCCGAGTCGAAAAAGGTGCGCATGGCCCGGGTGTCCCAGACTCCCCCGGATTACAATCGGGCTCTGGCCGCGTATAAAAACAAAAATTATGACGAATCCATCCTTTTGTTCCAGTCCCTGGCGCTGAGTAACCCCCCGTCGAATCTCCAGGACAATATTGTCTTCTGGATCGGCAGTAACTATCTCCAGCTTGAAATGTACGACGACGCCATCGAGCAGTTTGAGAGCGTGCTCAACAAGTATCCCAATGGAAACAAGGTACACGACTCGCGTTACATGCTGGGGCTTGCGTATGCCAAAAAGGGCGATACCAGCAAGGCGGTTGAAATCCTGCAAGCCGCTTTGAAAGGCAATCCCGGAATGGAAGTCCGCAAAAAGATCCAGAAGAAACTTCAGGAAATTCAGTAAAGGGTAGCTCTAACAGGTTGCTGGAAAACTCCCAAAAAGTCATCCTGAGTCCTTCGGCAAGCTCAGGATAAACTCCGCGAAGGATCCAGCCGGATTAGTAAATTCAAGCTGGGCAAGGGTTTCGGGCAAGATTCTTCGC
>PCWF01000144.1 GCA_002796165.1 Nitrospinae bacterium CG11_big_fil_rev_8_21_14_0_20_56_8
GATTTTGAAACCATCGCCGCAGAAACGCCGTACACGCAATGGCTGACGAGCCTGGGCATGATGACAGACGAAGATCTGGCCATCGCGGCGGACAGCAGTGATATTTCCTGGACGCAAGAAGACTCCTTGCTCAACGACGCCGCAGATGCAGCCGCTGCCCAGTTAACAGCTCTGCAAAATAATCTGGAAAGCATCCATCAGGAAACCCAAAATCGTTGGCAGCAAACGCTTGTGACGCAAGGGGCGATGAGCGAATGGCAGGGCTTCCAGGCGACCCATCTTTTGGCTATCCAAAGCATTCATGAAAATGAGTCCGAAGCCCTCGTTCAACTTTTTGCTGCAATCGACAACGAACTGGATCAATACGCTTCTGTCCATGGCCCCTCTACGATTAAAGAGGCTGTGGCCTTTGAATTTGAATCCCGTTACATCCGCGTGCTCGCCAGGGTTGCTTTTGATAATCAGGAACTTTTACAGCAGGGAATTACGGGACAATTCATCGAAGAAATCCGCCGCCTGCGCACGGAAGCCCTGACGTTCTTCTACCGGGCGCAGCAAATCGGCATTGGAATCCCGCTTGATTATCTCCGTACCGTGCTTGCCACCTATGACGCGGTGGAACATTTTATTCCCGATCATGAGGTCGATACGGATGTCTACCCGTCTTTTACCTTTGAGGGTGGGGGTATTTCACATGTTGGCCAGGTTTACCGCTCGCTTCCAAGCGGACAACTTCTTCTCACCAACCGGCTTGAGCCCGGTGTGCCCGGAGTTTTCCGTTCTGATGACGGCACTTACACAAGAGCCTGGGATGCTTCGGGCGGCGGAACCGAATACCTGACGAGCGCATCGTCGGAAACCATGATTCGTTCTTTCGATCCCTCAGCAACAACCTGGCAGACACAAATGGGAACCATGGTCGACCTTGACCCGCCGGGAGTAACAGGCATCAACAAACGCTTCCGTGTGAATAAAATCATCTCCTGGCCATCAGGCGGCACCAGCCGGATTGATTATTTCAAAGAAGTGATGGTCGATGACAGCCCTCATGCAGTACTGACCCGATCCACTCTGCCGAACGGCAACGAAGAGCTTTACGACTTTCATGTCATCGACGGGCAAGTGTTCCCGCTTTTACGGCAGCGAACCCTGCCCAATGGTGCCGTCACGGTTTACATGCGCATTGACAGTGCGGCGCCTCCAACAGCGCGAGAAGTGATTCGGTTAAACCCAGAAAACAATACCATTGAAGTTCTTGCCGAATTTTTGGCCGGAAAAAGTTATTCCGAACGCGAGGTCCTGTCCAATCAGCTCGCAAAGCTTGTCGTGGAAACAGCCCTGGAAAGACTCATCACCGGCGATCTGACGGATGGAGGCATTCGCGGAATGGGGCTGGAAAATTACAATGAGCTGTCCGCGGCGCAAAGGGACGATGTCTTTACGAAACCGCTGGCCGGCTGGCTGCTGGATCTCAGCGGACAACCCGAGGCCGCCTCGCTTCGTCTCAGCATTAATCCAAGAGGTGCCCTTGCGGCCAGAAGAAACAATAACGCCGGCGGCACCCTTATCACCGCCGCCCGGTTCGAAAGATTCCGGCCCATCGTGGATCCCGATCCAGGGGCTCTCAGCTCCCTCTATCCTCTGACCGTGGATTACGATCTTGTCCGCCGCGCCGACGGCACAATCACGCACCGCGTTGCGAATATCGGCTCCACCGCCCGCCGCTACAATATCGACGGCACCTCCTATGCCTATCTGCATGATTGGGTTACCGCAGAAGGCGACTTCATTAACAGCGGCACTGAAACAAGAAGCGAGCAGATTCACTTTCAGACAAGAAACGCCGACGGCCGATGGATCGATACCGCCGGGCCGTGGACAGGCACTGTCACCGTCACGCAATTGGCAAACAGTGCCTACATTTCGATTTGGGCAAACACCTTCAGTGATTTTCTGCACGATACGCCGGTCTTGGGCGATGTCATGACCTGGTCCGAAAATGTCGGCAGTGATTTATGGAATGATATTGTCCGCATTCGCAGCTATATCCCGTTGGGAGAATCGACCAACCGCCTGCTCATGGGCACCCGTTCCCGCATTCTCCTTGATATGGACTGGGATGAAAGAACTGCCATGCCGCAACGTCTCGCCGCGGCCCGAACCTATAACGATGTCCCCGAAATTATCCGCCGGGAACTGGACGCCCTGGCTTCGGATGCTGACGCAATGAGGACGCTGGATATGTTTGTGCGTCAGGACCGCGAAGCGGCCGGCATGAGGCCCGCTCAAATCGCAGCACCAGTAACCATGCTGGATCGCGCCCGCAAGCTGATGAATTACAGCATGGCGAATGTTTCGGCCTGGATCGCGGACACCAGTACCGGCGTGGACTTTGCCGTTCAGATGACAGCAAGCATTTCTGCGGGGGTTGCTGAAAGCCTTGTGCAGTCCATGCCGCTGATGCTTGCCATGCATGTCATGGGAAATATCGGCCCCTTTGCGCAAGGCGGCGCCCTGCAAGTGGTGCCCGCAACGGTAGGTGCCCTGATGGAAGTCGATGACGCGCTTTCGATTATGGATGCGTTGGGACAAATCTACAGACTCTCCCAAACCGGCGGAAGATCCGAAGAATGGAGCGCCGCCTTTTCACAGCTGCTCGCCGAGTTTGTCACCGAAGATGGCTGGCGCAATTTTGTACGCAGCCATCTGGGACTCGGCGACGGCACAACAAACACGCCGGCAAATCCCGGCATCACCGATCCCGGCATTCCGGGGGGACCCCCGCCGACCGTCGGGCCGCCGCTACCGCCAGTAACGCCGCCGGGACCTCCGACAACACCCGATCCGGGAGTGACGCCTGATCCTACGGTGAACCCGGATCCGTCAGTGAATCCCGATCCTTCCGTTGGCCCTGATGATTCCAACGAGCCTGGCCCGGACACAACGGATAAGCCGGAAAATCCGGATCCCAGCGTGGATCGCAATCCAACAGGACCGCCTGTCAACGTTGAATGGACGCAGCAACTGTCGGCAATTATGTCGCTTTATTACAAAATCACAGACCAGGGACCTTCGCCCCAGATCATGCTGGAACTTGGAAAAGCGCTTCGAGGAGAACCCTTGGGGCCTCTGCCTGATGAGACCTACCGCCAATTGCTAAGGGTGCTTGAAGCCGGCCGTGCCGACGGCACCCTTAACCCGGTTCAGATAAGTGCTCTCGAGGCGATCTTGAATACACCGGCTGCCATTGCCGCCCTGAGAACGCCGCCGCCGTTACCGCCTTTACAATTGCCAGATGCAGAGGATCCGGCAAGAGCCAAGGCCTACATTGATCTGATCAACCAGTTTAACGCACTCATTGATGCGAACCGCTTTGATGACGCCTTCGCCCTTGTCGAGAACGCCATGGAAACACTGTTCGAACTGCGCTTGAATTCCCAACATCCAGAAGTCAGCATCCCCTGGGAAGATCTTTTGGCACCCGATGGTCTGTGGGATTTCCATCAAACTTACCTTGCAGCAGACCCATCTCACGAAGCTGTCGACATTACGTCCGTTGGGCCTGATGGAAAAGTCATTTATAGCTACTATACAGACGCGCTCATCATCCCCAGAGTACGAATCGTGGTGGGCGATCAATCCTTGACCCTCCAACAGGCCATCGACCACTTCACGCCCTTTGCCCCTGAAGTTGCAGCGATGCTGCAATCGTTTCAGGATTATCACCGCATCACCGTCCTGGAAGAACTGACTCATGCGGTCGATTATGCCGACCCTAACGCGCAGCTGTCCCCCACGTATCGTGAAATCCTTTTGGCAAACCCGACTCTTGAATACGACAGCGAAGCAAATTTTTTTCTCCTGGCGATAGACAATGGCTGGATCGAGTCTTGGGTCGATATCGATGACCTCATGAGCCTTCACCAAGAAAGAGGGCCGGTTCTTAGGGCCGTGATGGATCTTCTACGCAATCTTTTCGGAACACCTCCGACAACCGACCCGACGCTAGATCCCGTAACGCCGCCAACGGTTGACCCCACGACGTCCAATCCGACCGATCCGCCGATCGAACTGCCTGAAGGCACTGAAGGGCCTGACGTTGTTGATGTCACCGACAACGTTCTGCTGACCGCCGACCAGGCGGCTTTTCGTGAACGTCTTCAAGAATTACTGAATCTGCCGGAAGGCGAACGCGCATCCATTCCTCCGCCGGAAGGCGCCCTGCTCGCCGAGGTTCAGGCGCTGATGGATTTGACGCGGGATTTTACCAGCACCGTGGAAATACCCTATCCCTCCGCGGCAAATGGCGAGAATGTCCCCATGGCTGCTGAGGCCGACATTGCCGCTGTTTTGAACGGGCGTAAAACTGGCGCATTATTACTGCTTCACATGTGGCGTCCTCAGGCCGGGGCACTGATCACTGAAGCGATACGCCGCGGGTTTGACGTGGTTCTTGAAAATAACACCATTTATGTTTCGCCGCGGGATGTGCCTGCCGCCAGCGGAACCGGCACGGTGCGGGCAGCCCACGAACTGGCGCGTCTTTTCCGGGAAAGACGGGAGGGCAACAACGACCCGCTTCTCCATGACGAAATCGGATATTACCTGGGATTCCCTCTTGAGGTGCGCCTCGATTTTTTCAGGCGGAACGGCTCTCTCAATCCGCTTGTGGAACAAGCCGTTCGCGATCGCGAACTTGTCCGGCACTTACCTGCCGCTCATGATGCGGCGCTCCAGGCGCTTGGCGGCCCAGATGGCATTGGCGAGCCCTTGCGAATCCTTCTTGAAAATGAAACCCGTCAGCTTCGCGGAGAACCTGAACTTGCAGCGTT
>PCWF01000203.1 GCA_002796165.1 Nitrospinae bacterium CG11_big_fil_rev_8_21_14_0_20_56_8
TGGAGGGAACCGGATTCTGGCTGATCGCCGCAAGCGGAGCTTTGCACAAAAAAACGGATATCGAACAGGCCTTTGAAAAAGCTCAGCCCTCTTCCGGCGCGGGCCAGCCAGGGCAACCCGATCCCGATCGAATCGTCCAGAAGGTGCTCTTCATGGCCCGGGGCGAAGGGGAAGCCGCGCCCGAAGACGGGGGGAGTGGACCGGGATACACGGTGCTCCTGCAAGGGGATCCGGAATTCCGGATCGGGGACCGGCACGATTTCGCCCGGTTGGGAGACCGCCTGCTCCGCTCCAGCGGATTGAGCAACGATAGCTTCATGGACCGGTGGGTCACCCGCTATTTTTCCCAGTTTCTCACTCGCGTGTTTCTGTTGACTCCCCTCACCCCCAACCAGATCACCTTCATCAGCCTGGTGATGGGGTTGGCCTCGGCGGTCCTGTTTTTTCAGGGAGGGTACACGATGATGCTCGCCGGGGCGATCCTGTTACAACTCTCGGCCTGGGTGGACTGCACCGACGGAGAGATCGCCCGGTTGCGGTTTCAGGAATCTCCCTTCGGAGGGGAGTTGGATATCATCGCCGACAACATCGTTCACTTCGCGGTATTTTTCGGGATCGGAATGGGGCTGTATTTTGAAACGGGCAACTGGATATACAAAGCCCTGGGCGGTGCGGCGGTGTTTGGAAGCATGGTGTGCTTCGGCATCATCAGCGCGCGGGTGATCGAGAACAAAAAAGCCGCCGGCCAGGGAATCTCCCGCACCGGAACGGATGCCCCGCAAGATCCAAGTCTGGTAGACGATCTGGCCAACCGCGATTTCACTTACCTTCTGCTGTTCCTCGCCGCCATCGGCCACACCTGGATCTTCATCACCCTCACCGGGATCGGATCCAATATCTTCGCCCTCCTGCTCATCCTGCAACGCCATCGCGCCCGCCGGGAATAACGATTCCGATCCCGCGGGGTCAATCCACCACGGGAACCGGACGCGGCAGATCGGTCGCGTCGAGGAATTTCTGCACCTCATCGAGGTGGTTCACCACCCGGCAGGGGGGCAGGGATTCGAGGAAGCGTTGTCCGTAACCGCGCCGCACCACCCGTGAATCGAGAATGGAGACGATCCCGGTATCGGTCCGCTTGCGGATCAGCCGGCCGAATCCCTGCTTGAGCATGAGGATGGCGCGCGGAATCTGGTAATGGGAAAAGGGATCGATCGCCTTGCGCCGAAGGTCTTCCAGCCGGGCCTCCGTCAGCGGTTCGTTGGGAACGTCGAAAGGGAGCTTGGTGATGATGACGCTGGTCAGGGCATCGCCGGGGATATCCACTCCCTGCCAGAACGAGGTGGTGCCGAAGATGACCGACGGGGTGGTTTTGAACTTTTCGATCATCTGACTGCGGGGGAGGTCGCCCTGCCTCAGCAAGGGCCAGGTTCCCCGGAGATCCTCCATCTGGACGAACACCCGGTTGAGAATGGAATAGCTGGTGAAGAGGATGAAGGTGCGCCCGCGGGAAAGGTGCACCAGTTCCCGGCAACGCTTCGACAAGGCCTCCACGTACACATCGATCTCTTCGGAGGGTTCGGGCAAATCGTGCGGGACGTACAGGAGCGCCTGGAGGGGATAATCGAAGGGGGAATCGAGGATCATTTCCTCCCGGGGCTCGTAGCCGATGCGTTCCTTGATGAACTGAAAATCGCCGTTGGTGGTGAGCGTGGCGGAGGTGAGGACCATTCGATCGATGCGGTTGAACACCTGCTCTTTCAATTCGTCGCCCACGTTGATGGGCACCCCCTGGAAGACCACCCGGGGAAAACGTTTGCGCTCGGCGATTTCCAGCCAGTACACATACTCGCTCATTTGCTGGTTGAGAAAAGCGGACAGGGCGTTTTCAATCTCGAAACACCGGTTGGCGGCGGCGGAGAGTTCCAGCCGGTCTTCCTCCCCTTCCACCAGGCCCTCCAGAATTTTCAACGATTCCCGCAACCGCACCAGGGGGTCCTGAAGCGGATTGGGAATTCCCGGCGGGCGGTAGAATCGAACCACGCGGTTCTTGCGCCCGAAATCTTCCAGGACAACCTCGAAGAGGGTTTCCGCCGCGCGCCGGGTTTTGGCCACGGCATCGCGAACCGCCCCCGTTTCGGGATGCTCCACGCGGCTCAGAATTCCGCGCTGGGTCTTCAGGTTGTACAGGCGGTCCAGAAAATAAAACAATCCGGAGTTGGAAATCTCGATCCCCAGGAAATGGGTGGCCGCCTCCTCCAGGTTCTGAGCCTCATCGAAAACCACCGCGTCGAACCGGGGAAGGATGGCCCCCTGGCTGGCCACGTTGGCGAAAAACAGGTGGTGGTTCACCACCAGCAGGTGGGAAGCAAACCACTTGCGCCGCTCCTTGAAGTAAAAACACGAGGAATACGTGGGACAGTTCTTTCCCATGCACAGGTCCTTCTGGCGGCCCACCTCCTCCCACACGGTGGACAGGGGATCGAAGTCGAGCTCCTCCTTCAATCCCGTCGCCGTCTGCCCCGCCCAATCGAAAATACGGCCCATCTGGGAATCGGCTTCAGGATCGGTGAACAGGCCCGCCTGGCCTGCCCGCTTGAGGCGGCGAAGGGAGAGGTAATTTTCATGCCCCATGCAGATCGAATAACGAAATGCCAGGCCCAGCTTCTGACGAATGAAGGGAATATCGTGGTACAAAATCTGTTGTTGCAGGTTCTTGGTGTAGGTGGAAACCACCACTTTTTTGTTGTTCTCGACCGCCCAGAGAACGGCGGGCAGGAGGTAGGCGAGACTTTTCCCCGTGCCGGTACCGGCCTCGGCCACCAGGTGGCTTCCGCTATCCAGGGAACGGGCCACCGCCTCCGCCAGCCGAACCTGCTGGAAGCGGAACTCGAATCCCGGCATGAGATGGGAGATCAATCCCTGTTCCCCGAAAAAGTCCAGAATGTCGCGACGATTCATAATCCCGCATGTTACGGGCACCGGCCCGTGCGGTAAAGGGAATTCTTCCGGGTTTGTTCCTGCAACTTATTGACGTAACAGGAGAAATCCCATATATTGTGGAATGGCCCTGCCCCGGCAAAGGGGCCGGTTTATTGCCGTCGCCTTTTCCCCGCAACCTGTTCCATCAGGAGACCTCCATGAGGATTCTTTCGCTCGCTCTTGTCATCGTTCTTCTCTCAGCCCCTTCGGCCCGCGCGGACCTGATCGATCAAAAGAAACTCCTCCGCAATGCGGTGCTCGTGGTGGAAGAGTTGATGATGTCGGAGGATGAGCACATTCCGCACGATTTAATCGCCAAGGCCAAGGGGATCGTCATTTTCCCCACCATGGTGAAGGGAGGGTTCATCATCGCGGGGCGATTCGGAAAGGGGGTAGCGGCCACCCGCGACCGGGAAACGGGAAAATGGGGAGCCCCGGCCTTCGTTTACACCATTGGCGGAAGTTACGGATTGCAGATCGGCGCCGAGGTGGTGGACCTGGTGCTCCTTCTCATGTCCGAGCGGGGCGTCGAGGGTTTGCTCAAGGATAAGTTCACGCTGGGCGCCGACGTGGCGGTGACGGCGGGCCCCACGGGGCGGCATGCCGAAGCGGCGACCGATATCATGTTCCAGGGCGAGATCTATTCGTATTCACGGAGCAAAGGGGCCTTCGCGGGAATCTCGATCAAGGGCACGGTCATCGTTCCCGACGCGAACGGCAACGACCAGTATTATGGCCAGCCGCTGGATGCCAAGGACATCCTTTTGCTGGACAAGGTTACGGGTCACGCTTCGGAATCGACCCGGCGTTTCCGGGAAGGGCTGGACCGCCTGCTGGGCTCGGGAATCCCGATGAACACCACGCCCCTTCCGGCCAATCCCTGAACCCGCCTCCGCCGAACCGGGTCAGGTGCTCCGCTCCAGTTTTTCCCGGATCCGCGCGCTCGCCACGTCGAGGCCGATCACGACCAGCGCGATGGAAAGCAGGGCCGTTCCCGCCTGATTATACTGAAGCAGATTGATCCATTGCTGAAGTAAAAAACCGATCCCCCCTCCCCCCACGAACCCGATGATGGTGGACATGCGCACGTTGATGTCCCAGCGGTAGAAACCCAGCGCCAGGAACTGGGGCACCACCTGCGGCACCACGGCGAACAACACGACCTGCACCGGCGAGGCCCCGGTGGCGGTGATGGCCTCGACGGGACCGGGATCGATGCTCTCGATCTGCTCCGAAAACAGTTTGCCCAGCGCGGCAATGGAATGCACTCCCAGCGCCAGCACCCCCGCGAAGGGGCCGATGCCCACCCACACGGCGAACAGGATGGCCATGATGAGCGGCTCGATCGAACGGAGCACGTTGAACAGGGTGCGAACCAGATAATAGATCCCCCGGCCCGCGGCGTGGCGCGTCATCAGGTTGCGGGCGGCAAGGAAACTGAGCGGGCCGGCCACCCCCACCGCGAAGGTCGTGGCCATGAGGGCCAGGAAAATGGTTTCCACCATCTTCTCGCCACACAGTTTCAAGGTTTCGCTGAAATGCCATTTGCCCGTCCTCCAGGTAAATACCGCGCGAACGGTTTGCACGTCGCCCCGCGCGGTCTGCGGCACGACGATCTCGCGAACGAAGGATCCATCGGGTCCGGCACGCACCTCGCCCAACGGAAATTCCTGCTCGATGGCGTTGACCCAGTAGAGCCTCCCGTTCGAGTTCGGGACCAGGCCCCTGCCGCTTACCGTGACGCGGTCGCCGATGTTTCCCGAAGCGGGGGACACCGCAAGCGTGCCCTCCGCCGGCCCGCCTCCGGAAACCACCGGCCCGGGTCCGTTCGGATTGAGCAGAAAGATCGCTTCGGGAGTCCGGCCCTCGGTCTCAAACGCCACGAGATCGGGTTTGAGCAGGTTGACCACGAGAGGCCGGACCAGGTGGATATCTTTGACGAGGACGCCCAGGTCGATCTGGGTCACCCGCCACCCATAGGCGTAAATGACCAGCGCGGCCAGGGCAAAGGCGAGAAACCGGGTGC
>PCWF01000180.1:0-1854 GCA_002796165.1 Nitrospinae bacterium CG11_big_fil_rev_8_21_14_0_20_56_8
AACAGAACCTTGGACGTCACCTTGTCGAGAGCTATCCCGTGACCCGAGGGACTGGACCCCACATAGGGGATCCCCACCATTTCCAGGAGGGACGGGATATGCGTATACCGGCTGACCCCCTGGATGCCATAGGCCATGTTGAACACCATGCCGGGTTGTTCGCCATGCACCACGCGGGGCATGAAATCCTTCAGGCTTTCGATGACGTTGATGTTGCCGTCGATAACCCGGACATTGTGCCCGCCTTTCTCCAGGGCCGAAGCCACCCTTTCCACCGTCTGGGGCTTGTACACCTCGCGGTTCTGCATGCCAAAAACGTTGATGACCCCGCTCTGGTCCTTGTTGAAAATTACCGCGACCTTCATTCAAAACCTCGATTTCGGACGATCCGGTACGGAAGCAAAGGGCGGAGAAGCCCTTCCAGCCTGATCGAAAAGCCTCCAGCATAAAATTTTAATCGATGGGGTCAATATACTACGAACAAATGGATTCTGTTATATCAATCTGAAAACAGGAAGGGGGCGGGATTCAGGGGGAAAAGGGCAGGGAAATCCCCGAAAAAATGAAGGCTGGCACCAACCCTCGATCGGCTACGCCTCTCGCCAGTCGATACCAGCCTCGCATCGGAAAATCTCAGTTGCGTGCCGGCCCGCGGAGCGGACCGACGCGATTAATTCAACTGATTATTTCTTGGCTTTTTTGCCGTGCTTTTTCTGAGCGGCGGGTTTTTTCTCACCCTCGTCGGCCTTGGTAGCGTCGGCTTCCTTTTTAGCAGGCTCGCCCATCACCGGAGCTTTTTCCTTGTCGGTCGTGGGTTCGCCCGTCATGGCTTTCTCCTCTTTGGGTTGAGTTCCAGGTGCATCGGCGGCCCATACGGAAGCTCCGGAAACGGTAACCAGAAAAGCGGCAACGAGAATAGCGGTAAAAAGGGTCTTGATCTGTTTCATGGTGAAATTTTTCCTTAGAATGGTTTGGATGATTATTAATGAAACGTGAAAACACAATTTTCCGTTGCATCGATTTCCTGCCTTGGGCCCCTCATCGGCAGGCGGCCGACCTCCAAAGAATTGGGTTTATAAAGCATCATAATCCGTGCAGGAGGAATTGACGTAAACCGGTGCCACGGGGACCGGGCGCACAATTCCCTCGCCAGAGAAAAACGCCATTCAAACGCATCGGTTCCAGTCAGTCATAACCTGAATAACTGGAGGACCATTTCTGGATCTGAAAATTTTTGAAAGACTTTTGTTTCGAAACAGATTTGGGGAACTGTCTGTTCCTTGGGGGGTGTGCCGGGGGGGCTCTAAGGGAGATCCGCTTTTGGGGTCATCTTTTGCCGATGATTTCGCAAATTTGACCCAAGCATTGCGGAGGTTTTAGAGGCACCCTTTAAGGATACGAACCGCACCCTTACAGGAGCCCATATTCCTTCAAGGTGTTTCGACCCGACCTTCCACCGCGATCCCCGCGGTTTCCGGCGGCTCAATGTTTACCTTACCCCGATGATACCATTAAGGAATTTAAAAATGTCAACAATTTTTTGGATACCGGATTTATTCCGAAGGGGGATGCGCGGATTCAATCCAGGCACTTACTTCCCCATCCAGGGGGAAGAGAAAATTATTGAATGGACGGATCCATGCTGGCGGGGGCCGCCCATGCCTGCTTCGACCCCGCCTGAGAAACCTCACGCAATTCCTTAAGATCTTTCCCATTAATACCCAGAAAATAAAGGATTAATTCAAGATTCCGAATGTTGATGCTGGCGCGAACCGCTTTCTGCACCACCGGTTTGGCGTTGAAGGCGATTCCCAGTCCGGCCCGGGCCAGCATACGGATATCGTTGGCTCCGTC